>NZ_JBQQBY010000015.1:0-182784 GCF_052246385.1 Streptomyces sp. 8N616 | reverse complement strand
TCATGCGCAGACTCCTCCGCGACGTCGCCGAAAACCGCACACTCGGCGACGTGACCACCCTCACCGACTCCTCCGTCATGGAACTCATCCAGAGCAAACTGCCCACCGCCGCAAGCGAAGACTGAGCAGGTCACAGCGTTATTGCAGGTGAGGGGTGACCCGCGGCCGCGGGTCACCCCTCACCGTTGCGGCTAAGCTGGGTCCGTCGCGTCAACATCGCGGCAAGTTCTCAGGGTGTGCCGGGAAGTCTGGTCGGCAAGTGCTCCTGCCATTTCCTCATCCGGCCGGGGCCTTTCGCAGCCGATGCCGACCGGAGGTCCCACCCGTGGCCGCGCCCAACGCCCGTAAGTTCCTGGGACGTCTCTCGCTCCCCGAGCGGACCTTCGTGGCGGACGCCCTGCGCGCCGAGACCGTGGGCGGTGTCCTCCTGCTGGCCGCCGCGATCGCCGCGCTCATCCTGGCCAACACCCCGCTGAGCGACGTCTATCAGGACGTCAGGGCCTTCTCCTTCGGACCCGAGTCGCTGCACCTCCACCTGTCCGTCGGCTCCTGGGCCCAGGACGGCCTGCTCACCATCTTCTTCTTCGTCGCGGGGATCGAGCTCAAGCGCGAGCTGGTCTCGGGCGAGCTGCGCGAGCCCAAGGCCGCCGCCCTCCCGGTCGTCGCCGCGATCTGCGGCATGGCCGTCCCGGCGCTCTTCTACGTCGCCGTGAACGCGGGCGGCGGCGGAGACCTGGGCGGCTGGGCGGTGCCGACCGCCACCGACATCGCGTTCGCGCTCGCCGTCCTCGCGGTCATCGGCACCTCCCTGCCGTCCTCACTGCGCGCCTTCCTGCTCACCCTCGCCGTCGTCGACGACCTCTTCGCGATCCTGATCATCGCGGTCTTCTTCACCACCCAGATCCACTTCCTGGAGCTGGGCCTCGCCGCCGGCGGCCTCGCCCTCTTCTGGTTCCTGCATCGAAGGGGCGTACGCGGCTGGTACGTCTACGTGCCGCTGGCCCTCGTCATCTGGGCGCTGATGCACGCGAGCGGGGTGCACGCCACCGTCGCCGGTGTCGCGATGGGCCTGATGCTCCGCTGCACGGTCCGGGACGGCGAGGAGCACTCGCCCGCGGAGCACATCGAGCACCTCGTACGCCCGCTCTCGGCCGGGCTCGCGGTGCCGCTGTTCGCCCTCTTCGCGACAGGGGTGACGGTCTCGGGGGACTCGCTCGGCGACGTCTTCACCAAGCCGGAGCCGCTGGGCGTCGTCATCGGGCTCGTCGCGGGCAAGACCGCCGGTGTCTTCGGCGGCTCCTGGCTCGCCGCCCGCTTCACCCGAGCCGAGCTGAACGAGGACCTGGCGTGGGCCGACGTCTTCGCCGTCGCCTCGCTCGCCGGGATCGGCTTCACCGTCTCGCTCCTCATCGGCGACCTCGCGTTCCCCGGCGACCCGGTCCTCGCCGGCGAGGTCAAGGCGGCGGTGCTCGTCGGCTCGCTGATGGCGGCGGTGCTCGCGACCGCGCTGCTCAAGCTCCGGGACGTCAAGTACCGGACGCTGTGCGACGACGAGGAGCGGGACGAGGACCACGACGGCATCCCCGACATCTACGAGCTGGACAACCCCGAGTACCACCTGCGGATGGCGGCCATCCACGAGGCGAAGGCCGCCGAGCACCGGCGGCTTGCCGAAGTGGCCGCGGGCAGAGGCACAAACGACGACGGTCCGGCATGATCTGGAGGGCAACCGGCGGGTTGGTGCACTGAAGACATGAAGGCATGAAGGCAGCACCGATGAGTGCACGCAAGCAGTGAAGAGAAGAGGGATGCAGCGATGAGCTCAGTCGAGCAGGACGGCGACCGCAGCCTCGGCCGGCTGGTGGCCTCGGCAACGGCCGATCTGTCCGCCCTGGTGCACGACGAGATCGCCCTGGCCAAGGCGGAGATCCGGCGGGACGTCAAGCGTGCGGGCATCGGCGGCGGCGCGATCACGGCGGCCGGAATCCTGGCGCTGTTCGCCCTGCCGGTGCTGAGCTTCGCGGCCGCGTACGGCATCCACAACCTCGGCCTCGGCCTGGCCTGGTCCTTCCTCATCGTGGGGGCGGCCTACCTCGTCATCGCCGCGCTGCTCGGGCTCTTCGCCGTCGCCAAGTTCAAGAAGGTCAAGCCGCCGCAGAAGTCCATCACCTCGGCCAAGCAGACCGCCGCGGTGCTTCAGGGCGTCAAGCCGCATCCCCGCCCGGCGGTCGGCTCGCGCCCCGCGGACGCGACTGTGACACGCTCATCAGTATGACGGTTCCCGACACCTCAGCCTCGGTCGTACGGCTCGACGGCCCCTGGACGCACCGGGACGTGGCCGCCAACGGCGCCCGCTTCCATATCGCCGAGGCCGGCGACGGCCCGCTCGTGCTGCTGCTGCACGGCTTCCCGCAGTTCTGGTGGTCCTGGCGCCACCAGCTGACCGCGCTCGCCGACGCGGGCTTCCGCGCCGTGGCCATGGACCTGCGCGGGGTCGGCGGCAGTGACCGTACGCCGCGTGGCTACGACCCGGCGAACCTCGCGCTCGACGTGACCGGCGTGATCCGCTCCCTCGGCGAGCCCGACGCCGCGCTCGTCGGCCACGACCTGGGCGGCTATCTGGCCTGGACGGCGGCCGTGATGCGGCCGAAGCTGGTCCGGCGGCTCGCGGTCTGCTCGATGCCGCACCCGCGGCGCTGGCGCTCGGCCATGCTCGCCGACGTCAAGCAGTCCGCGGCGAGCAGCCACATCTGGGGCTTCCAGCGGCCGTGGATCCCCGAACGGCGGCTGACCGCGGACGGCGCGGCGCTGGTGGAGCGACTGATCAGGGACTGGTCGGGGCCCCGGCCGCCCGAGGAGGAGGCGGTGCAGGCCTACCGGCGCGCGATGAGCATCCCGTCGACGGCGCACTGCGCGATCGAGCCGTACCGGTGGATGGTCCGGTCGGTGGCCCGGCCGGACGGGATCCAGTTCAACCGGCGCATGAAGCGGCCGGTGCGGGTGCCGACGCTCCATCTGCACGGCTCGCTCGACCCGGTCATGCGGACGCGGAGCGCGGCGGGTTCGGGGGAGTACGTCGAGGCGCCGTATCGCTGGCGGCTGTTCGACGGGCTCGGGCACTTCCCCCACGAGGAGGATCCCGTCGCCTTCTCCACCGAGCTCATCAACTGGCTGAAGGACCCCGAGCCGGACCGCTGAGGACCACTCCCGTACATCCCTCCTACGAACGCCAATTGCCCGCCGCATAGGCCGATTGGCCGTCCCGGAGGCGGTTACCGACCATGCGTCACGGGCACGCTTCCCGGTATGGGTTGGACGCACGACTCCCACGATGCAGGGAGTACGGGGGCCTCTCCCCGGGACAACGCAGCTCGCAGCCGTCGCGCCTCCGCCGCGCGCACCACCCCGCAGGGGGTGATCGTCGCGGGGCGTCCCGGCCGGATCCCAGATCTCCAACTGGGCATCCCGCGCATTCTCCGCCGCCGCGCCCGCTGGGTGTCGGCGCGGCTGCGCCATCCACGCGGCTAGCCGGCCCGGCGGTCGGCGAACGGCCGCTAGAGCGCGCAGCCCTGGCTGTCCACCGGCCGGGTGGTCGTACGGCCCTTGAGGATGTCCTCGCGCACCTCGTCCGCCGTCAGCGCGTACCCGGTGTTCGCGTCGTCCAGCGACTTGGCGAAGACCACCCCGTAGACGCGGCCGTCCGGAGTGAGCAGCGGTCCGCCGGAGTTGCCCTGCCGGACCGTCGCGTAGAGGGAGTACACGTCGCGGCTGACCGTGCCGCGGTGGTAGATGTCCGGGCCGTTGGCCTGGATACGTCCGCGGATGCGGGCCGCCCGTACGTCGAACGCGCCGTTCTCCGGGAAGCCGGCGACGATCGCGCTGTCGCTGCTGCGGGCGTCGCCTTCGGTGAACCGGAGGGCGGGTGCCCGGAGGGAGGGGACGTCGAGGACGGCGATGTCGCGCTCCCAGTCGTAGACGACGACCCGCGCGTCGTAGAGCCTGCCCTCGCCGCCGATCTGCACGGTCGGCTCGTCGACTCCGCCCACCACATGTGCGTTGGTCATCACGCGGTTCGGGGCGAAGACGAAGCCGGTGCCCTCGAGGACCTTGGCACAGCCGGGCGCGGTGCCGACGACCTTCACGATGCTGCGCTGGGCGCGGTCGGCGACCGGGCTGGTCGCGAGCCGGGGGTCGGGGGCGGGGACCGAGGTGATCGGCTCGTTGGAGAACGGGCTGAAGACCTGCGGGAAGCCGTTCTGCGCGAGGACGGAGCTGAAGTCCGCGAACCAGGTGTTGGCCGACTCCGGGACCACGCGCGAGACGCCGAGCAGCACCTTGGAGTCGCGGACCTCCTTGCCGAGGGTGGGCAGCGAAGTCCCGGCCAGGGCCGAGCCGATGAGCCAGGCCACCAGCAGCATCGCGACGACGTTGACCAGCGCGCCACCGGTCGCGTCCAGGGCGCGCGCCGGTGACCAGGTGATATACCGGCGGAGCTTGTTGCCCAGGTGCGTGGTGAAGGCCTGCCCGACCGAGGCGCATACGATGACGACGACCACCGCCGCGACCGCGGCGCCCGTCCCGGGAGTGGCCTCGTCAGTGACCTGGTCCCAGATCACGGGAAGCAGGTAGACGGCCACGAGGCCGCCGCCGATGAAGCCGATCACCGACAGGATGCCGACGACGAAGCCCTGGCGGTAACCGACGATCGCGAACCACACGGCGGCGAGCAACAGAAGGATGTCCAGCACATTCACCGGGACACCGTCTCATGCACGCCAGTCGAGCGGGACATGCTTGCTGCGGTCCCAGGGCCGTTCCCAGCCCGCGAAGTGCAGAATCCGGTCGATCACACCGGCCGTGAACCCCCAGACCAGGGCATCCCGGACGAGGAAGGCCGGGCCGCTGTGGCCGCTGGGATGGCTCGTGAGCGCGCGGTTGGCCGGGTCCGTGAGTTCCGCCACTGGCACGGTGAACACCCGGGCGGTCTCGGCCGGGTCGACCGGCGAGACCGGGCTCGGTGTCCGCCACCAGCCGAGCACGGGCGTCACGACGAAGCCGCTCACCGGAATGTAGAGCGCCGGAAGCACGCCGAAGATCTGGACACCGGCGGGGTCGAGCCCGGTCTCCTCACGGGCCTCGCGGAGCGCGGCGCGCACCGGCCCCACGGTCCGCGGATCGCCGTCCTCCGGGTCGAGCGCGCCGCCGGGGAAGGACGGCTGCCCGGCGTGGGACCGCAGCGTCCCGGCGCGCTCCATGAGGAGCAGCTCGGGGCCTTCGCCGTCCTCGCCGAAGAGGATGAGCACGGCGGAGGGGCGGCCTCCGGACTCCGGCGGCAGGAATCGGCTCAGCTGCCGCGGCTCCACGGTCTCCGCCGCCCGGGCCACGGGCTCCAGCCACTCGGGCAGCCCCTGAGCGCTGACGGCGATCTCATCGCCGAGGGCACCGGACGCAGCCCCGAAGGACCCCACGGCCCCCGGGGTCTCCCGCGCACCCGTCATTCCGCCCCCAGGGGTGGAGCGGGCTTGCCGGGGTAGTCCGGCGGGGGCTTGAGCCGCTGCCCGGGGGCGCCGCCCAGCTCGTACTTCAGCAGTTTCCTCGCCTTCTCCGGGTCGGTCTCGCCCTCGCCGTACGCCGGGCAGAGCGGGGCGATCGGGCAGGCGCCGCAGGCCGGTTTGCGGGAGTGGCAGACGCGGCGGCCGTGGAAGATGATCCGGTGCGAGAGCATCGTCCACTCGCTCTTGGGGAAGAGCTCTGCGACCTCGGCCTCGACCTTGTCCGGGTCCTCCTGCTCGGTCCACTTCCAGCGCCGGACCAGCCGCCCGAAGTGCGTGTCCACGGTCAGGCCGGGCACCCCGAACGCGTTGCCCAGCACCACGTTCGCCGTCTTGCGACCGACGCCGGGCAGGGTGACCAGATCCTCGAGCCGTCCCGGCACCTCGCCGCCGAAGCGGTCGCGCAGCGCGGCGGACAGCCCGATCAGCGACTTCGCCTTGGCGCGGAAGAAGCCGGTGGGCCGGATGATCTGCTCCAGCTCCTCCGGGTTGGCCGCCGCCATGTCCTCGGGCGTGGGATAGACGGCGAAGAGGTCGGGGGTGGTCTGGTTGACGCGCAGATCGGTGGTCTGCGCGGAGAGGACCGTCGCAACGAGGAGCTGGAAGGGGTTCTCGAAGTCCAGCTCGGGGTGCGCATACGGATAGAGGTCGGCCAGCTCGCGGTTGATCCGGCGAGCGCGGCGGACGAGCGCGAGCCGGGACTCCGGCTTGGCTTTTGCTCCCTTTGCGGCTTTTTTCTTCTGGGTCGGCGCCTGTTCGCCCACAGCGGAATTTTCTGCCGCAGTCACTCGTCCGGCCCCCTTGCCCTGTGCTCTCACCGGCGTATTGGACACCCGGCCAGAGTAAAGCCCGGCACCGACATACGCCCCGGTCGCCGGGAAACGGCACCCCGATCGGACCCCTGCCGTATGGGTTCCGCGAGGGATGCGCCACACTTGTGTTTGATCACACAGTTTTACCGTCCGGCATCATGGGGGTTACGGCCCCCTGGGCATGTCGACAAGGAGAGATCTCGTGGACGACGTTCTGCGGCGCGCCCCACTCTTCGCGGCGCTCGATGAGGAGCAGGCCGCCGAGCTGCGCGCCTCCATGAGCGAGGCCACCCTCGCGCGGGGCGATGCCCTGTTCCACGAAGGTGACCCGGGCGACCGCCTGTACGTGGTCACCGAGGGCAAGGTGAAGCTGCACCGCACCTCCCCCGATGGCCGCGAGAACATGCTGGCGGTCCTCGGTCCCGGCGAGCTCATCGGCGAGCTCTCCCTCTTCGACCCGGGCCCGCGTACGGCCACCGCCACCGCCCTCACCGAGGTGAAGCTCCTCGGCCTCGGGCACGGCGACCTCCAGCCCTGGCTCAACGCCAGGCCCGAGGTGGCCACCGCGCTGCTGCGCGCCGTGGCCCGCCGCCTGCGCAGGACCAACGACTCCATGTCCGACCTGGTCTTCTCCGACGTGCCGGGGCGCGTCGCGAAGGCCCTGCTCGACCTCTCCCGCCGATTCGGGGTGCAGTCGGAGGAGGGCATCCATGTCGTCCACGACCTGACCCAGGAGGAGCTCGCCCAGCTCGTCGGCGCCTCCCGCGAGACGGTCAACAAGGCACTCGCGGACTTCGCGGGGCGCGGCTGGCTGCGCCTGGAGGCGCGGGCCGTGATCCTGCTGGACGTGGAGCGCCTCGCCAAGCGCTCGCGCTGACGCACGGCCGTCTCCGGCCCGTACACATACGCGTACGCGACTGCAACGACTGAAGGGGTCCCGCCGGGCGGCGGGGCCCCTTCGGCTGCTCCGGGTACGGCCACCCCGAGGCCCTCCGCGTCGCGGCACGGACACGCATGAGCCCACGGGGGAAGGCCAGGGCCGTGCCGCGACTAGGGGGCAAACTACTCGCTCGCGCGAGAGCGCAACAAGGGCTTGCGTGCAAACAATTCCCTTGGGAAACCTTTGCGTTGGACACGATCGCGATCATTGCACGTTCGCACGCAACGCTTCACTACCTCACAACCCCTCCGTCCCCCCCTCGTCGCACGGTGTCAGCCCCCTCTGCCCGGCAATAGTTCGCTCGCGCACGCGCATTACTCTGTTGCGCCCGGATGGAGGGAGCGAGCCCATGGCGAGGAACTTCCTGGAGGAGTTCGCGGCCTGGATGGAGGACCTGATGAGGTCCCGGGGCTACGACATCGACCATCCGCGCGGCGGCGGCCGGTCCAGGGTCGCCGACGACGCGGGCGTGCACCGCGCGGCGGTCACCCGGCTGCTGCAGCGGCAGAGCATGCCCGACCTGGCGACCATGCGCGGGCTCGCGCGCGCCCTCGGCGTGCCCGTACGGGATGTCCTCATCCGGTCGGGGAAGCTGACCGAGGACGACCTGCCCGCGCCCGCCGCACCCGCCGCGCCTGCTCGGCGCGGCAGGGCGGGAACCCCCAGCATCACCCTGGAGGAGGCGGCCGAACTCCTCGGCGTCCCCGAGGACCGGCGCGCGCTCTTCCTCCAGGTGGCAGCCCCCTTCTTGCCAGGCGGCCCGGACAAGCCCGGCAAGGGCCGGGGCTGAGGAACACCTGTGGACGAGAAGGGACTGGACTCCCGCGGCTTCATCGCGCGCGAGGGCTCCCTCGACCGCGTGCCCCCCGCCTACGCGCGCGTGGTGGCTGCCGTGGGCGAGCGGACCCCGCAGGTCTTCGGCGCCCGGCGGCTGCACAGCGCCTATCGCTAGGGGCAGCCCCCGCGGGGCATGGCGGTCCCCGGCGTCTCCGACCTCGACCTGCTGCTCGCCCCCGCGCCGAACCCACCGATGCCGACCGCGCCGAGCGCCTTCCCCGCTACCGTCCGACCTCGCTTCTCGCCCGCGAGACCAACGGCGACCTGGCCCAAGTCCTCACCCGCCTCCGGCGGCAGGCCCATGCCGCCGGCACCGACGAAGAGCGCCGGGGTCTCAGTCGCCGGGCCGTCCGGCGTCTCGTGCGCACCGGCTTCACGCTCGTCATGCCGCGCTGGGCGGCTGGACCAGCGATCTCGACGCGTCCGCGGAGATCTTCGCCCGCTACCACACCGCCCGCGCGGAGCAGATGCGTACGGCCGCCGCCACCGCCCGTACACCCTCGGCGGATCCGGCCGTTCTCGCCATGCTCCTCGGCGACCTGGCGCCGTGGCCGGCGGACGAGTACGCGCCGTGCACGGCACCAAGGCGCCCCGCCCGTACTGACCGTTCAACGGCGCCTCAACGCCCGCCCCGCGGCAGGTCTCTGACGTCAGATCAGGCCGTGCTCGCCCAGGTAGTCCAGCTGGGCCCGCACCGACAGCTCCGCCGCAGGCCACAAGGACCGGTCGACGTCCGCGTAGACGTGGGCCACGATGTCCGCCGCCGTGCGGTGGCCGGCCTCCACGGCCGTCTCCACCTGGGCCAGGCGGTTCGCGCGGTGGGCGAGGTAGTACTCGACGGCGCCGCGGGCGTCGTTCAGGACGGGGCCGTGGCCCGGCAGGACCGTGCTCACGCCGTCGTCGACCGCCAGCGAGCGCAGCCGCCGCAGCGAGTCGAGGTAGTCGCCGAGCCGCCCGTCCGGGTGGGCGACCACCGTCGTGCCCCGGCCGAGGACCGTGTCGCCCGTCAGGACCGCGGCGTCGGCCGGGAGGTGGAAGCAGAGCGAGTCGGAGGTGTGGCCGGGGGTCGGGACGACGCGGAGCTCCAGGCCGCCCGTGGTGATCACATCGCCCGCGCCCAGGCCCTCGCCGCCGAGCCGCAGCCCCGGGTCCAGAGCCCGTACGGACGTACGGGTCAGCTCCGCGAAGCGGGCGGCGCCCTCCGCGTGGTCCGCGTGGCCGTGCGTCAGCAGCGTGAGCGCGATCCGCTTGTCAGCCCGCTCCGCCGCGGCTATCACTCCGGCCAGATGCGCCTCGTCGAGCGGCCCCGGGTCGATGACGACCGCCAGGTCCGAGTCCGGCTCCGAGACGATCCAGGTGTTGGTGCCGTCCAGGGTCATCGGGGACGGATTGGGCGCCAGGACGCACACCGCCCGCGCGGTGGCCGAGCCGCCGATCGCGCCGCCGCGCGGCTGTCCGGGCAGGGATGCCGCGTACGTCATGAGTCGCCTCCCACGGCCCCGGCGCCACCCGTCGGGATGTGCTTCGTGAACTCGTCGTGTCCCGGCCAGCTGAGGACGATCTCCCCGCCCCGCAGCTCCGCCCGCGCCAGTACGGGCGTCAGGTCCCGCTCGCCCGCGGACGCCAGCGCCTCGGCGGCCGACCCGTACGCCTGCAGCTCCCGCAGCATGGTGATCGTCGGCGGCATCATCAGCAGCTCGCCCCGGTCGTAGCCCGCGGCCGCGTCCTCGGGGCGGATCCACACGGTGCGGTCCGCCTCCGTCGACGCGTTACGGGTGCGCTGCCCCTGCGGCAGCGCGGCCGCGAAGAACCATGTGTCGAAGCGGCGTGACTCGAACTCCGGGGTGATCCAGCGCGCCCAGCCGTGCAGCAGATCGCTGCGCAGGACGAGGCCCCGACGGGCCAGGAAGTCGGCGAAGGGCAGCTCGCGGGCGACGAGGGCCGCCCGGTCCGCCTCCCAGTCGTCGCCCGTGGTGTCCGCGACGACCGTCTCCGCGGAAGGACCGGCCAGCAGCACGCCCGCCTCCTCGAAGGTCTCGCGGACGGCCGCGCACACGAGGGCCTGCGCCGACGCCTCGTCAGCCGTGCCGAGCCGGCGGGTCCAGTCCGCGAGCGATGGGCCCGCCCACCCGACGGGCCGTTCGTCGCGCGGGTCCACGGAGCCGCCCGGATACGCGTACGCGCCCCCGGCGAAGGCCATGGAGGCGCGTCTGCGCAGCATGTGGACAGCGGGTCCTCCGGGACCGTCGCGGAGCAGCAGGACGGTGGCGGCCCGGCGCGGGTCCACCGGCGTCAGCTCGCCGTTCGCGAGGGCGCGGATCCGCTCCGGCCACTCCGCCGGATACCAGCCCTTAGCCTTCGGCATGGGTGACCCCAGCCCATTCCCCGATGTCATGGGGCGGATGCTATGCGCTCCCGCGAAGATGTTCGAGGGGGAGCCGTCGGCCGGGACCAGCCCGAAGCGTCAGTCCGCGGGGTCAGTCCGCGATCTCGACCTGGATCTCGACCTCGACCGGCGCGTCCAGCGGCAGTACGGCCACGCCGACCGCGCTCCGCGCGTGCACACCCTTGTCGCCCAGCACCCGGCCCAGCAGCTCGCTCGCGCCGTTGACGACACCCGGCTGCCCGGTGAAGCCCGGTGCCGAGGCGACGAATCCCACGACCTTCACGACCCGCATGATCCGGTCGAGGTCCCCGACGGCCGACTTGACCGCGGCCAGCGCGTTCAGCGCGCAGGTCTCCGCCAGCTGCGCGGCCCGCTCCGGGGTCACCTCGGCGCCCACCTTGCCCGTGGCCTGAAGGCTGCCCTCCACCATCGGCAGCTGCCCCGAGGTGTAGACGTACGAGCCCGAGCGCACCGCCGGGACGTACGAGGCGAGGGGCGGCACGACCTCCGGCAGCTTCAGCCCTTGCTCGGCGATCTTCTCCTCGACCGCGCCCATCAGGCCTTCTCCCGCTTGAGGTAGGCCACAAGCTGCTCCGGATTCGGTCCCGGCACGACCTGGACGAGCTCCCAGCCGTCCTCGCCCCAGGTGTCGAGGATCTGCTTGGTGATGTGCACGGGCAGCGGCACGGTCGCGTATTCCCACTTGGTCATGGCCCCGACTGTAATGCCTGTGCCCGGCGGCCTCGTGCGTAGCCCGCGCGCCGACTGGTTAGGCTCCCGGGCATGAGCAGGCTCCATGTCGTCAGCGGCAAGGGCGGCACCGGCAAGACCACGGTCGCCGCCGCCCTCGCGCTCGCCCTCGCAGCCGAGGGCAGGCGCACCCTGCTGGTGGAGGTCGAGGGACGGCAAGGCATCGCCCAGCTCTTCGAGACCGAGGCGCTGCCGTACGAGGAGCGGAAGATCGCCGTCGCGCCCGGCGGCCATGGCGAGGTGTACGCGCTCGCGATCGACGCCGAACGCGCCCTCCTGGACTACCTCCAGATGTTCTACAAACTGGGCACCGCGGGACGGGCGCTGAAGAAGCTCGGCGCCATCGACTTCGCCACCACCATCGCTCCAGGGCTCCGCGACGTCCTGCTGACCGGCAAGGCGTGCGAGGCGGTGCGCCGCAAGGGCAAGGACGGGCGGCCCGTCTACGACTCCGTGGTCATGGACGCCCCGCCCACGGGCCGTATCACCCGCTTCCTGAACGTCAACGACGAAGTGGCCGGGCTGGCCAGGATCGGCCCGATACACAATCAGGCCCAGGCGGTCATGCGGGTTCTGAAGTCCGCCGAGACGGCCGTGCACATGGTGACGCTGCTGGAGGAGATGCCGGTCCAGGAGACGATGGACGGCGTCGCCGAGCTGCGCGAGGCGGGCCTGCCGGTGGGCGGGGTCGTCATCAACATGGTGCGGCCGCGGTTCCTCGACGGGGAGGCCGTACGGTCCGCCGAGGGTTCGGGCCGTGCAACGGTCGCCAGGGCGCTCTCCCAGGCCGGGCTCGGAGGAGCGCGCCGCGGCGGCCTCGCGGAGCGGCTCGTCGGCCCCCTGCTGGAGCAGGCCGGGGAGCACGCCGAGCGGCTCCGCCTGGAGCGGGAGGAGCGCGCGGCCATCGCGGGCCTGGGACTGCCCACGTACGAGCTGGAGTTCCTCGGCGACGGGGCGGATCTTTCCGGGCTCTACCGGCTGGCGGCGGACCTGCGGAAGCAGGGTGTGGCGGAGGAGGCGTCGTGAGCCCGGAGAGGGGCGTCGTGAGCGCGGAGGGGCGGCATGAGCGCCGAGGGGGCCTCGTGAGCGCGGGCGAGGAGTCATGAGCATGGTGAGCGCCCTGGAACCGGCCCCTCTGCTGGAGACCGACCCGCTGCTGGACGACCGGCGCACGCGCATCGTCGTGTGCTGCGGCTCGGGCGGCGTGGGTAAGACGACGACGGCCGCGGCGTTGGGCGTACGGGCCGCGGAGCGCGGCCGCAAGGTGGTCGTCCTCACCATCGATCCGGCCCGCCGGCTGGCACAGTCGATGGGCATCGCCTCGCTCGACAACATCCCGCGCCGGGTCGCGGGCATCGACGGGTCGGCCGGCGGCGAACTGCACGCCATGATGCTCGACATGAAGCGGACCTTCGACGAGATCGTCGAGGCGCACGCGGACGCCGAGCGGGCCCGCGCGATCCTGGAGAACCCCTTCTACCAGTCGCTCTCGGCCGGTTTCGCGGGCACGCAGGAGTACATGGCGATGGAGAAGCTGGGCCAGTTGCGGTCGCGCGACGAGTGGGACCTGATCATCGTCGACACCCCGCCGAGCCGCTCCGCGCTGGACTTCCTGGACGCGCCCAAGCGGCTCGGGTCCTTCCTGGACGGGAAGTTCATCAAGATGCTGATGGCCCCGGCGAAGATCGGCGGCCGGGCGGGGATGAAGTTCCTCAACGTGGGCATGTCGATGATGACCGGCACGCTCAACAAGCTGATGGGGGCCCAGCTGCTGCGCGACGTGCAGACGTTCGTGGCCGCGATGGACACCATGTTCGGCGGCTTCCGCACCCGCGCCGACGCCACGTACCGGCTGCTGCAGGCCCAGGGGACCGCGTTCCTGGTGGTGGCGGCCCCGGAGCGGGACGCGCTGCGCGAGGCCGCGTACTTCGTCGAGCGGCTCGCGGCCGAGGACATGCCGCTGGCCGGACTCGTACTGAACCGGGTGCACGGCAGCGGGGCGGCTCAGCTCAGCGCGGAGCGCGCGCTCGCGGCCGCAGAAAATCTTGACGACGGCCGCATTGTGGATCAGATCCGCGGGCAAGCTGGCACTCGTACGCCCGAAGACGGCTCCCCCAGGGCAGAGGGCGACCACGACGACGAAGATCCGGACCCGGCCGAGCTGCTCGCTGCCGGGCTGCTACGGCTGCACGCCGAGCGCATGCAGGTGATCGCCCGCGAGCAGCGCACGCGGGACCGCTTCACCGCGCTGCACCCTGAGGTGCCCGTGGCCGAAGTAGCCGCGCTGCCCGGTGATGTGCACGACCTCGAAGGGCTACGGACCATCGGTGAGCGGCTCGCGAACGGCAGGCCGAGCGGAGCGGCTTGAGCTCTCTTTGAGCTCCTGCCCTGAGGTCCTGGGCATGCCGAGATGGCGCATGCCAAGATCCTGGACATGCTGCCCCTGGACATGCCGAGCCAGCCGCTGGGCGTGAGCGAGCGTGAGGCGTGAGGGGGGAATCGGGGCGTACGAGACCTAACCCGCCGCCGCGTAGTCCGCGTCGGTTACCTCCACGGGCAGGATGCCCGTACTCCGCTCGTACTCCGTGCGCGCGGTCTCCAGGAGCCTGCGCCACGAGGTCACTGTGGGGCGGCGGCGCAGCAAGGCCCTCCGCTCCCTCTCCGTCATACCACCCCAAACGCCGAACTCGACCCGGTTGTCCAGGGCGTCGGCAAGGCACTCGGTCCGCACCGGGCAGCCGGTGCAGACCGCTTTGGCCCTGTTCTGTGCCGCACCCTGAACGAAGAGTTCGTCCGGATCCGTCGTGCGGCAGGCTGCCTGTGTACTCCAGTCGGTTACCCAGCTCATGCTGGCGCCGTCCTCTCCCGAATCGAGGCTCCCCCACGGCGGCAAGCGGCATATTCACCGTTGCCAGTTGAGGACGCTACGGAAGCCGGGCAGGGCGCACCACCCCCTGCGGGCCCAATCTTGAATGGCCCGAACGGACTATGCGTACGCGGCAGATCACCCAACGGAGTGAGGTGAGGGCATACGAGATGTATTCGGACAGATCGGGACGGTTGTCTGACGCCACGACGGATCTCATGCGGCACGAGATGACGATCCGGGCACAACTCCGCGCCGGGGGGAGGTAGGGAGAGGAGCTGCGGGGCGGCTGCGCATCGCCGTAACAGTCGGAGACAGCTTAGGCCAAGGGATGCATGTCTGTCCGGCGAATGAGAACGTAGGCTGCCCCCATGGCTAAGAAGCGCTCGGGCAGTGGCGCCGGTGCCGGCACCGGCGGTGGCCTGACCACAACACAACAGGCCGCCAAGTTCCTCGGCGTCAGCGTGCTCGCAGGCGCGGTGATGGCAGGCATCGCGCTGCCCGCGGCCGGAGCGCTGGGCCTCGCGGCGAAGGGTTCTGTCGAGGGCTTCGACGAGATCCCGGCCAACCTCAAGCGGCCGCCGCTGAGCCAGAAGACCACCATCCTGGACGCCGAGGGCGACGTGATCGCCTCCGTCTACTCGCGCGACCGCACCGTCGTCCCGCTCAAGGACGTCTCGCCGTACATGCGGAAGGCGATCGTCGCCATCGAGGACGCCCGCTTCTACGAGCACGGCGCGATCGACCTCAAGGGCATCCTGCGCGCGCTCAACAAGAACGCCCAGGACGGCGGCGTCTCCGAGGGCGCCTCGACCCTGACCCAGCAGTACGTGAAGAACGTCTTCGTCGAGGAGGCGGGCAACGACCCCGACAAGGTCGCGCAGGCCACCCAGCAGACCCTCGGCCGCAAGATCAAGGAGCTGAAGCACGCGATCCAGGTGGAGGAGGAGCTCGGGAAGAAGACGATCCTCGAGAACTACCTCAACATCACCTTCTTCGGGCAGCAGGCCTACGGCGTCGAGGCCGCGGCCCAGCGCTACTTCAGCAAGTCCGCCAAGGACCTGAAGGTGGAGGAGGCGGCGCTGCTGGCCGGCGTCGTCCAGTCGCCGAGCCGCTACGACCCGGTCAACGACGAGCAGGAGGCGACCCGGCGCCGCAACACCGTGCTGCAGCGGATGGCCGACCTCGGCGACATCACGCAGGCGCAGGCCGACAAGGCGAAGGCGAAGCCGCTGGGCCTGGACATCAGCAAGCCCAGGAACGGCTGCATCACCGCCACCAGCGGCGCCGGCTTCTTCTGTGACTACGTCAGAGAGGTCTTCCTCCAGGACGAGGTCTTCGGCAAGACCGAGGAGGTCCGGGCCAAGCGCTGGAACCAGGGCGGCCTGACGATCCGTACGACGCTCGACCCGCAGGCGCAGGAGTCGGTGCAGGACTCGATCAGCGACCACGTCGACCAGGACGACAAGGTCGCGACCGCCGTGACGCTCGTCGAGCCGGGCTCGGGCAAGATCCGCGGGATGGGCCAGTCCCGCCCGTACGGCTTCGGCGACAACGAGACGCAGATCAACCTCTCGGTCGAGAAGCGGATGGGCGGCTCGAACTACGGCTTCCAGGTCGGCTCCACGTTCAAGCCGTTCACCGCGGCGGCGGCCCTGGAGCAGGGAACTCCGACCTCCAAGGCCTACCCGTCGCCGTACAAGATGCCCTACCCGAGCCCGGTGCAGACCTGCGACGGCACGTGGACGAATACCGAGGGCGCCACCGTCCAGAACGAGAAGCGCGACGAGGTCGGCCCGTACAGCCTCAAGGAGGCGACCGCGAAGTCGATCAACACCTACTTCGTGGCGATGATCAGTGACATCGGAGTCTGCCCGGTGACCGACCTCGCCCAGAACATGGGCGTGCTGATGGGCAATGGTGGCAAGCTCCCGCAGGGCCCCGCCGTCACCCTCGGCGCCGCCACGATCGCGCCCCTGAACATGGCCAACGCGTACGCGACCTTCGCCAACCGCGGCACGTACTGCACGCCGATCGCCATCGACTCGGTCACGGACGCCGACGGCAAGGACCTCGCAGTCCCGGAGACCAGGTGCAGGAAGGTCATGTCGGAGAAGACCGCCGACACGATGAACACCCTGTTGCGGGGCGTGGTGGAGGACGGTACGGGCAAGCAGGCCGGGCTCCAGGGCCGGGACAGCGCGGGCAAGACGGGTACGACGGACAACCGCGTGGCGGCCTGGTTCGTCGGTTACACGCCCAACATGGCCGGTGCTGTGTGGGTCGGCAGCCCGACCACGAAGGTGCCGATGGAGAACATCACCATCGGCGGCCGGTACCACGACAAGGTCTTCGGCGGCGGTGTCCCCGGGCCGATCTGGCGTGACGCGATGGCCGGAGCGCTCGCAGGCAAGCCGGCGCCCAGCCTGCCGACGGCGCCGGTCGCGGACTCGAAGCCGGACCGGCCGGACGACGACCACGGGCGCAACGGCGGCCAGGGGAACGGCGGAAACCCGTGGCCGGACATCTCGCTCCCGCCGGATCTCATCGGCGGCCTGGACGGGGGCTGGGACAGCGACGGCGGGAACGGGAACGGCGGCGCGGGCCGGAGGAAGAACTGATAGCGGAGCGGGCAGAGGACGCAAGAGGAATGGACAGCCGCCTGGCCTGAACGGCATGGAGGCGGTGGAGGCGAAGGAGGCGGTCCGGGCGGGATCTGCGGCCGCCTCCTTGCGTATGCGGGCTCAGCACCCCGTACGGTCACGGTCAGCTACCGCGTACGGTCACGGTGAGCACTTCGTACGGTCAGCGCGTCGTACGGTCAGCGCGTCGTACGGAACGGAGCGGGCCGCAGGTGGGGGCGCCGCGTCAGCCCGCGAGCAGGCGCTTGACCTCGGCGGCGACGCGGCCGCCCTCGGCCCGACCCGCGATCTTCGGGTTGACGATCTTCATGACGGCCCCCATCGCCCGCGGCCCCTCCGCGCCGCCGGCCGCGGCCTCCTTCACAGCCTCCGCGACGATCGCGCTCAGCTCCTCGTCGGTCAGCGGCTTCGGCAGGTACCCGGCGAGGACCTCGCCCTCGGCGCGCTCCCGCTCCGCCTGGTCCGCCCGGCCTCCCTGCGCGAAGGCCTCCGCCGCTTCCCGGCGCTTCTTCGCCTCGCGGGCGATCACCTTCTGCACCTCGTCGTCGGAGAGCTGCCGCGCCGACTTGCCCGCGACCTCCTCCGTGGTGATCGCGGAGAGGGTGAGCCGGAGCGTGGAGGCACGCAGCTCGTCGCGCGCCTTGATCGCGGCGGTGAGGTCGTCCTGAAGCCTGTCCTTGAGGGTGGTCATGGCTTCTTCATATCCTCTAACTATGCGCTCTGGCAAGGAAATACCCCAGGTGGTGGACGGTAGCTCGGTACGCGCGCGGAAGCTTGCCCGAATGGCAGGGGCGAAGGGCGTACCACGCGCCCGCGCCGACTGGACCGGGGAGTCGGCAGCGATCTACTGCCGCATCTCTCACGTGAACGACGACGATCAGACCGGTGTCGAGCGCCAGGAGCGCATCTGCCGGGAAATGGCCAAGCGACTCGGTCTCTCTATCGCACAGCCGATGGTGTTCGTGGACAACAACCGTTCCGCCTGGCAGCGCAACCGAAAGCGCCAGGGGTGGGACGCCTTGCTCGAGGCCGCCCGCGAAGGCCGGATACGTCACATCCTGACCTACCACCCGGACCGCCTAATGCGGCAGCCCCGCGATCTCGAAGAGTTGCTGCAGATCGCGGACGACCACGACATCACGCTTCACGGGGAGGCCAACCATCGGAACCTCGCGGACCCCGACGACCGGTTCTTTCTGCGCATCGAGGTAGCTCACGCCTGCCGATCCAGCGATGACACCTCACGACGCCTGAAGGCTGCTCTCATCGAACGGGCCCAGGACGGCAAGCCCCATACGGGAAAGCGACGGTACGGGTACGACAAGAGCGGGACGGTCATCCTCCCCGAGGAGGCCGAGATCGTACGCGAGATATTTACTCGCTATCTCGATGGTGAGTCGGTCACGGCCATCGCACGCGACCTCAACCACCGGAAAGAGCCGACTGCGCTCGGCCAGGAATGGAACGGCGTGAACGTCCTGTCGGTCCTTGACAGCCACCACGTTGCGGCGTTGCGCGTATTCCGCGGAGAAGAGATCGGCCAGGGTGACTGGCCCGCGATCATCAGCCGGGGCATGTGGGACGAGGTGCGGGAGCGGCGAACTCTTCGCGCGGCTGCGGCTAAGGGGAGGAACGCACCGAAGCGGCCCTACCTCTTGCGTGGGTTGGCCGTCTGCAAGGCTTGCAGCGGCCGCATGAGAGGCAGCGGCGGCAAGTATGTGTGCAACCGCGCCATTCGGAGCGACTCGAAGACCTGTTACTGCACAGTCTCCGCCGCACCTCTGGAGCAGTTCGTGGTGGATGCGGCGATCAAGTTGCTCGAACGCCTCGATGTCACGGGCCAACAGACGGCGACCGCGCTCTCCGAGGAGGACCAGGCCGCGATCGAGGCAGATCGCGAGGAACTGGCTGAACTCAGGGACATGTGGGAGAAACGAGAACTCAGGACGCACGAGTACCGGGCCATGCGGAAGACCGTCGAAGATCGAATCGCGAGGGTCGAGCGCAAACTGGTCGTCCGCCCCGCCGCCGAGGTCCTCCGCGGACTGGTCGGGCCGGACGCACGGAAGATCTGGACCCAACTTGAGAAGGCCGAAGAGTACGAGCGCCTGAATGCCGTTCTGCGCTTCCTGTTCGCCGCTGTGATCATCGACAAACCAGCGGTCAAGGGCAAGCACTTCGACTTTGGGCGCGTGGACATCGACCCCAACCCGCTCTAGCCGAACGCGAAGATGGGCCCCGGATCTCTGGGGCCCATCTCTACCTGGGCAACGTGTCACCCGATGGCCGGAGCAGACGAGCCAGCCGCCGCGCCCCTTCCGGACTGATCTTGGTCGGGAAGCGAGAACAGACACGTTCCAGGTGCCGCGCGCGCTCCGCTTTCCAGTCACGCCTCCCGGTCATCTCGTCGCCTCCGTCCGGCCGCCCAGGCAGCGTCGTCCGGAGCTATGCGGACCCTGCGCCTGTTCTTCCCGAGCGATTTGGCGGTTGCGGGTGAGGTCTTCGGCGATGCCTGCGGCGATGAGGGCCGCGCCGGGGGTGTGGCCGGAGCCGACGTACCGCCAGTGGGCCTCGGTGACCGTGCCGAGGTCATCGGCGGGTATCGCCTCGGGGCGTTGGTGCGCCGCGCGTTCGGCTCGCAGGGCCGTGTACGTGGTGGAGTAGCGGCGGGATTTGGTGAGGATGTGGCCGCGGTATCCGAGGCTGTGGGCCCAGGCGCGCAGGTGGAGCGGGTCCAGTTCGGGGAGGCTGCCGAGGCGCCAGCAGGTGTGCATGAGGGTGCGGACGTGCGGGGATACGGGTACGTGGTTGATGTCGTCGGGGCTGGTGATGCGGTGGTCGGTGCCGCCGGCGGATCCGGCAGCACCCGCGCCCTTGGTGACGTACTTGGCGACGTACGTGGCTACCGCTCCGTCGGCCATTCCGTCAGGGCCACCGAAGGCCCGCAGCGGCTGGACGTCGAGCTGGGTGCCCCAGGTCAGTTCGTGTTCGCCCAGGGCTCGGCTGTAGGAAGTACGCAGGCGCACGGCCGCCGCCGCGGTGCGCACGGTGTCGGCCAGCAGATCCGCACCGACGCAGGCCGGGGGTTCATCGACTGGGCCGCGCGCGCCGTCGAGGCGCACCACGGCGTGCACGTGGACGGCTGCGCGGCTCTGGTATTCGGCGACCTTGGCGTAGGAGATGCGCACGGAGCGGCGCAGGCCGGTTCGGGTGCGTCCGGTGCGTGCGGCGAGGTGGTTGTAGAGGTTGTCGGTGAAGGCTTTCCACAGGCGCCCGGCGTGCGCGTGCCAGAGCACGTGTCCGGTGTAGTCGTAGCAGTCGGGGCACAGCGGCTGGCCGACGAGCGGATCAGCCTCGGTGTGGACGGCAGGGCAGCCGAGCGGACGCCCGTGTTCGCACTCGCCTGCTGCGCGCCGAGGACGACAGCGTTCACCGTCCGCAGCGTGGTGCACCGGTCCGAACGAGGGCGCGGTGAGGGTGAGGAACAGCCGGGGGCGGTCCCGGACGTGTTCAGGGACGTTCTTGCCGCCGGTGAGTCCGGCGCGCACGAGGTGGTAGGTGTCGCCTGCGTGGAGGCGTGAGCAGGCCGGGCAGACGGTGGCGCGGCGGTTGCGGCAGCGGACCAGGAGCCGTTCCCCGGGTTCGGCGGCAGTGTCGTAGTGGTGCAGCACGGCGCCGGTGGCTGCGTCGTAGACGGTCGTGGAGCCGGTCAGGTGGATCGGTTGGGCGCAGCCGCCGGTGGCGGTGATCTGCTCCAGCCAGCGGCCGCAGAGCGGATCGTTGGCCCGGTGTATCAGGTCTTGGTCTGCTTCGGCGAGGTGGCGCAGGCGCGCCGCGCGGTCGAGTGCGGCGCGCCTGTCGGCCGATGTTGCGTCGGTGGTGATGGTGGGGACCTCCCAGGGTGGGCCGCCGTAGCGGCACGGGTGGATGGGTGTGGGTGGTGTGCGTCCATGGCGATCACTCCTGTGTCGGGTCGGTCGGTCGTGCGGTTGGTCAGCGGATGGTTCCCTTGCCGCGGCAGCAGCGGCAGCGCCGCTTACGTCCGTTGCGGGTGATGCGGTAGCGCTCGCCCTTGCAGATGGGGCAGCGCACACGGCGCATGGGCATGAAGGTGCAGGTCCCTCCCTTTGGTGGCTTAGGTGTGGGTGAAGCCGGAGAGGACCCAGTTCACGACGCCGACTACGGCCCAGCCGATCGGCGTGAGCGCGGTGTAGAAGCCGAACAGGCCGATCAGTACGGCTTCCCACGCCTTCACATCGCGGGAGCGGACCAGGAGGACGGTGATGATCCCGAAGACCACCACCAGCGGCATCGCAGCCGATGCACTCACCCCCGCTCACCTCCCGTCGGCGCCTCCAGGGCGCGGGCCACGCCGAGGAGTTCGGGCGTCAACTCCCGGTACTCCTCGGCGACCTGCCGAGCCTCTTCGGTCGTGGTCAGATGGGAGCGGCCCCGGCCCCAGCCGCCGTGAGCAGCCGTGCACACAGCCACACCCTGTTCCTCCGGGGTGATCGACTGAGCCACGACCACGGCGTCCTTGTTCAGGTCCCCGAGGGCCATTTCGGCTGTGCCGGGATCGTTGACGCGGTGACAGATCCGGCCGGAGAGCTGGGCGCGCAGTGCGGTGACCCCGGGTCCCAGGTCGGAGCCGACTCGCTGCCCGGCGACCACCAGATGCACCCCGAGTGCGGCGCCGAGCTGGGCCAGGCGCAGCAGGGAGGTGGAGCACCGCTCGGCTTCCACCCGTCCCTCTCGGGTGCCATCGGAGAGGTACAGCTCGGCCAGCTCGTCGACTAGGACTACGATCGGGACCGGCCGGGCCTTCTCGGGAAGTTCCCAGATCGATCGGGCCCGGGCGGCGCGGCAGGCGTGCATGCGTGCCTGGACCTCGACCACCAGCGCGCCCAGCACCGCCACCGCCTCCCGGCGTGAGGTGGTCAGCGCCGACAGGCGTGCGCCGAACAGTCCGAGTTCCATGCCGCCCTTGCAGTCGATCCCCACCAGCGCCACCGGCTGCGGTGCGAGTTGGGCCACCAAGCGCGCAAGCAGGGTCGACTTCCCCGATTGGGTGGCGCCGACGATGAGCCAATGCGGCACCTGACGCAGGTTCATCACCCACGCGCCACCGGACTCCAGCACCCCCACCAGAGCTGAGAGGAGCGCGGCCGGAGCCGTGGCAATGCCCGGACGCTGAAGGGGATCACTGGCCGTGGCGACCAGCAGCACCACCCCGCGTTCCGGCGAAGTGACCCGCACCGCGTGCACCCGCCAGGCGTGCGCAAGGGCGTCGGCGGCCGCGATGAACGGCGCCGGGGTCTGCCCGGGGTGCAACCTGACCACCAGCGACAGCCCGTTGCGGTTAGCGCGGGGGAAGGAGATCCGCGGCGCGACCGGCCGCAGCGCCTCTCCCTTGACCGCCAGGGTGCCGAGCACGGCCCGGGTGGGTTGCGGCGCCACCGACAGGTCGTTGAGCCGCGCGACCTTGCGCCAGGTGGCCAGCACCCGCGCCACGGTGACCGGGTAGCCGGTCAGGTACCAGTGCCAGTGCGGCAATCGCTGCCGCAGCGCGGCCCCGGCCACCACCAGCCAGGCCAGCGCCGCTAGGACGAAGGCGAGAGCGATGGGCCCCATCAGGCACCACCCGCCTTACCCCCGCCGGAGGGCGGGGCGGCCGGGACGGGGGTGATGGCAGCAGCGCGGAAGCTGATCCCGTGCCGGTCACCCATCGACCAAGAGAACGCCTCCAGGCCAGTCACGCGAACGGGCATGCCCTCTTCGATGCCTTTCGGCTCGCCGGTCACCGAGATCTCGATGACGGAGACCCGCCGTCCCTCCTGCCGCACCGTCACAGCGACGGTGTAGATCGTGTTGCCGTCCCGGTCCTTCTTCACCTCCTGCTTCTCGAAGTCCGCGATCTTCGGTTCCGGCTTGACCACGCACATCAGCGCGCCAAGCCGGGATGTGTCCACGGGTATGGACTGCATGTGTTGTCGGCCTCCTTGGCCATCCAGGACGACAGCACACACTGTCGTCACTCGTACTGACGAGTGACGACTATGCGCCTCTAGTGTTGGAGAGGTCAAGCGCTTATGCTGACGAGTGACGTTAAGGAGACCGACGACACACGACAGGAGACCCACCCATGGGAGAGATCCAGCGGCCCGGAGCGCTCTACCAGCAGGTCGCCACCGCCATCCGCGACGCCATCACCGCAGGCGAGTTCCCGCCCGGCAGCCCGCTCCCCTCCGAGACCCAACTCATCGACCGCTACAAGGTCTCCCGCCCCACCGTCCGCAACGCCATCGCCGCCCTCCGCTCAGAAGGACTGATCGAAGTCCGCCACGGCAAGGGGTCGTTCGTCCGCGCCACCACAGCACCCGCCGTGACCATCGAGCGGAACATCACCCGCAACGGCTCAGGCCGCTTCACCACCCACACCGGCACCGTCTGGGACCACGAACAAGAACCGGCCGTCTACCGAACCCAGACCACGGCCATCACCGGGCCACTCCTCCAACTCGACAAAGGAGAAGCACTCTTCGGCTGCGACCGACTGCTCATCGACCCCGGCACGGGAACGCGGCTACTGCACCGCACCCTGATCCCGTACGCCACCGCCGACGGCACTCCGCTCGCCGACGCCCCCGACACCGAACCCACAGAGATCTACGCACTGCTCACCAAGGCCGGACACGAACTGTGGTGGTCCGAAACCGTCCGCGCCCGCATGCCGCTCCCCGACGAGCGCACCGCCCTGGATCTCCCCGACGCCACCCCGGTCATGCACACGCTGCGGGTCACTCACGGCACCGACGATGCACCCCTCATGCTCGAAGAACTGCGCGCCAGTGGCGACCACGCCCAACTCTCCTACCGCATCACAATCGATAGCCCTGATCGCGCTCGGTGAGCCTCAGTAGCGGGCTCATCTTTCTGGCGAAACTAAACAGCCCAACAAAGAAGCAAACCTATGCCACCGATCCGGAGGGCACGGGAAAATTGGGATCCACTAGCCCCCGTTCAAAGTCAATAACATCGGGAAGTTCTTTTGACTCCCAAACACTCTGCTTGGTAAAGGTGCGGTGGCTAAACCATCCTGAGCGCGTTTCTTCAAGCCTAGGATCTAGAGATGGAAAGAAGCGGTGAGCTCGGTCAGCAAGAACAACTAGATCCCAGCATGTCGTGAAGGCGATAACTCGACCCACGCTCTCTAGAATCCTGTCCTCATCAAAGCGAGACCGGCGGACGATTGCAGGGTGAAGCAAGACCAGAAGCCGCATATTGACACCCTCAAGTGCAGCGTAGAAGGCCACGTTCGCCCCATGGCTGTGCGCATAAACAGTTTCCAGGCAATTGATTCTCTTCCTTCCAGTCCAAGTCCTGAGCTTTCCTCCCGCACGCTGCCGAGCGTCATTTTTGTACCCGCCACCCCAGCTGAACGGACTCGCCTGGTTCCAGAGATCACTACTGCACGTGCCCCTGATATATGATGCGAGCTCGCTGTCTGGGCGCCACCATGCGTTGAAGCGTGCCCACGTACCATGAACCGTAATGCTCGTGTGAGAAGATGTTTCCGGCCCAATATCTTCTCCTTCATTCTGGAAATCGCTAAGCAGTCTGCAATGACCGCCGATACGCGCCAGGGCGTTTGCCGAGATATCACATACTGTGGTTGACAGACTTCGGCATCCTTCAAGCAACACATCAATGACTCCGCTTGAAACCTCAGAGAATCGAGACAGCTCGGACGCGACGACCGCACGAACGATCTCATGAGGTGAACTCAGGCTTACGAGTAGAAGAGCAATTGCAGCCTCCCTGGACGCGCCATAATCGTTTAGGTGGGACTCCACCCATAGAATCTCTTGGATCTCGGAACGGTGCTCCTCGGGCACACAGTCGGGACTGTCCAGGAATTCTCGGGCAGTGAGCGAGAGTCCCAAACGATCGAAAGCTGTCTGAGCAGCCACGACCGTGCCGCGGCCATCGAACGGCCCAACATTAGGTAGGAGAAGAATTCGGGCTTCTTCCTGCCATTCGCCAAGGAGGCTACTATGCCCGGTAAGCTGAATTCCAAGCCCGACGAGTTGAGCGGCCTGGGACCAAGCCCCGATTTCGCTGCGATCTGACCAAGCATGATTTCCCGGCAGGGGTTGATCAATTTCGGGATCAGCTCCGTTGATGCTTGTAGCGGCACCACTCTTACGGTCGTGCGCACCCGGGAGATAACCTCCGAGCGATGTTGATGGTTCGGGAAGGAGAAGATTGACCGCCCCCTCGAGCAGACGAGCTGACAAATCAAAGTGGAGTGAAATCTCCCGCGCCGCTGCTGCGTCCAACTCCCTAGGGGTTACGGAAAATTCAGGGGCCGTTTTTACACGGTCTACGCCGTAAGGAACCACGACTTCCCTAGCGCCTGCCCGCTCCCTTGCACCACTCAGCGGAACAGTTTTCCACAGAGTGAGTCGCCTCCCTCGCTCCCTTTCGGGGGAAATCGCCGCAATGAAGCGATCAATCCCGCTCGCCGCAGACGAAGCAAACACGCTGCCGATTTCTCCCAGATATTGACCGTCATAGGAGACGACTTTCATGCCGATGTAATTTTCGAAATGAGAGCGCTCCGCCATAGTCATGTCTCACTCTTAGAACCTACTCGGACGAGGAAAATATGGCAGAGGTCGCTCTACGTGGCCACTCAGCTGCTCCAATCGGGGTCGCTGGTTGAAAGTGACGGCAAGGGTCCCGGCCCTGCCTCATCCCTCAGGTCAGTGGCCGTGCGCTGCCCATCAGCCCAATGCCCATGCGCTGACACTGATCGTTCGGTTCCTACCTGCACGCCTGCGGACCGATCCAGGCTCGCCTGGTGCGAACTACTGTCGAAACCTGGCTTTACTTACTCAAGGGCGCGCCTGCGGCGCGCCGGGCGGCTGGGCCGCCCCGGCCGGGCATGCGGCCTGGCGGCCGGTCCCGTCCGGGCGCCCACCGCCCGCACACGCAGCAGCGAGCCCAGAGCAGCGGCGCGGCCGACGTTCCGCCAGTCTTTGGCACAGCCGTTGTGGCTGGGGGTCGGCGGCCTCCGAGACTTTAGGCAGCCACCATGGGGCGAGCCTCTAAGATCGGGGGCCCAGATCGGGCACTGCGGGCAGGCCAGGAGCCAGCCCGATCCGCGGGCCAGCGTAAGGGCCCCCGATCTCTCGCCCCATGGCAGCTCCAGCCCAAAGTCTCTCCGGCCGGCGACGTGCCCACAGCGCACCACCCCGGCACCGCGCGCCCTCATCAATTGGCCTTCCGCCAGGCCGCCACGTCCCGCAGCACCGCCGCGACATCGCGTACCGTCGGCGCCGACAGCCGCATGTGGACCACACCGGAGCCGTCGGCAGCAGCATCCGCCCGCGCCTGAACCCCGGTCGTCTTCACCCCTGCCTCGGTCAGCGCGTCCGCAAGCTCCGCCGCCGCGTCTTTCGCCTCCCGCCAGCCCGCGACGTAGTCCACGCCACGGACCCACAGGATCGCGTCAAGGTCCAGTGCTTCGCTCTCGAAACCTGGTTCCCTTGGGTCGTCCACCACTCAAGTCCCTTCCGCGTGTGGGTAGCTGATCTCTCGTCCGGAGCGATCGCATCGCGTCAGCGAACGACGATCGACCCCGGTACCATTCGGCACCGGGGTTCTCAGCGAGGACTCCCGCCGGACCACCCCGCGCTTACCAGGGCTCAGGGGTGGTCCGGTCTCGTATGCGGTTGTCGTACGTGATCCGGCTCTACGTGAGGGGTGCGGGTGACATCAGCGCCGCCCCTCCGCCAAGGAGGCCCGCGAGAAGCTCGTGATGATGTTGCGGAAGCCCGTGTGACCCGTCCGCCCCGCGTGCTTGAGGCTCCAGACCTCCGGCCCCTCCGTCTCCTCCGAGGCCTCTGAGGCATCCCCGCACGTCGTGCACTCCGCCACGTAGATCGGCCCACTCCCGGAGGTGTCCGCGGTCAACACCCAGTCCGCGTAGCGCCATACAGCCCGCGGCGTCATCGCCGCTCCTTCCCACCCGAGCCACGTCCGCCGCGCTCCACTTCCACCATGTCGGTCGCATTCATCCGCCTAGCACGCCCTGACTTGAAGACCAGCACCACCGTCGGACGCCCCGACGTACGCCGGTTCGAGCGGGCTGCCTTGACCTCTCGCCGTCGGCCCCGGTCGCTCACCACGTCTCCGCGCCGCACTCGCAGCGCCAGCACTCGCGCCATCACGTCCACCGCCCCTCCTCAACAGCCATGGACGGCGTTCTACGAGAACCGGCATCGAGATCGAAGCGACAGAAGACGCTCTTGCCGCCGCCCTCCCCAGGCGTCCACCACACGCCATCGGCCAGAGTGCGCACGATGTGCAGCCCCCGCCCGTGATCCGGTAACAACGCTTCCGGCAGGTCCTCGGCCAAGTCCGGGCCGAAACCGTCACCGATCGGCAGCGTGGGCGGGGAGGCGTCCTCGTCGGCCACGTCCACGAACAGCCACCGCGGCCAGGACCGCAGAGTGAGCGTGATCATCGGGCGGTGGCCGGGTTCCGTCCGGCGACGGTCACTGATGGCGTGGAGCACCACGTTGCCGACCAACTCCGAGACGCACAGTTCCACGTCCTCAGCCAGGCCGCTGAGGTCCCAGCTCGTCAGCGTCCCGGCCGCCATGTGCCGCGCGGCGTACGCGGTGTCCTCTGCGGCAGCAAAGAGCGTGAGCGCTCGGAAGCGGTCCGCTGCCGCTACCTCAGCACGCCCGACGATTCCCCCCTCTGCTGTCGGGAGCGAGCCGCTCACGACCCTTCCGGTTCCCATGCACGATCCACCGTCCTCGGTCACGTCTGCCGGGACGATCCCGGCAGGGTGGACCGAGGATGCACACCCTCCACCGGCTGTCGCTCCCCCCTCTTGGGGACCCCCCTCCTGGGTACACTCGCGAGACGGACACCGAAGAGACGTACGAGGTCAATCACGACGGGGAAGTGAGATGGCCGAAGCTGCTCCGACACCGGCAGCCCTGCCGCCGCATGTGCTGGAACGCGCCGACGTGCGGTCAGCGATCGCCAATCACGATTTCGGTGAGGTCTTCAGACTCGCCAAGCTGCACGGGAAGATCAGCTACGCCAAGATCGCCGAGGCCATCGGCTATAAGCGCGAGCACATCGGCAAGATGGCCAAGGACGAAACCGCAGGAAAGGGTGTTCGCCCTCGAATCACCCAGTACCGCAAGATCCTTGAAGTGGTGGACGGACTGCGCATCCCCGGCCACCTCGCTGGACTCGCCCCGCGCCCATGGGAGCTGGAGCGGTCGGCGAACGCGTCCCAGCCGGACGAACCGAGCACCTTGCTCGCGCAGGGCGGTACGGGACTGTGGGACATCGCCGAGCTGCTACGGCGAACGGAGATGTCCAGCATCAATAGCGCGGCCCTGGAGTCGATCGAACAGGGCATTGACCAGTTGGCCCGCGCCTACCCCTACGCCAACGCCGACCACCTGCACCAGCGCACCCGGAGCGGCTTGCAGTACGTCACCAAGCAGCTTGAGGGCCGGATGACACTGCGCCAGCACCGGGAGCTTCTCGTCGACGCCGGATGGCTGTTTCTGCTGAATGCGTGCGTCCAGTACGACCGGGGCCAGCGCGAGGCCGCCAACCTCAGCAAGGCCGCCGCGCTCCGAATCGGTGACGAGGCCGGGCACGGCGAGATCAAGGCATGGGCGTGGGAGATCGAGGCGTGGTTCGCCCTCACCCAGAGCCGATGGCAGGACATGCTCAACGCGGTGGAAGCGGGGCACGTCGCCGACCAGACGCACTCCGTCGGCGTGCAGCTCTACGCGCATAAGGCCCGCGCCGCTGCCCGGATGGGAGACGCCCGCCTGGTCCGCGACTCCCTGGACGCCGGACGCGCGAGGCTGGACCGCCTTCCCCGCCCGGATCATCCCGAGCACCACTTCATAATCGACCCGGACAAGTGGGACTTCTACGAGATGGACGCCTACCGTCTACTCGGAGACGACGAGCGCGCCGCCAGCCACGCCCGGTCGGTGATCCAGATCAGCACCGGCCCTGACGGCACCGAGATCTCTCCCATGCGGGCGGCAGAAGCCCGCCTCACCCTCGGAGTCGCCGCCGCCCGGGAGGGGGAGATAGAGGAGGCCGTAGGCATGGGCACCAAGGCCCTCGAAGCCGACCGGAGGTCGCTGCCCTCCCTCCTCCTGGTGGCCAATGAGCTGGACAAGGAACTCCGCTCCCGCTACCCCCGCGAGAGCGCCACGCGCGACTTCCACGAACGGATCTTGAACATCACACGTGGCACGGACGCGCCAGAGCTTCCGTTCTGAGCAGCGGAGGTCTCAGAACGAGACCCCAGTAAGCCTCGTCCAACTGGCACCAGCTAGCGCGCCACGCGGTAGCGGAGGTAGACGACTCTCGAGCTGAAGGTGCGGGTCTCGACGAGTTCGAGATCCACCCGGCGCTCGCGCTGGGGAAAGAACGGAATGCCACCGCCAACCAGCACCGGGTAGACCATGGCCCGGTACTCGTCGATCAGACCCAACGCGGCAGCCTCGGCGGCGAGAGTCGCGCCGCCGATCGCGATGTCGCCCTCCCCCGGCTCGGCTCGCAACCGCTCGATCTCCTCCGCCAGGCCGCCGGAGGCCAGGCGGGCATGGCCCTGCACCGCCGACAGCGTGGTGGAGAACACCACCTTTGGCAGCGGCTTCCAGAGCGCGGCCCACTCGAGCATTGAGTCGTCGAGCGATGGATCCTGGTCGACGGTCTCCCAGTACAGCATCGTCTCGTACAGCCGTCGCCCCAACAGGTGGACGCCGACCTCTCGAATCTCGTCGATCCAGAAGCGAAAGACCTCCTCGTCGGGCGCCGTCCAGTCGAAGCCGCCGTCCGGCCCGACGATGTAGCCGTCAAGTGAGACGCTCATCGAATAGGTCACGCTGCGCATCAGAGGTCCTCCTCGGTAACGGGTTGGACAGTACGACCGCCGGACGCCGCAGGACTCATCGCGGCTCGCGGGATCCCCTGGGCAGGCCTAGCTCACCGAGGCCAGCGCACCGCATCACCATTCAGTCACTTTCTGTAATGGAATCTGAAGAATTCTTTACAGTGGTCATGCCGTTGATTTTCGCACCTGCGCGCCCTGGTCGCCGCGCAATAAAAGATCGTGGTGAAGGGCCGCGGTTAACGGCCCCGCGGCCGGTTCTGCCACGATGGATGCCATGCGCGCGCGATACGCAGTACCGCTGGGAATCACGGCAGTCGGCGCGGCCGGGATCGGTTACGCGGCCGGCTTCGAGGTCCGCTCCTTCCGGATCCGCCGGGTCACAGTGCCGGTGCTGCCCCCTGGCATGCGGCCGCTGCGCGTACTCCAGATCTCCGACGTCCACATGGTCGGCGGGCAGCGCAAGAAGCGGCGCTGGCTGCAGTCCCTCGCGGGCCTGCGCCCCGACTTCGTCGTGAACACGGGCGACAACCTCTCCGACAAGAACGCCGTGCCGGAGGTCCTGGACGCGCTCGGTCCGCTGCTCGAGTTCCCGGGGGCCTACGTCTTCGGCTCGAACGACTACTACGCGCCCAAGCTCCGCAACCCCGGCCGCTACCTGCTGGAGAGGGTCCGCGGCGAGCACGGCCTCAACGGCAAGAACGACCCCGCGATCGGCGTCGAGCGCAACCCCTGGGAGGGCATGCGGGACGCCTTCGACGCGGCGGGCTGGGTCGGACTCAGCAACACCCGGGGCCGCCTCAAGCTGAGCGACGGCACCGAGATCGCGCTCACGGGACTCGACGACCCGCACATCAAACGGGACCGGTACGGGCGGGTGGCGGGCGGGCCGGAGGACGGCGCGGACCTCTCCCTGGCTCTCGTCCACGCCCCGTACCTGCGGGTCCTCGACGCCTTCACCGCCGACGGCTACCCCTTGATCCTCGCGGGCCACACGCACGGCGGGCAGCTCTGCGTCCCCTTCTACGGGGCTCTGGTCACGAACTGCGACCTGGACACCCGGCGCGTGAAGGGCCTGTCGACGCACACGGCGGGCGGCCACACCTCGTACCTCCACGTCTCGGCGGGCTGTGGCACAAACCGCTACACCCCGGTCCGCTTCGCCTGCCCCCCGGAGGCGACGCTGCTGACACTGACGGCACGCGACTGACCCTGCCCGACCGCTGCCCCGACGGACCGCCCCGGCCGGGGTCGCCCGCGGCTGGATCCACCGCTCCGGCCGCCACTCCGGCCACCGCTCAGGCCCCCGCTTCGGCCTGCGCGAGCCCTCCGATAACCGATTTCGCGTGCGGGGACGGGTCGGCTACAGTAGTCCTCGTTGCTTCGGGGTGTAGCGCAGCTTGGCAGCGCGCTTCGTTCGGGACGAAGAGGTCGTGGGTTCAAATCCCGCCACCCCGACTGAAGAAACACCAGATCAGGCCCGGCTTCCGGAAACGGAAGCCGGGCCTGATGCGTTCTCTCGGTCGCCTCGGGAGGGAGCGGAGAGCGGATCATGGACATCTCACTCCCCGCGGAGTGGCGCAGGAATGAGAAGAGCATGAGAGGCGGCGCGATCAGGGTCACCACACGCCGCGTCGTTCGGCGCCGGTCCCTCCCCTCGTGGGGACCGATGCCGAACGGTGGGGGCGCGTCGGTCCGCGCCGCACCGGCGCGGACCGAAGAAAGGCCGGACCCGTGGTCGACGCGACAGCAGTCCGAATGGGACCGGCTCCACGGATCTCTCAAGCTCACGCGACGAGACCGTCGCCACCGTCTCGTAACTCCGGCGGAAGCCGACCGAGAACGTGCTGTGCCATCGGTTGTCTCTCCGTGCGCTGAGCTTGTGGCCTAGTGAGGCGACGCGCGGTTGATGCGCGCTCCATGATCCTGCCAGCTGTAGCTCGCGCCGAGGGTGTTCCGGTACCGGGCCGATGACGTAGCCGCAGGTCAGCCAGATAGAGTGAGTTTTCCGGTCCGGATGTCCAGACGCGGGGGAAGTAAGGGGTGGAGACCTTGAGTTCCGACTCAGGGGCACGCACGGCCTTCGCGGAACGTCTCGCGCTGCTGTACAAGGAAGCCGGTAACCCTCCCCTCCAGCGCGTGGCCGAGGCAGTCGTCCGGCTTCGGCGGGTCGACGAACGCGGGCGGCCCGTTCGGGTGTCCGCTCAACGGATCAGCGACTGGCGACGGGCCAAGAACGTGCCTGCCCAGTTCGCCGTCCTCGCAGCAGTGCTGCACATCCTGATCCCCGAAGCGCGGCGCTCGATGCCCGCGCCGGTGTCCACGGGCCTGTACGACCTGACTCAGTGGCAGCGCCTATGGGAGCGCGCGGTGGCCGACCCGGTCGGCGACCGCCCCACGTCATCCGCGGAAGAGAAGGAACGACCCCCGGTCGAAGCCCTGACCGTCCCCGGTGGTGTGTGCCCATACCGGGGGCTGGCTCCGTACCGTCAGCAAGACGCCCGGTGGTTCTTCGGCCGGGAGCGGAGCACGGATGCCCTCATCGCTCAACTCCGCGCAGCGGAGAAGGCGGGTGGCCTGGTCATGCTCGTGGGCGCCTCAGGAGCGGGAAAATCCTCCCTGCTGAACGCCGGCTTGGTGCCCACATTGCAGAACTGCGCACTGAGCGAGGAGGACAGCCGGGCGAGGGAGGTGGTCCAACTCGTGCCGGGGGGCGATCCTCTCGTGGAGCTGACCCGCCGGATCCCCGATCTTGCACACGTCGTCTCTGCCGCGGAGGAACCGGCGGCGAAGGAGCCCGGTACTCCGCAATTCGCGCACGAGGTGAGGGAGGCCGTCACGGCATGGGCGCAACGCGCCTCCCCCGCCCGTCCGGTCGTCATCGTGGATCAGTTCGAGGAGACGTTCACCCTCTGCTCCACCGAGGCGGACAGACGCACTTTCATCCAGATCCTCCACGCTGCGTGCACGCCCGCCGACCCAAGTGACCCGGCCCCTGTGCTCGTAGTCCTCGGCATACGCGCCGACTTCTACGAGCAATGCCTCGGGTATCCCGAACTGGCTGACGCGCTGCAACACCGGCACATGGTGCTCGGGCCGCTGACCACCACGGAGCTGCGCGAAGCGGTGACCGGCCCGGCCAAGGCCGTAGGCCTGGAACTCGAACCGGGGCTGGCGGAGCTGATCGTCCGGGAAGTGAGCGCTGACGGCCCCCGCGGGGCACACGACGCGGGGGTGCTGCCGCTGCTCTCCCACGCCCTGCTCGCCACCTGGCAGCGACGGAAGGCGCGAAGGCTGACGCTGGCCGGCTACCGCGCGGCGGGCGGAATCCAGGGAGCGGTGGCGGCGACCGCTGAGCGGGCCTGGTCCGGCCTCGACCCGGCAGCGCGTACGGCCGCCAGACTGCTCCTCCTCAGGCTGGTCCGGCTGGGCGAAGACACCCAGGCCACCCGTAGGCGGGGGACGCGGCGCCAACTGGCAAAGGAGTCAACGGACCCCAACAAGACGGAGGAATCGCTCGAAGCACTGGTTCGCGCCCGATTGGTGACACTCGACGCGGAGACCGTGGAGATCACCCATGAAGCGCTGCTCCACGCCTGGCCACGCCTGCGCGACTGGATCGACGAGGACAGGAACGGCAACCTGCTGCGCCAGCGGCTGGAGGAGGACGGCAGGGCCTGGGAGGGCTCGAACCGTGACTCGTCACTGCTCTACCGAGGTTCCCGTCTGGAACAGGCCCACAACTGGGCAAAGTGCGCCGGTGACACCTTTCTGACCCGGAGCGCGGTGGAATTCCTGGCTGCTTCGGTCAGGCTGCGCAAGCGCACCGTCTGGATCAGCCGCGGCGCGGTGTCGGCTCTGGTCGTCCTGGCGATGCTGGCTGTCGGTTCGGCCGTGGTCGCGTGGCAGCAGCGGGACGATGCCGTGTTCGAGCAGGTGCTCGCCGAAGCCGATCGCGTCCAGCACACGGATCCGTCGTTGTCCGCTCAACTCGACCTGGTGGCACACCGCTTGCGCCCAGACGACGATGGCGCGAGCAATCGGTTGATCTCGATAGTGAACGCGCCGCTGGCCACGCCGCTTCTCGGCCACACCGGCGCCGTCTACCTCACCTCGTTCAGCCCGAGCGGGCGGATCCTGGCCACCGCCAGCTACGACCGGACCATCCGACTGTGGGACGTGACGGACCCGACTCGCCCCAAACCCTTGGGCAAGCCCCTCACCGGCCACAAGAGTTGGGTGAGCAGTGCGGTCTTCAGTCCGGACGGCCGTACGCTCGCCAGCGCTTCGGACGACGGCACGATTCGGCTGTGGAACGTGCGGGATCCCAGACACCCGCGCCCGCTCGGTGCGCCCTTGACCGGCCATGACGGCACGATCTACCTGCTTGCCTTCAGCCCGGACGGACACACTCTGGCCTCCGCCAGCGAAGATCGCACCGTTCGCCTGTGGGACGTGGGCGACCCCCGCCGGCCGCGGCCGCTCGGTGCTTTGACCGGGCACACCGCCGCTGTGCGCTCCGTGGCGTTCAGCCCCGACGGACGGACGCTGGCAGCCGGTGGCGATGATGACACGATCAGGCTGTGGGGCCTGGCCGATCCGCGTCATCCGATACCGATCGACGCGGAGCTGACCGGCCACGCGGGCACGGTGCACTCCGTGGCCTTCAGCCCCGATGGCCGCACTCTCGCCAGCGGCAGCGCGGACGACACCATCCGGCTCTGGAACGTGGCCGACCAACGCCACGCGACACCGCTCGGCGCGCCGCTCACCGGCCACACCGGCCCCGTATGGTCCGTGGCCTTCAGCCCCGACGGAACCATGCTCGCCGCCGGCAGCGCAGACAGCACGGCGAGCCTGTGGAACGTCAGTGATCCGGCATACCCGTCGCAGGTCGGCGAGCCTCTCGCAGGGAGCAAAGGCGAGATGTACGCCCTGGGCTTCAGCCCCGACGGCCGGACCCTCGCCACCGGGAGTGGCGACAACACGGTCCGCCTGTGGTCGATACCGACGTCCGACATGATCGGCCGCATCGGAGCGTTCCGCCAGGACGGGCGGGTGCTCGCCACGGCCGCGCGCGACAGAAGGATCCGATTGTGGAACGTGGAGACTCCCAACCGGCCCGTGGCGCTGGGCGAACCGTTCACGCCTGGTGAGGGTGAGGTGCGTGCGTTTCCGGCTTTCTCTCCCGACGGCCACACACTCGCGGTGCTCCTGTCGGACGTCGATGCCGGAAGTCGCGCGCTGCGCCTGTGGAACGTCACCGACCCGACTCGGCCTGTCGCCTACGGGCCGACCATCGCGCTGCGGACACGGTTCGCGGCTGCGCTGGCCTTCAGCCCGGACGGGCGTACGCTGGCAACCGCCTATGACGACCGCACCCTTCAGTTGTGGAACGTCAGCGACCCATCCCGCCTTCGTCCGCTTGGCGCGCCGCTCACCGGCCACAAGGGCTACGTCAACTCCCTCGTCTTCAGCCCGAATGGCCGAACTCTCGCCAGCGGCAGCGCGGACGGCACCATCCGGCTGTGGAATGTGGCCGACCCACGTCATGCCGCCCGACGCGGCGCGCCTCTCACGGGACACCTCGGACCCATCAACGCGCTCGCCTACAGTCCGGACGGCCGTACATTGGCCAGTGGCAGCGACGACAATACGGTCCGGCTCTGGAACATCACCGACTCCCTCAGGGCAACCCGGCTGGGCTCGCCCCTCACTGGCCACACAGACGCGATCGTGTCGCTGACGTTCAGCCAGGACGGCCGTACCCTGGCGAGCGGCGGCAACGACAACATGGTCCGGCTCTGGAACGTCACCCTCCCCTCCAAGGCCACTCCCATCGGTCAATCCATGAGCCCCAACGCCAAGACAGGCAAATTCCTGTCGTTCAGCCCCAAGAGCCACATGCTCGGAGTGTCGAGCGGCTCCGATACCGTCCGGCTGTGGAACCTGGACGTCGGCGAGGCCGTTCGTCGCATTTGCTCGACCACTCGGGGCGTTCTGACGCCGGAAAACTGGCACGAGTATCTACCCCGCCTCTCCTACGCACCGCCGTGCGGTCAGTAACGGAGCCCAGGCGCAACAAACGGCATGTTCCCCGAGCGTCATGCGGGGTGCCTACGGTCCGCTCTGCAGCGCTTTTGGTTCTCTGTTTCCACCCCTGATGGACCGTGTCGCGTGATCCCGATCACAACTCCTCGTTGCAGCTGCGCAGTCGGCTCCTGCGGCACAAACAGCCTTGTTAGTCTTGGTCGCAGCCCGATCGCTGGTGCATCCCCCGTCGCCAGCGATCGGGCGCTTCCATGTCCTGCGGAGAAGATGAACACACGTGGACAGGGGTGTGCGGAAGCGCTCGTCACACACCCTGATCACACACCCTGACGTGGCAAGATCTCGCCCTCCGGTGGTTGCCGTGGGCTCATCCACTACCTGGCATCTCCGTGCGAAGTGCCTTTCGATACGGCGGGGCAGGTGGCCCGCATGAGCAACGGCTGTCCCGATGAGTTGAGTTGTCGGTGAGTGATCGGACAGCAGGCGAGTTTGAAGAAGGCTTCATGGATGAGTGCCTATGACCTAGCCGTCCTCCACTCATCAAGAGCTCTAGAGGACTCGTATGCTGAGTGCCGTGGACGACGGGACGGGAGCGCCGGTGGCAAAGGCGTACGAGCGGATCGCTGACGACCTCCGCAGACCCATCCGCGCAGGTCAGCTCAAGCCTGGCGACCGGCTGCCCGCCGAGTCGGATCTCGCGAGGCGCTACGGGAAGAGCCTGCCGACGATCCGGCAAGCCCTCGGCCTTCTGGAGGCCGAAGGGCTGATCTTGAAGAGACACGGCCGCGGAAACTTCGTACGCCGGCCCCGCAAGCTCGTGCAGCGCACCAATGACCGGCACCAATGGGAGAAGGACCGCGCACGGGAGTCGTTCGTCCAGCGATCGCGGACCGGGGCAACCGAGCACGACACCGGCCTGGAAATAGACGACCTTGTCTTCTACGCGGCGTACCGCGAGATCAAGGCCGATGAGGAGCTCGCAGCCGCATTCGGCGTCCCGGAAGGGACAGCTTTCCTGGAGCGCACCTACCGGACGCGGTATCGCGCCGAGACTGCCCCGTTCACCCTCGTGCGGTCCTACCTCGTTCGCGACATGGTCGCGGGGAATCCCGACCTCTTGGACGACAGGAAGGAGCCGTGGCCAGGAGGTACGCAGAATCAGCTCTACACGGTGGGGATCGAGCTGGACCGCATTGAAGAACGTGTCACCGCTCGCCCGCCCACGGCGGAGGAGGCGGAGGAGCTGGAGCTACCGCCCGGGACAGCGGTCCTGATTCTTCGGAAGAGGTCATTCGACATCGACAACCGCGTTGTGGAGCTCTCCGACGTCGCCCTGCCTGGTGACCGCACGGAAATGCTCTTCACCACTCAACTGGAAAGGTGGTGACTGCCGTGCGCCAGCGCATCGTCGTCATTACTGCTGTCCACGCGCCGGCCGCCCACCACCTACCCGACGCCTACCGGTCCCTCAACCAGCAGCAGCTTCCCGATGGTTGGGACTGGCAGTGGGTGATCCAGGAGGACGGGGAAACCGACCAGGTCAGTCCCTGCGTGCCGGACGATCCGCGAGTGAGTTTCGAGCAAGGTCGGCGAGGAGGCCCGGGGGTCGCCCGGACCATCGGACTTGCGCGGGCCGACGGTGAGTTCGTCAAGGTGCTGGACTCCGATGACATGCTGGCGCCGGGCGCCCTGGCGCGAGATCTGGCCGTCTTCTCCAACCATCCCAGCCTCGGCTGGACGACTTCGCGGGTGCTGGATGCCCTGCCGGACGGCTCCACCGTCGGGTTCGACCAGGATCCGCCCGAAGGGCCCATCGAGCGGGGGGCTGTGCTCGACCACTGGCGAGCTCACGACTTCCGGGCGCAGGTTCATCCGGCGACTCTCTGCGTACGCCGTGATCTGCTGCTCGCCCTCGGCGGGTGGATGGCTCTGCCCGCCTCGGAGGACACCGGTCTCTTGCTCGCGCTGAACGCCGTGAGCCGTGGTTGGTTCACCCGCGAGGTCGGACTCCTCTACCGCAAGTGGCCTGGCCAGGCCACCAGCCAGGCCGCTCACGTCAACAAGGACGAACGAGAGGCGCGCATGGCCGTCGTGGAAGCCAGGGCGCGGGCGCTGACCGAGCTCGGCTGGAGCCTTCCCCTCACGGATGAGCTGGCTCCGTAATCGAGCAATCTCCTGCCGCACCCCTCAGCCGACCCCCATTGACAGTGACGGCCGCATCGTAGAAACGGTCCGTCCCCGTACATGTCAGGGGAGGGTCTCAGCGTCGATGCGTGAGAAGATCAAATCGCTCTCCTCGACGACCGGCCCCCGCCAGCGCACCGGTACCTGTGGTGCGCGGCGCAAGGCGGTCGGGTAGCTCGCCGCGGCGTAGTCGTTGGCCAGGCGGTACGTGTGGAAACCGTGCTTGCTCAACGCGTCCAGGAGCTCGTCGACAGAGTCTCCCAGGTCGGCCATCCGCTGAGGAGTGACCTCTATCGTCAGCTCGGCGTCGGGTCGGAGCCGGTCAAGGGCCGGGGCAAGGCCTCGGACAACCGCGCCCTCCGCGCCCTCCACGTCGATTTTGATCACACGGGCCCGGGTGAGTTCGTCCTCGGTGAGGACCTCGGGCAGGGGGTGGGCTTCGGCTTCGAAGGTGGACTCGGCCGCCCCGTCGTAGGGCACGATGCTGTTGGCGCCCATATTGCGGGAGCTGACAAGGATGAACGTCAGCAGCTCATCGCGGTCGGAGACGGCGGTGTTGACCGCGCGGACGTTGTCGCAGGCGTTGATCCCGGCATTACTGAGGAGCCTGTCATGGAATGCCGGTGATGCCTCAACGGCCACCACCTGCCCCTCAGCGCCCACAAGGCGCGAGGCCAGCACGCTGTAGTAGCCGATGTTGGCTCCGATGTCCACGAACACGTCGCCGGGCCGCAGTCGGCGCTCCAGCCAGCGGGTCAGGTGCGGCTCCCACACCCCGAAGAGGTAGAGATAGCGCTGGATCAGGTCCTGAGTGTCGACGGCGAACCTGGTGCCGGACCGGGTGCCGGCGACCCGCTGGCGGGGATGGTCTCGCAGGCGGGGATTCAGGTACTGCGCGGCCAGCGATGCCTTGCCGAGCGAGCCGGGAGCATGGCGTACGTACCAGCGGCAGAGGGTGACCATGGTCTCTGACATGGGGCTCCTCATGCGCCGCCTCTCCGCAGGTTCCATGCGAACCGTAACACCGGGGCCACTGACGCCCCCCCGTGCTCCACCACGGTCGGCGTTCGGCCTCAGACCATGGGCGAATCGGTCAGGTCCTGGTCAAGCGGCAGGCCGAGCATTCGGATGGCGTTCCCGCGCAGCAGCTTGTACGCGACATCCTCGGGAAGGCCGGCCACATGATCGGCCGCTACCTGCTTCGTGTGCGGCCATGTCGAGTCGACGTGCGGGTAGTCGGTCTCGAAGGTCGCGTTGTTCACGCCCACGGTCTCGATCGAGTCGATGCCGTGCTTGTCGCGGAAGAAGCAGCAGAAGATCTGCCGGTAGTAGTACGTGGACGGGGGCTCGGGGATCAGATCGCGCACCCCGCCCCAGGCCCGGTGCTCCTCCCACACGTCGTCCGCGCGCTCCAGGGCGTACGGGATCCAGCCCATCTGCCCTTCGCTGTACGCCAGCTTCAGCCGCGGGAACTTCACCAGCACCCCGCTGAAGAGGAAGTCCATCATCGACGCCATCGCGTTGTTGAAGCTCAACGACGCCTGCACAGCCGGCGGCGCGTCCGGTGAGGCCGCGGGCATCTGCGACGACGACCCGATGTGCATGTTCACCACGGTCCCCGTCTCCTCGCACGCCGCGAAGAAGGGGTCCCAGTAGCCGGAGTGGATCGACGGCAGCCCCAGATAGGTGGGGATCTCGCTGAAGGTCACCGCCCGCACGCCACGAGCGGCGTTTCGCTTGATCTCAGCCACCGCGAGTTCAACGTCCCACAGCGGGATCAGGCACAGCGGGATCAGCCGGCCGCCGCTGTCGCCGCACCACTCCTCCACCATCCAGTCGTTGTACGCGCGGACGCACGCGAGCCCGACCTCCTTGTCCTTGGCCTCCGCGAACGTCTGCCCGCAGAAGCGCGGGAAGGTCGGGAAGCAGAGCGAGGCCTCCACATGGTTCAGGTCCATGTCCTCGAGCCGGGATTTCGGATCCCAGCAGCCCCGCCGCATCTGCTCTCGTGTGATGCCGTCAAGCGTCATCTCGTCCCGCGAGAATCCGACGGCGGCAATGATCCGCTTGTACGGGAAGATCTCCCCCTCGTACTCCCACCAGTCGGTGATCTGACCCTCCGGATCGGTCGTGAACCGGTACTTACCGGCGATGTACTCCAACTCGCCGATGCCGGCCGTGAAGGGCTTCGGCCCCCTGTCCTGGTACTTGCCTGGCAGCCACGTCTTGAAGAGGTGCGCAGGCTCGATCACGTGGTCATCCACGCTGATGACCCGGGGCAGATCGGTGCCGTTCCTCGTGCCAGCCATGCGGCCCTCCCTGGTGCCTGCCGATCCCGCGGCCTGAGTTATCTGACGAACCGTCAGCTCGATGCTATGGCGAGCGATGCCCGGCGACAAGCGCACCGAAGGGGTCGCCTGATGGCGAAGGGGGTGCGCGCCTCTTGCGCGTAGCTCTCAACCTGGGCTGAACTGACGTACCGTCAGCTCATCTTCCGAAGGGTTCTCGAGATGCAATCGATCTGGCTCGATGGAGCCGAGTGGCTTGCGGTGTTGCGCATCGGCCTCGGGCTGTGGTGGCTGGAGAGCTGGCGACACAAGGACAAGAAGACCTGGTTCACCGGCTCCGGCATCACCTGGGCGGCAGACGTCGCGCGCAAGCACCGGTGGAGCTTCGTCCGCAGCGGCTTCAAGGGCTTCGTTGAGCCGCGTCCGAAGGTCATGGCCTACGTGGTCGCGTACGCAGAGCTGGCCCTCGGCCTCGGCCTGATCTTCGGTTTCCTCACTCCAGTCGCACTCATCGGCGGACTTCTGCTGAACCTTCTCTACGTCATCCTGATGATCCACGACGTGGCGGAGCAGGGTCAGAACTCGATGATGGCGCTGATCTCGCTGGTGGGGTTCTTCGGAATGAGCTGGCAGACATGGTCCCTGGACAACGCCTTGGGCCTCTTCATGGCTGGGTAGCGTTCTGTCTGGTCCAGTGTCCGAAGACGAGCGGCGAGCCCGGGACGACGGCGTGGACTGCCACGAGCCAGTAGAGCCCAGAGCGAATGTGCGCCGGTTCAGACAACCTGAGAGACTTTGTAGGCAATCCCGCCTTCGACCAGGTACCCAGACCCTACGCAGACAATGTCGTTCAGCCATGCGTATTGCTCCGCCCCTGTTTCGAAGAGCGGGGTCGTCCGGAAGTAGTAGCGGGCAGGGTCGATCTGATATCTCATGACGGGATCGGCCATGTCGGATCGCACGTCGGGTGGGGTAATCCAGCGACCGCCATAGGTCATATGTACCAGGGCGGCGTCGTGCGTGCGCAGTGTCAGTCGGACATCCAGCGCCATCGCTCCGTCGGGACGAAAGAGCGCCCAGTCGCCACCGCCCGGTAGCACTTCGCCGCGTAGCCTCGGGCCTTCGAACCACCCGCCGGCAGCCCCGAAAAGAATCCGCTGACCGAACGGGCCACTGCCCATGCTCAGCCGCGGATTCAAATCGACGATCATGTCGAAGAGATGCGCCGTCTTGATCTCGCCGACGGCCTTCACCCGTGAGTCTGACGTCATGTGTCATCGCCTTCGGTTGATAGGAGAGGGGCATAGGCAAGCGCCGCGTTTCATGAACGCCTGCCTATCGGTTGCGCAGACCCGCGGCATCTCCGAACAATTTTCGCCGAACCGCGTCCGTCGAGACGCCCGATTGAGCGCAGAGCGCCGACAGGTCGAAGAAGAACCGCTCGCCGGCAATCAGGTCGTCCTTGAAAGCAAACTGAATGAACACCGGCAGCTCGGCGCGCCTGCCGTTCGGGACCACGCCGAACCGATCGCCCGTCATGGTCATCTGCACCGTCCCCCAGCAGATCAAGGTGTCGCCGTTGCCGGCGTGACCTTGCAGGACGACGTTGTAGTCCGGAAACGAAAGGAAGAACTGCGTCAGTGCCTTCTCATTCTGAGCCAGGCCTCGAGCCGTCGACCCGAAGGCTGGGGTCACGAGCAACATGTCCTGGTGGAAAAGCTTCATGGCTGCGGGCACGTCCTGCCGGCTCTTGGCAATAGCCAGCGCTTGCGCCAGCTCGAACATTCGATGGCCGTTCATGCGCGCCTCCTCCAGCCGAGCACTCCACCGCACCGTGGACGTCCGAGCCTCCCGGGGAGCACGCGAGCGATCCGGTGAGAACTTAACGTACGACCGATCGTATGTTTAGGCAAGGGTGTGGCAGGATGGAGTCAATGAGCGAGCAAGCGCAGCAGTCGGGTTCGGATGCGGGCATCCGCTCGCCCGAGCGCACGGATACGGCGGTATCCGACCAGCGCCTCTTGCGTGGTGCGCGGGCCAGGCGGACCATCGCCCGCCATGCCGTCAACGTCGCGTCGCTGGAGGGGCTCAACGGGCTCAGCATCGGCCGGCTGGCCACGGACCTCGGGCTGAGCAAAAGCGGCATCCAGACTCTCTTCGGAACGAAGGAGAACCTGCAGCTCGCCGCCGTGGAGTCGGCGGGTGAGCAGTTCACCGAAGCGGTCGTCCACCCCGTACAGGCCGTGCCTCATGGTGCTGCCCGACTGCGCGCGCTGATAGAACGCTGGATCTCCTATGTCGAGACACCGGTGTTCGCCGGCGGCTGCTTCTGGGGGGCGAACCTCCCCGACTTCGACAGCCGACCCGGGAAGGTCCGTAACGCGCTGTCCCGTCACCATCAGGACTGGCTCGCCCTCATCGCCGGCGAGCTGCAACACGCCATCGACACCGGGGAGATCGCCGACCTGGACATCGACCTCGTCGCCTTCCAGATCGACGCCGTGCTCACCGCCGCGAACACCGCGGTGCGCCTCGGCGACAATGACGCCGTGAACAAGGTCCGCCGCGTGGTCGACGGGTTCCTCACGCCTCGCCACTGACTCGCAGTCGGCGGTGTGCGGCAGCACTGACCTGAACGAAGGCCTTTCGTCCGCCCTGCGTCCCCGTTTCAGCGCTCCCGTGCGCCCTCGGCGAGCAGCGGGGCAGCCGGGTATGAGCCAAGGGGGCACCCCGTGGACGAGGTAGGCGGCCGGTTACTCCTAGGATTCTCTGGATATCTGTATGAGTTCCTTGCCTGGGGGGTGACTTGGGAGCCACCGAGCAGCTCCTGACGATCGCTGCTGTACTGCTGGGTTCGTTAACTTCGCATCTGACCAACTACTTGATGGAGAGGAATCGCAAGCGATACGAGCTGCTGACGCGGTGGGATGACCGGAAGCTCGATGCCTACGAGGGCTACGTCGACAGGGTGAGAGCGGGCATCTTCCTGGCCGTCCAGCTCTACGAGCACAGGGAGGGGCTCCGCGAGAGCGAGATGGCCGAGAAAGAGATGCTCGCGGAGATGGCGGAGGCTGCTCGTCTGCGGGGCCGGGCGTTCGAGCGGATCATGCTGCTGGCTGGTGACCACGTCGTTGAGGCGGCACACGAGCTGAACGCAGCCGCCCTCCAAGTGGATTGGCAGGCTGTGGGCAAGCTGGCAGGCACCTTGGAAGAGTGGCGCGTGCGGAACCGAGCGGTGTTCCGGGCGATCAACGACTTCCATGAAGCTGCTCGGGAGGACCTCGGCGTTCAGGGCAACGTCACCGGCGAACAGCACCCCGAGCGAGATCTGCTGCTCCCCCCGTCTCGCCGTGAAGGTGACAGCGCCGCCACCTGAAGCCTCGACGTGCGGGCCGTCGAAGGCGACATTCCGCCCGTACCGCCGAAGGACCCCCGCGCCGCGGAGGCGCTGCGGCAGGGGTGGACTCCGGGGCCCCGGCGCACTCATGAGCCGGGGCCGTCCGCCTTGTGGCACGGAGTAGTCAGGCCCGGGCGAAGGACGGGACGAAGGGCGTGCAGATGGCGTGATGGCCCAGGTGGACCTTGCGGCTGGTGTTGACGAACGTGGCGTGGCCGCCGAGGAGTTCGCTGCCGTGCTCGCCGCGGGCATAGATCGGGGTCAGGCGGATCCGCGCCCTCGGCATCAGGCACAGCTGCCTGCTCTCCGGGTGGAGAAACTCGACGTCGAAGCGATCGCTTTCCACCAGGTCGCTGATCACGAAGCGGGCGGACGTCGCCTCGGGGCACCCCGGGACGTGGCCGGCCGCGGCCGCCTCCAGGGCGCGGCGCCAGCGACTCGCCGAGTGATCGCCGAAGAAGACTCCCCTGCTTCCCCAGGTGAACTCCGCGGCGTCGGAATCGATCACTTTCAGCACCTTCTGGCGGCCACAGGCCTTGAGTTGCTCCACCCATGCCGGGTCGGGCCGGGCCGGCAGCACCTGTGCATGCGGCACGCTCGTGCGGAGCACGACCAAGGTCTGCGCACCAAGCCGCTGGGCGATCCGGCACTCCAGGGCCTGGTCCCAGAGGAGCGAGAGCAGTGCTTTGGTGCCGTAGCCGTGGAAGAGCGGGTTGATCAGGCGCTCGGCCGCCGCGAGGATCTGCCGACGGAGCCGCGTCTCGTACTGCCGCAGCTCCTTGACGTAGCAGAACCGCCAGCCCCTGCGCCCGTCGTCACGGAACGAGGAGAAGAACTCCACCTCCATCGGGCGGCCGAACTGCTCCCGCATACGGCTGGCGGCGAGCTCGTTCTCGGGCCGGTACATGGGGTACTGGTCGTCCATCCAGATCCGCTCGATACCGCGCTGGTGGAAGGCCCGGAACAGGTCGCTCGCACCCACGCCGTACGCCCGCTCGAAGGCGTGCATCTTGCCGACGTTGCCGAACGCCTCCTCGATCTCGGTCACCCGGGGGCTGCCCTGGCTCAGGACGACATCGAGCCGGAACAGCTCGATGCGACGGCCCAGGTCGCGCCCGCGCAGATCCTCGGGCACCCCGATGTCCAGGGCGGCCCGGACATGTGGCTCCCCCTCCGCGTACAGGTCCCGCGCCGTGTCGCAGAGCGCGCACACGGCGGCACCGAGCCGTTCGAGTCGCTGCGTCAGACCAGGACCGAGCGGGAAAGGGCGCGCGGCAACGAGCCAGGGCACCCGCTCCGGATCGGACCCGCCGTACCGCACCTTCAGCGCGACGAGCGCGTCCTCGGCGCGGAGCGCAGCTCCCAGCCGGTCGGGGTCCTGCGGCGTCGGCACGTACACGACACCCGCCAGATCGTGCCGCCGCTCCTCCCGTGCGAAGGCCTTCACACGAAAACCCTAAGTCCGGCGGAGCGGCCCCGGCACCCTTCACCCTGGTCGCGGACTGCTCTGACATCGGCCTCAGCTAGGAATTCGCGTACCCCAGCGTCCCCGACAGCCGCTTGCCCGCCGCCACCACCGCGTCGATCACGGGCGGCAGCGCCTCGGGCGGCAGCCGGACGGTGGGCGCGGAGATGTTGACGGCGGCCACGGGCGTCCCGCGGAAGTCCAGCACCGGCGCCGCCACCGCGGTCAGGCCGGGCTCGTGCTCCTCGGCGCACACCACGTAACCGGCCCGGCGCTCCTCGTGAAGACGCTCCAGCAGGGCGGGGACGGTCCGGGGCGCGCGCTCGCTGCCGGGCAGGGTTTCTCCCGCGGTCGCGAGCAGGGCGGTCACCTCGTCGTCCGAGAGCCCCATCAGCAGGGCGCGCCCGGAGGAGGTGCAGTTGAGCGGGGACGTCTGGCCGACGCGCTCGTGGACCTGGAGGGTGCGGGCGGGGCGCTCCGACAGCACGGTTACCACGGCGTTCCCGGCCAGCGATGTGAGGTGCGCCGCCTCGCCGAGCTGACGGACGAGGGCGCGCAGCACGCCGGGCGCCTCATGCCGCAGCGGGTTGTCCTCGGCCGCCGCGGCGAGGGCGAAGAACTGCCAGCCCAGCCGGTACTCCAGCGTCTGCGGGTCGCGCACGGCGAAGCCCTCCTCGGCCAGCACCTTCAGCGTGCGCGAGACCTGCGTCTTCTCCCTGCCGATCGCGTTCGCCACCTCCTGGACGCGCAGCGGACCCTGGCCGAGAGCGCGCAGGACGTCCAGGGCGCGCTGGACGCTGCTGAGGCCGTCGTTGCTCATGGGCCCACTTTCCCGCAGCCGTGCGTATAGCGCAACAAGAGTTGTCGTATGCGCCCTGCACCGCTTAAGGTCGATGCCCATGTGTGGCATCGCTGCGATTTATCACCAGTCCCCCAAGGACTCCGACCCCCTCCATACAAGCGCCGCGGGCCGATTGATGCTGGACGGCATCAGGCACCGCGGCCCTGACGACAGTGACCACTGGTCCATCGGGCGTTCCGCCTGGCTCGGCCATACGCGTCTGTCGATCGTCGACCTCGACGGCGGACGCCAGCCCCTCGGCGCCCCCGACACCCGTGGCGACTGGGCGCTCGTCTGCAACGGCGAGATCTACAACCACGCGGACATCCGCGCCGAACTCGGAGAGGCGTCCTTCACCACCTCGTCCGACAGCGAGTCGGCCCTGGCCCTGCTGAAGCTGCACGGCCCGTCCGCTCTGGACCGCCTCCACGGCATGTGGGCGCTGTGCGCCGCGACCCCCGACGGCCGCTTCATCGCCGCCCGCGACCGGATCGGCATCAAGCCCCTCTACTGGGCGCGCCAGGACGGCACCGTCTGGTTCGCGTCCGAGCTGCGCGCCTTCCCGCGTGAGGTCCAGCCCGCGATCGAGGCGTTCCCGCCCGGCTGCTACTGGACGCCGGAGACCGGCGTCGTCCGGTTCGCCGAGCCGGTCACGCGTCCTGCCGAATCCGTCGAGAGCTGGCAGGACCTGGTCCCCGAGATCGCCGAGAAGGCCACCCACGAGGTTCTCGTGGACTCCGTGCGCCGGCATCTCATGGCGGACGTCGAGGTCGGCGTCTTCCTCTCCGGCGGGCTGGACTCCAGCCTCGTGGCCGCCATCGCCGCCCGCGAGTACGCCAAGGCCGGCAAGCGGCTCAAGACGTTCGCCGTGGGCACCGAGGACTCGCCCGATCTGCTCGCGGCCCGCGAGGCGGCGGCGTTCCTCGGGACCGAGCACCACGAGGCCGTCTTCGATGCGGAGCAGGCAACGGCCGTACTGGACAAGGTGGTCGCGTCCGTCGAGTCCTTCGACGCCAGCCTCATCCGCAGCGCGGTGCCCAACTGGTTCCTCTCGGAGCTGGCCTCCCGGTACGTCAAGGCCGTCCTGACCGGTGAGGGCGCGGACGAACTGTTCGCCGGGTACGACTACTACCACAGCGCGCACGCCGACCCCGCCGAACTGGACGCCGAGCTGGCGCGCACCATCGGCGACCTCCACGGGCTGAACCTCCAGCGCTGCGACCGCGTCACGATGGCGCACGGCCTCGAGGCGCGGGTGCCGTTCCTGGACGCGCAGGTCATCGCGCACGCCATGTCGCTGCCGCCCGAGCTGAAGGGACTTGAGCCCGACGGCATGGAGAAGGGCCACCTGCGCCGGGCGTTCACCGGCTGGCTCCCGGAGCATCTGCTGTGGCGCCGCAAGGAGCAGTTCGGCACGGGCAGCGGCGCGCAGGATGTGCTGACCCCGCGGCTGGACGAGCCGGTGAGCGAGGCCGAACTCCGCGCGGAGGCACCGGAGGTGGAACTGCGGACGGCCGAGGAGCTGGCCTACTACCGGGCGTTCCGGCGAGCGCTGCCGGACGTACGCCCGGAGGCGGTGCTGACGCGGTTCGCCACGGCGTGAGTTCGGGCCCTTGTGCCAACGCCCACCACGCTGGCATGTCGGGCGCGCGCGCCCGGTCTCGGCCCGGCCTCGTCGCGTGGGTCACCCGGACGGATGATCGGCCATTTCCCGACCGGCACGCTGACCAACTACGGCAGCGCGCTGCGCGAGCCGGCGGGCCGGGTCCACTGGGCGAGTACGGAGTCGGCGACACTGATGCACGGGCTGATGGAGGGGGCGGTGCGCTCCGGCGAGCGGGCCGCCCGCGAAGTCCTGGCCGCGATCCGAGCCATCGCGACCGCTCCGGTGCTCCGTTGACGAGCACGAGCCGGGTGAGCTCGGCAAGCCGCGCTGCGGGGCCTGCACCCTGTCCGGGCAGGCCCAGGACCATGGGTCTGCCCGGACAGGGCGCATGGCAGCGCGTAATGGCCCTGTTCAGTCGGCGTGTTCGGCACACAGACAGCCGACGCCTTTTTCGATCCAGTCCTGCCCGGCCCATTCCGGGTGCCGTTCGATCATCAGTGCCGACACCTCTGCGGCGATCGTCTCCTCACTCATCGCCGAGTTCCGGCGTACCCAGGTCTCGTCGCGCAGCAGCTGAAGGTAGTCGCGGACGTCGGCCAGCAGTTGCGGGCCGCCGACCTCACCGTGGCCGGGCACCACGACCCGCGGACTCTCGGCGACCAGCCGCTGCATGACGGCAAGCCAGCGCGTACCCGACACGTCGGTGTCATGCGGGGGGAACCACGGGAAGATGGCGAACTGCCCGGCCTCTACCAGGTCCCCGGTGAACATGACCCCCGCGTCAGGCACCGTGACGATCTGATCGCCCTTGCTGTGTGCCCGGCCGGTGGCCCGCAACTCCACCACCCGGCCGCCCAGATCGAGTTCGTACGCCTGGTCGTAGACGACATCCGGCGTCGCGAGCTCAACACCGGCAAGCTGACGTGCGACCGGTTCGCCAAGCCCTCTGAACATCTCGATATAGCCCGGGCCCTTCACCTTCAGATCCTCTGCCTGGTCACGGTTGATCAGGAAGGTCGCCGCACCGGCGAATACTTGGGCACCGAAGGCGTGCTCAGGATGGAAATGGGTCGTGGTCAGGTACAGCTTGCGCCCTTGGGCATAGTCGGATGCGAATCGGAGCACGGTTTCGGCGTTACGCGGGCCCATACCGGTCTCGACGACCAGGACGGAATGCTGACCGCCGATGATGCCGATGTTCGGCACGAGCTGCACCCACCGGTCCGGAATGACCACCAGATCGCGGGCGAGTTCCTGTATCCCGGTGGCTTGCACCACGGGCTCGGGCATCGTGTACCCAGCCATGCGGACTCCTTGAAAACTCAAGATGGGCGAGTGGCTGTCCGGCGGCATTCCTGCTCGGCAGGCCGTCGGGGAAAGGCCCTCTTGCCCACCTCATCGCGCCTGCACCTGGCCGTCCAACACCGATGCGGTTGCTCCGATATCCCGCCGGTATCGTTGCCGCTGATGGACCTGCGCAGGCTCCAATACTTTGTGGCGGTCGCCGAGGAACTGCATTTCGGCCGGGCCGCCGCACGGCTGCACATGACCCAGCCGCCGCTGAGCAGAGCCATCAAACAGCTGGAAACCGACCTCGCAGCCGTGCTGTTGCACCGCTCACCCACCGGCGTGACGCTCACCGCCGCCGGGGCAGCCCTGTATGACGAGGCACGTACCTTGCTCGCGCAGGCCGACCAGGTACGCGACCGGGTCGCCGCCGCAGTCGGGACCGCCACCCTCACCATCGGCACACTCGCCGACAGCGCCGAACAAGCCGGTACCCGGCTCGCCGCCGCCTACCGCGAACACCACCCCGGCATCCACATCCGCATCCGCGAGGCCGATCTCGCCGACCCGACCGCCGGGCTACGCGCCGGCCTGGCAGACGTGGCCCTCACCCGAGCACCCTTTGACACCACCGGCATCCAGACCCGCATCCTGCGCTCGGACCCGGTCGGTGCCGTCCTGCGCGCCGACGACCCACTCGCCCACCGCGACATCCTGCGCCTGGATGATCTCGCCGGCCGCGCATGGTTCCAGCTGCCGGACGGCACCGATCCCCGCTGGCGTGCCTACTGGAACGGCACCACAACCGGCGGCCCCCACCGCGACGGCCCGATCGTGCGTACCGTCCACGAATGTCTGCAATCAGTCCTGTGGAACGGCACCGTCGGCATGGCACCACGGGGCTACGCCCTGCCCGAAGGCCTCGTTACCGTCCCGCTGGCCGACATGCCACCCAGCCACCTCGTCATCGCTTGGAACACCACCGACCACAGCCCCTTGATCCGCTCGCTGGTCGACATCGCTGCAGCCCTCTACCGCCCTCTACCGCCCAGCCACCGCGAGCTGTACCAACGCTCCGCTCCCGGTGACAGAAGGCGCTGACGGCACCGGGACCGGGGATTCCCCGGGCGGTGCTCAGGTGGGCAGGGAGGCAAGCCAGCCGGTCAGGATCTCGTTGACCTCCTCGCGGCGCTCCTGCTGAATCCAGTGGCCGCAGCCGTCGAGGATGTGCGAGGTGACCAGACCGGGCAAGGTGGTGGGGTACGCCTGGATCGCCCCGGCCAGCCAGGTAGTAGAGGCGTCCAGGGCACCGCCGAGGAACAGGGACGGCTGGGCGATGGGCGCGCCGTGGAAGTCGGCGAGTTCCTCCCAGTCCCGGTCCATGTTCCGGTAGCGGTTGAGCGCTCCGCTCATGCCGGTCCGCTCGAACTCCCCCGCGTATGCCTCGAGGTCGTCCTCGCTGAGCCAGGCGGGCAGCCGACCGGCGGGGAACCGGTCACGCAGCGTCCCGCCGCGGCTCGCGAAGTGCGGGTCCGGGGCGCCGGGTGCGGGCATGGTGTCGGCGGAGAAGGCGCCGTAGAAGCCCGCGAGCCAGCCGCGGACGTCCGGTTCGATCTCGGCCTCGGCCCGGCCGGGCTCCTGGAAGTAGGAGACGTAGATCTCCTCGTCCCCACCCATCTGCGCGAAAATCTCGCTGGGCCGCGGCCCACCGGGCGGCGCGTAGGGAACGCTCAGCAGTCCGACCGCGCGGAAGACATCCGGCCTGACGAGGGCGGAGTTCGCGGCGATGGTCGAGCCCCAGTCGTGCCCGACGATCACCGCTGTCTCCTCATCGAGCGCATGCACCACGGCGACGTTGTCCTCGACCAGGTCGAGCATCCGGTATGCGGCCACACCCTCGGGCTTGGAGGAACGCCCATAGCCGCGAACGTCCATGGCGACGGCGCGGTATCCGGCTGCGGCCAGCACCGGCACCTGATGGCGCCAGGAGTACCAGAACTCCGGGAACCCGTGCACTAGCAGTACCAGCGGTCCGGTGCCCTGTTCCACCAGGTGGATCCGGCCGGCGGGTGAGGAGACCAGACGATGCGTGACGTCTGTGATCTGGGCGGGTTGCGACATGAAACCTCCGGGGCGGTCGATCGGTGGCCGTGCGCCGAGTCCGCCACCGGCCGGTCCTGGGTTGGCCGCAGGCCGACGACTCAGGCAACGATCGTCCGACGGGCGTAGAGGCCACCGCGAGTCCTGTTGCTGATTCGGCACGCTGTTCTGGGATCTCAGGGGCGTTTATTTGAATCCGGGCCTGTGCCTGACGGGTTCCCGTCGATCTACGGCTGATCGAAGGTCCAGACGAGCACAACCTGCTCCTCTTCCGGTACGCCCCCGGCGCGGCGGTAGGTCGCCAGTGCCGCCGCATTGTCCTCGCCCGTGATCGTCCACACGCCGTAGCAGCCGCGTTCGCGCGCCAGGTCCGCAAGCGCCGACACCAAGGCCCGGCCGAGACCGCGCCCGCGGAACGACTCGTCTACGCCCAGCTCATAAAGGAACATCTCGGTCCCCTTGTCCGGATGCGTCATCTCGACACCGGTGACCATCCCTGCCGGGACGTCGTCCACGTAGCCGATCAGGAGGTGGTGGCGCTCGTCCGCCAGGAACCGTTCGGTCGCCTCCTGCCGGGGGCTGGTGTCAAACAGGTGCCCGGCGGCTTTGACGGCCTCGACGTGAGAGATGCGACGGATCTCCATGCGGGGAGCCTGACAGGTTCCGGCATCGAGGGCCGGTCATTTCACCACCGGAGCCCTCCGGCCCAGGGTTCGGTGGTGTGCCGACATGGCCGCCGTGCGACGGCGCGGGTCAGGTGCGCAGGTCGGCGACGTAGGGCTGATGGGCCAGCAGGCCACCGTCTATGCCGAGGACTTGGCCGGTGATGTTGGCCGCCTCGTCGGAGGCGAGGAAGACCACGGCGGCCGCGATGTCCTCCGGGGTTCCGAGCCGGGGGGTGAGGCTGTGGCGGAGCATGACCTCCCGTACGGCGCCCCGAACCGCCGTGTCGACGGCCGGGGTTGAGACATAGCCGGGCGTGATGGCGTTGCAGCGTACGCCCTGCTTGCCGTACTGGGTCGCGGTCGACTGGGTCAGGCTGATGACGGCGGCTTTGGAGGCGCCGTAGGCGGGGTTGCCCAGGTCGCCGGCCAGGCCGGAGACGGATGAGGTGTTGATGATGGAGCCGCCCCCGCGCGCGATCATGTGCGGGATGGCGGCCTGAGTGGCGACCATGGTTCCGCGGAGGTTGATCCGCATGGTCTGGTCCCACACGTGGGGATCGGCGTTGAGGATGGGCAGGTCACTGCGGGCCGCGAGGCGGGTGGCCGCGGCGTTGTTGTGCAGGATGTCCAGACCTCCGTAGCTGTCCACGGTCGTCTGCACCATCGCGCGTACGGAAGCGATGTCGCCTAAGTCGGCATAGAGCGCCGTCGCCTCCCCTCCGGCTTCCCCGATGAGCCGGGCGACGTCCTCAGCGCCTCGGAGGTTGAGGTCGGCTACCACGGTCCGTGCTCCCTCGGCGGCCACGCGCCGAGCGGTTGCCGCCCCGATGCCGGAGGCACCTCCGGTGATGACGGCGATCTTGCCCTCGAGCATGTCCATGGTGAACTCCCTTTGAGCATGTCCATGGTGCACTCCTGGGTTCATATGAGTGTTTTCCCTGCCTGACTGATCAGGGGCGCTCGCGGCGTCGTCCGTTCGGAGGGCGTACGGATGCACGCGGAGGCGGGCGGTTGTGACCCCCGGGACGACGGACGCAGCCGGGCACCACGGGCCTCGTTCGCGTGGTAGGCGATCACGGGCGCCATGCCCGGGCGGGCATGCAAGAGCCCGGCGGCGCCGTGCTGCCGTCGGGCTTCCGGATCTCATCCTGCATCTCGTCTGCGTGCGGACATGCAGTCCCCGGTAGTCCTTCTCGATTTCATGGGTCCCAGCCGTCGCTGAGGGCTATGAGATCGAGTGGATCTGCCGGGGGCCTAGCCAGAGCCGAGAAGTGGGTCACTCGCGCGCCAACGGACGTCTCCGCCGACGGTGCGGCTCGCTCCGGTTTTCTGGTGTATTGCCATTTTCCTCCCGATTTGCCGAGAGTCAATGCCTGCACAGCCCCCTTTCGGCGAGATCCTCACAGCGGCCGGGGCCCGCCTCGGCCCCGGCCGGAATCTGTGATGAGCAGGCGCTCGGGCGGAGGGAGCGAGCCATGGTGGGTGAGCCGATGAATCCCGGTGATCAGGACGCGGTCTGGCGAGTGCGAGGCCGGCCCCTCGTGGGCGGGGCACCGGGCGGGCCGCTGCGTGGCGTACGCGTGGCGGTCAAGGATTTGTACGCCGTGGCCGGTCACCGGGTGGGCGCGGGAAATCCCGCGTGGCTGGCCGAGGCGTCCCCGGCGACCGAGCACGCCTGGGCCGTACGGACCCTGCTCGAGGCGGGCGCCGACATCGCCGGTATCGCGCAGGCCGACGAGTTCGCGTACAGCCTCGGCGGCACGAACGCGCACTACGGCACGCCTCCCAACCCCGCGGCCCCGGGCCGGGTGCCCGGCGGCTCCTCCAGCGGCCCCGCGAGCGCGGTCGCGCTCGGGCAGGCGGACGCCGGTCTCGGCAGCGACACCGCCGGATCCATCCGCGTGCCCGCCTCCTACTGCGGCCTGTACGGGATGCGGCCGACCCACGGGGCGGTGCCCGTCACCGGCATGCTGCCGCTGGCCCCGCGCTTCGACACCGTCGGGTGGCTGGCGCGGGACGCCGTGACGCTCGCCCGGCTCGGCGACGTACTCCTGCCGCCCGCTCCGCCGGACCTTCGCCCGCTCCGCCACGCGCGCGTGGCGACGGACCTGGTCGGGCCCGCCGACGAGGCCGTATGCGACGCCTTCCGCCCGGCGGTCGCTGCGCTCGCCGACCGCGCGGGGCTGCGGCTCGAGGAGACGCCCTCGCTGAACGACCCGGTGGGTGGTCCGCCGGCCGGCGAGCGGCGGAACTGGGCCGCGGCGTTCACCACGGTTCAGGGCGCGCAGGCCTGGGAGTGCGACGGGGCCTGGGTCAGCAGCCACCCGGGCGCGCTCGGCCCCGGGGTGGCGCAGCGCTTCGAGCGGGCCGCCGGGATCACCCCGCAGGCCCGGGCCGCAGCCGAGGAAGTCCTGCGCGACGCGGCCCGCGTCGTGCGCGACGCCGTACCGCCCGGCACCGCGCTGCTCCTGCCCGCCGCGAGTGGGCCCGCCCCACTGCCCGAGGCCGACAGCGCGCGTAAGGCAGCCACCCGCGCGGCGACCGTACGGCTGACCTGCCTGGCCTCCCTCGCGGGTCTGCCGTCCATTGCCCTGCCGCTGATGTGGGTCGACGGGCTGCCCGTGGGCCTGTGTGCGGTAGCAGGGCGCGGCAGCGACCGCGCCCTGCTCGAGCTCGCACTCACGCCCGCCCCTGCCGGGGAGCTCTGACAGGGCTGACAGGGACGACAGGGCTGACAGGGCTGACAGGGGTTTCGACCGAACGGACACCAAGGGCAGGACCCCGGCTCCTCAGCCCCTTCGGCTACGCCGTATGGCGCGCGTGACGACCGGAGGCAGAACGTCGGCGGCCACGCGGCGGGCGAGGGAGCGGCGGCGCGCCGGCGTTCCCGAGGAGGCCGCCGCAGGAGCGGATGCGGTGCCCGTCGGCGCCGCGGCACCGTCGGACGCGCGCGTGGACGCGGGCGCGGGATCGTCGGCGAACCGGGACCGCGGGACGGCCGGAGCCTTGGGGCGGCCCGAGAAGCGCAGGATCCGCTGTCCGGCGATCTCCTGGATGCTGATGCTGATGTCGCCGCGGCTGCGCGCCTCCGCGAGCAGCTCGTCCTGCACCGGCTCGGGGTCGTCCCACGTGCCGTACAGCTTCTGCGTGCTGAGGCAGATGGGCCGCAGTCCGCGGTTGAAGACGGCCTCCCAGGTGGCGGCGGCCACGCCCGGGGTGTGCTCGGAGCGGAAGTCGTCCATCACGACCAGGCCCCCCGGCACGAGCGCCTGCCGGGCCACGGCGACGTCCCCGGCCACGTGCTCGTACAGGTGCGAGGCGTCGATGTGCACGAAGCGGCAGCTGTCCTCGTCGATCCGCTCGGTCAGCACCGAGGTGGGGCCCTGGATGACCTCGGGCAGCTCGTCGTGGAAGGCCAGGTAGTTCTGCTCGAAGGCCACGCGCGTGAGGGTGGAGTACGACTTCCTGGACTCGGCCGCGTTGTTCTCGTCGGGCGCGGGGCCGTCGAAGAGGTCACAGACCGTGAAGCGCTCGCCCTCGCGTACGAAGCTCCCGGTGAAGATGGCGCTCTTGCCCAGATAGACGCCCATCTCCAGGAGGTCGCCGCGCTCGCCCCTGTGCTCCTGGCGCGAAAGGAGCGAGGCGAAGAGCACTTGGTCGAGGCTGGGGAACCACCCCTTGACGTCGTTGAACTGGCGGGGGCGCTGTTGCTCTGCACTGGCGAGGGTTGCCGTCATGGGTGCTGTCCTCGGGTGGCGGGGCGGGGCTTCGGGCGTAAACGGCCGCCACCCTAGGTGTCGAAAAGCGTCAGCCAGCCGTACCTCGTGTGTCTTTTGTGTGCCCGTTTTCGGCCAAGCACTCTGTGCGGGGACCGTGCAGGCTCTGTCAAGGCGTTGCCAGGCGGCTGTGCGTCGCCCATCGGGTGACTGTGAAGGGGCTGTCAGGGAGCTGTGAGGGCTATTTCTCGGGCAGACTCTCCCACGCCTCACCCTCTCCGAACAGCTCGTAGCCCTTCTCCGCCGCGATCTCGGCCGCATGCGCCCGGCTGCGCACGGGCACCTCGTGTCTGCGGCTCCTGACCGTTGGCTCAGGGCCGTCCTCCTTCTCCGTCGCCACGATCTTGTACGTCTCGTAGACGACCTGTCCGGGCTCCTTCTTGCTCCAGACCACGTGCATGCTGGTTCCCATCGGGCTCACTCCCCGGCGGACGAGTCCCCTGGTTTCAGGTTCTCACCTGGAGAGGTCCTCGGCGCGTGCGAAGGTGACCGTATGGAGTCAGCCGCTGCCGCGCAGCGCCTGGCAGGGCGGGCCGCAAGCCCCTCAGGCGCGGGTCGCAGGCCCCTCAGGCGCGGGTCGCGCGCAGGGAGTACATCAGGGGGATGCGCGGGCCGTCCTGCGGGAGACGGAAGAGGCCGTCCTCACCGCGCCGCATGGCGGGAAAGCGCTGGAACAGTGTCACGTCGTGCTCGTGCAGGAACTCGATGCGCAGCCCGGCCGCGGCGAGAGCCGAGACGACCTCGCCGACCGGATGCTGCCACTCGACGCTGCGGTTGTTCACGGTCGGCGCGCTGAAGTCGGTGTACGTGCCGGGGGTCTCGTCGACCCACGGGTCACGGCTGAAATAGTCGTAGGCGATGCGTGAGCCGGTCTCGTCGTCGAGGGCGTCCGTGAGCGGATGGAACTCGGCGAGGTAGAGGAAGCCGCCGGGGGCGACGAGGGAGGCGGCGACCTCGGCCCAGCGGGGGATGTCGGGCAGCCGGCACAGCGCTCCCACGCCCGTGTAGACGATGTCGTACGAGGGGTCGGGGGCGGCCTCGGCCGCGTCGTAGACATCGGCGGCGACGAAGGCGGCGCGGTCCGGTGACAGACCGAGGTCGGCGGCGAGCTCGCGGGCGGTGTCGACGGCCGACTCGGAGAAGTCGAGGCCGACGACCGGGCCGGCGCCCCGGCGCGCCCAGGAGAGGGTGTCCAGGCCGATGTGGCACTGGAGGTGGAGGAGGGACTTGCCGGTGACGTCACCGACCTCGGCCGCCTCGAAGTCGCGGATCGTGTCCCTGCCCTTGCGGAAGCCGTCCAGGTCGGAGAAGTCGCTAGCCGCGTGTATGGGAACCCGCTCGTCCCACATCGCGCGGTTCGCCTCGCGCCAGTCGTCGAGGGTGTCGGCGCTGCCGGGGGTGCCAGCGGCGCCGGAGGCGTTGGAGGCGTCGAGGCCGTCTGGGGTGTCCGGGTGGTCGGCGGCGCCGGGGCCGTCGGGTCTGTGCATGGGACGGGAGGTTATCCACAGGCTGGGGGCCTCGCCACCGCGTTGTCGGCCGGGCCCCGCAGAATGGATCCATGACTGACGAGACCACGGGGCCCGCGGGGTCCACGCGATCCATGCCGGACTGGGAGAAGCGCTTCAGGGCACCGCGGGTGGGGCTGCCGGACTGGGCGGAGGACGCACCCGACCGCTCGCTGTTCGTGTCGAATGCGACGGGGACCTACGAGCTGTACGCGTGGGACCGCGCCACGGGCGCGCAGCGACAGGCGACGGACCGGCCGAACGGCACGACGGACGGCGTGCTGTCTCCGGACGGCGCGTGGATCTGGTGGTTCAGCGACACGGACGGTGACGAGTTCGGGGTGTGGCTGAGGCAGCCCTTCGAGGGCGGGCAGGACGAGCCCGCAACTCCCGGGCTCGAGCCCTCGTACCCGGCGGGTCTCGCGCTCGGCCGGGACGGCACGGCAGTCGTCGGCAGGTCCACGGACGAGGAAGGTTCGACGATCCACGTCATACGGCCTGGTGGTGGCGGGCCGGTGGAGATCTACCGGCACCGGCAGTCGGCCGGGGTGGGCGATCTCTCGTACGACTCCGCGCTGATCGCGATCGAGCACACCGAGCACGGCGACGCCATGCACTCGGCGCTGCGGGTCGTCCGGCTCGACGGAACGGCGGTCGCCGAGCTGGACGACACCAAGGGCGGCATCGAGGAGCTGGGGCTGTCCTGCCTCGGCTTCGCGCCCGTCGACGGGGACTCGCGGATGCTGGTCGGGCACCAGCGCGGCGGCCGCTGGGAGCCGATGCTCTGGGACCCGGTGACGGGCGAGGAGACCGCCCTGGCCATCGACCTGCCGGGCGATGTCGGCGCGGACTGGTATCCGGACGGCTCGGCGCTGCTGATCGAGCACAGCCACCAGGCGCGCAGCGAGCTGTGGCGGTACGAGCTCGCCACCGCCGAGCTGATACGGCTGGAGACCCCGGCGGGGACGGTGTCTGGCGCGGCGGCGCGCCCCGACAGGTCGGTCGAGTACCTGTGGTCCTCGGCGGCACTTCCTCCGGCCGTCCGGTCGACGACGGGACGGACGGTCCTGGACCCTCCCGGCTTCAAGGCCCCTGGGTCCGTGCCGGTCACGGACGCGTGGGTGGAGGGACCGGGCGGCCGGGTGCACGCGCTCGTGCAGAAGCCGGAGGGCGAAGGGCCCTTCCCCACGGTGTTCGACATCCACGGAGGACCGACCTGGCACGACAGCGACGCCTTCGCCGCCGGGCCCGCGGCCTGGGTGGACCACGGCTTCGCGGTCATACGGGTCAACTACCGCGGCTCGACCGGGTACGGCCGGGAATGGACGGATGCGCTGAAGCACCGGGTCGGGCTCATCGAGCTCGAGGACATCGCGGCGGTGCGCGCGTGGGCGGTCGGGTCGGGGCTCGCGGACCCGGCGCGGCTGGTGCTGGCGGGCGGTTCGTGGGGCGGTTATCTGACGCTGCTCGGGCTCGGCACGCAGCCGGACGCCTGGGCGCTGGGCCTGGCAGCCGTACCTGTCGCGGACTACGTCACCGCGTACCAGGACGAGATGGAAGCGCTGAAGGCGATGGACCGCACGCTGCTGGGCGGCACGCCGGAGGAGGTGCCGGAGCGGTTCGAAGCGTCGTCACCGCTGACGTACGTGGACAAGGTGCGGGCCCCGGTCTACATATCCGCGGGCGTGAACGACCCGCGCTGCCCGATACGCCAGGTGGAGAACTACGTCCGGAGGCTGGAGGAGAGGGGAGTGCCGCACGAGGTGTACCGGTACGACGCGGGGCACGGGTCGCTGGTGGTGGAGGAGCGCATCAAGCAGCTGCGACTGGAGATCGACTTCGCCGAGCGCCACCTCTCGCCTCCGGCGCGGTAGGGGGAGCGGCGTCGGCCCCGCGCCGGGCGCGGCCGATGCCGCGTCCCTGCGCGGCGGCCGCGCGCGTCTGCGCCGCTCGGGGCCCGCGCCGCGAACCGGCCCAGGCCCGTGCCTGCGACGTGAGCGGCCCCGGCACGCAACGTGAACCACCGGGCGTCGTGAGCCATCGACCTGCATCGCGAACCCGGCTCGGGCCTGGGACGTGAACCGGCCCGGGCTGCGTCGCGAACCGGCCTGGCCCAGGACGCGAACCGGCCCGGACCCGCGACGTGAACCGGCCCCGGCGTCGTGAGCCACCGGGCCCGCGTCGTGAGCCACCCCCGACCTGCATCGCGAACCGGCCCAGCCCCGCGCCGCGAACCGGCCCAGCCCCGCGCCGCGAACCGGACCGGGCCTGCGTCGTGAAACCGCGCAGGCGTCGTGAACCGCCGGGCCCGCGTCGTGAGCCGCAGCGCCCGCGTCGTGTGGTGCTCCGGGCCTGCGTCGTGAACCGGCCCGGGTCTGCCGCCGCGGGGGCGGCCTGCCGCCGGGTCGCTGTGTGGCCCCTGCGGGCCTGGGGCGTTTGCGGGGGCCTGTCTTCAGGCGAGTTGGTTGCTCTCCGATGGGCGCTTCGCCGGGGAGTGGGGCGACGCCGGATCATCCGGGGGCATGGCCTCGCCATCGGCCGGCAGGCCCAGGGCGAGATCGCGCTGGGCCTCCGCCTCGCGGCGGACGAGGCGGAACCACATGAAGACGACGAAGCCCGCGAAGACGAACCACTCGCCGGTGTAGCCGAGGTTCTGGAAGGCCTTGAGGTCGAGGCCGCTGCCCTGGGCGGCGACCGGGGGCACCGCGCGCAGCGCACCCGGTGTCTCGCCTTCGGGGAGGGTGACCCAGGCGTCGTGCACGGGGTACGGCACGAGGTTGACCAGGGAGGCGGCGCTGATCAGACCGACCTGGCCCTGGGGGAGGCCGCCACCCGCGTGGGCCCCGTCGGTGCCCTGGTTCTCCGATGCCTGGAGGGAACCGGTCACGGTGACCTCGCCGCGCGGCGGAGCGGGCACGCGGGCGCGGTCCGCCGCGACATCGGCGTCCCCGGGCAGCCAGCCGCGTACGACGGGCAGCACCTTGCCGCCCTCCGTGTGGAGCAGAGTGAGGACGTAGAAGCCGCGCGTGTCGTCCAACTCGCGGTCCGGGACGAGAAGTTGCTCGTCGTCGTAGTGACCGGTCGCGGTGGCGAGCCGACCCGATGTCTCCTTGGTGACCGGCAGAAGGCCGTCCAGCGGCTCGGCGGCCGCCGTGGCGTGGGCGCTCTCGTCCCGCTGCTGTTCCTGGTGCGAGTCCACCCGCGCCTCGAAGCGCCCGAGCTGCCAGCTGCCCATGAACAGGCAGAAGGGCACGCCCAGCACGACGAAGAGATTGATCCCCCACCAGCGGGGCGTCAGCAGGAACCGGTACACACCACCACGGTACGGGCCCCCGGCCGGGCGGCCCCCGCCGGGGGTGGGCGCATGGGCGGCCGGGACACACCGCGTACCGCGGGCGCACACGGCGCGCCGCCACGGATGGTGGACGGATGGAGGGGAGTCCCGGCCTGCGGGGCGGGCCTTGATGGCCGACCCGCCCCGCGCTCCTCCCCTCCCGAGGTCTCACGGAGTCGGTCCGCCGCACGGGGCGCCGCACCGCGCTCAGGACACCGCCGCTCGGCACACCCCGATCAGGAAACCGCGCTCAGGAACTCAGGAAACCCTGCTCGGCACACCCCGCTCAGGACGCCTCCAGGGCTCCCGTGCGGTAGATCGTGCCGGCACAGGCGTTGTTGATCGTGGCGCTCGCGGCAGCCGGGTCGCCCGCCTGCGGTGTGTGGCTGAGCTCGACGCTGCCCGAGGGCTGGGTACCCGGGTCGTCGTCGGCCGTCTCCGCCGCGGGCTCCGCACCCGGCTCGCCCGCGCTGCCCGAACTGCCCGGGTCCGGCGAAGCCCCAGGGTTCGGGCAGCCGCCCGAGCCCTCCTCAGCCGGTATCCAGGCGAACTTGATCTCGTAGGCCACTCCCGGCTGCAGGATCACCTGCTCCGGCGCGGTGGCCGGGTCGGGCAGTCCGGTGGCCGCGTCTCCCGCCGTGTGGTCGACCACGCTGATCCGGCTGCCGTCGGCACTCCCCTGCGCCGCCGCGAGGACGAGCCCGCCGCCATCGACCGCGCACGTCGCGCCCGAGGTGTTGGAGACGCGGAACGAGCCGTAGAACGTGCTCGCGCCGTCCATCGTGCCGGGTGAGGCGACGCCGCTGGTCAGCTGGCTGCGGGCGCAGACGGGCGAGGTGGCGGCCATGGTCTCGGACGGGTCGGCCCCGCTCCCGGCCGTGCTGCGGCCCGGCTGCTTGGACGTGCCGCCCTCCTTGCCGCTCTTGCCGTCCTTCTCGCCGCCCTTGGTGGCCTTCCCGGACGGCTCCCGGTCCTTCGCGCCGTCCTCCTCGTCGGTCATGGCACCGCCCGCGACACCTCCGTGGGCCCGCTCGCCGTGCCCGGCGTTTGCAGGGCGGTCCTCGGTGACGCCGCCGGTCTGCGCGACATGGACCAGCGCGGGCACGGCCGTGCCGACGAGCAGCACGGCGGCCGCAGCGCCGACCAGCGCTTGCCTTTTGCGGGCGCGCCGGGCCGGGATGGCGCGCCGCAGGTGGTCGAGGGCGGCGGGCGAGGGCTCGAGTTCGTCGACGGCGGTGTGCAGCAGCCGCCGCAGCGCGTCCTCGTCCACCCGCGATCCGTCGTCCGGTCCGTTCATGTACAAGTCCTCGTCCGGCCGTTCGTCCGAACCAGACGATCCACCCGAACCAGACGAGCCGGACTGACGACCGGACTCACCGGCCGGACCGGACTGACCTTGCAGGTCGCCCAGTTCCCGCAGGTCGTTCAGCTCCCGCAGTTCGTGCAGCAGACCGTCCAGCCCCTCAGGGCCGTCAGGTCCGTTGTGCTTCTCGCTCATGCCGGGGCCTCCATGGCGACGCGAAGCGCCGCGATCCCCCGCGAACCGTACGCCTTGACCGAGCCGAGCGATATGCCGAGCGTCTCGGCGACCTGCGCCTCGGTCATGTCGGCGAAGTAGCGCAGCACGAGGACCTCGCGCTGCCTGCGCTGCAGACCGCGCATTGCCTTGATCAATTCGTCGCGCTCCAGCTGTTCGTACGCCCCCTCCTCGGCGCTCGCCATGTCGGGCATCGGCTTGGAGAGCAGCTTCAGCCCGAGGATGCGGCGGCGCAGCGCGGAGCGGGAGAGGTTGACGACGGTCTGCCGCAGATAGGCGAGGGTCTTCTCGGGCTCGCGGACCCTCTTGCGCGCGGAGTGCACGCGGATGAACGCCTCTTGGACGACGTCCTCGCAGGAGGCCGTGTCGTCGAGGAGGAGGGCCGCGAGACCGAGCAGCGACCGGTAGTGGGCGCGGTAGGTCTCGGTGAGGTGGTCGACTGTGGTGCCCGCGGTCATCGCGTCGTCAGAGCCCTCGCGCTGCGACGGAATACGGGTGGGGGGCACGGCGGGCATGGGCGCGATCACCGGCATGCCACCGGTCGCGCGGGGACGGATCGGACGCAGAACCGCCGCGCCGCCCCCATGAGTCGCTGCAATGCCGAAAACCTCTGCCACGCCTGTTGGACACACTTCCCCCCGTCAGGGTTGTACGCGCGAGCCACCGCTTTTGACGACGGATTAAATGCCCCCATGCGCACCATTCTTTCTTGAATGCCCCATTTGTCACAGCGACTCTGATCGACGGCAGCAAAGACGCTCCCCGCCCAACTGCCGGTTGCAGTAGGCGGGGAGCGAAATAGTCGAACAGACCAAGGCCGCAGATCAAGTGGTACGGACCAACGACTTGCTCACACAATCTTCACAGACGCGGTGAAGCGGCCGCGGATCTTCTCAGGCCGCGGCGAACTCGGACGCGACGAGTTCCGCGATCTGGGCGGTGTTCAGCGCCGCCCCCTTGCGGAGGTTGTCGCCGCACACGAAGAGCTCGAGCGCGTTCGGGTCGTCCAAGGAGCGCCGCACCCGGCCCACCCAGGTCGGATCCGTACCGACGACGTCCGCCGGCGTCGGGAACTCGCCCTCGGCCGGGTTGTCGTAGAGCACCACGCCCGGCGCGGTGGAGAGGATCTCGTGCGCCTTGGCGACCGTGACCTCGTTCTCGAACCGCGCGTGCACGGTCAGCGAGTGCGTGGTGATCACGGGCACCCGGACGCAGGTCGCGGTGACCCGCAGGTCCGGCAGCCCCAGGATCTTGCGGGACTCGTTGCGGACCTTCAGCTCCTCGGAGGACCAGCCGTCGTCCTTCAGCGAGCCCGCGAAGGGAACCACGTTGCAGGCGATCGGCGCCGGGTACGGGCCGAGCTCGCCGACCACACGGCGCACGTCACCGGGCTGCGTGCCCAGCTCCGTACCGGCGACCTTGGAGATCTGCTCGCGGAGGGTGTCGACCCCCTCCTTGCCCGAGCCGGAGACCGCCTGGTACGAGGAGACGATCAGCTCGCTCAGCCCGAACTCGGCGTGCAGCGCGCCCAGCGCGACGATCATCGAGAGCGTCGTGCAGTTGGGGTTGGAGATGATGCCGCGCGGGCGGACCCGGGCGGCGTGCGCGTTCACCTCGGGCACGACCAGCGGCACGTCCGGGTCCATCCGGAAGGCGCCGGAGTTGTCGACGACGACCGCGCCCTTGCCCGCGGCCACCGGCCCCCACTCCGCCGAGACCTCGTCCGGCACGTCGAACATCGCGACGTCGACGCCCTCGAAGGCCTCCTCGCTCAGCGCGATGACCTCGACCTCCTCACCGCGCACGGTGAGCTTCTTGCCGGCCGAGCGCGGCGAGGCGATGAGCCGGATCTCGCCCCAGATGTCGGCGCGTTCCGACAGGATGCCGAGCATGACCGTGCCGACGGCGCCGGTGGCGCCGACGACGGCGAGGGTGGGCTTGGGCGCCGGCGCGGGTGCGGCGCTCACCGGCCCGTACCCCCGTACACGACGGCCTCGTCGGAGTCGCTGTCGAGACCGAAGGCCGTGTGCACGGCGCGGACGGCCTCGTTGACGTCGTCGGCGCGGGTCACGACGGAGATCCGGATCTCCGAGGTGGAGATCAGCTCGATGTTGACCCCGGCGTTCGACAGCGCCTCGAAGAAGGTCGCGGTGACGCCCGGGTTGGTCTTCATGCCGGCGCCGACGAGCGAGATCTTGGCGATCTGGTCGTCGTAGCGCAGCGCCTCGAAGCCGATGGCGCTCTTCGCCCGCTCCAGCGCGTCGATGGCCTTGCGGCCCTCGTTCTTGGGGAGGGTGAAGGAGATGTCGGTGAGGCCGGTGGAGGCCGCCGAGACGTTCTGCACCACCATGTCGATGTTGATCTCGGCGTCCGCGATGGCCCGGAAGATCGTCGCTGCCTCGCCCGGCTTGTCCGGGACGCCGACGACCGTGACCTTGGCCTCGGACGTGTCGTGGGCAACCCCCGAGATGATCGCCTGCTCCATCGGCTGGTCCCCTTGTCCGTGCGATTCGTGCGGCTCGTTGCTGACCCACGTGCCGCGGAGGCCGGAGAACGACGACCGCACGTGGATCGGGATGGTGTATCGGCGTGCGTACTCCACGCACCGGTGCAGCAGCACCTTGGAGCCGGAGCTGGCGAGCTCCAGCATGTCCTCGAACGAGATCCAGTCGATCTTGCGGGCCTTCTTCACGACCCGCGGGTCGGCGGTGAAGACCCCGTCGACGTCGGTGTAGATCTCGCACACCTCGGCGTCCAGCGCGGCGGCCAGCGCCACCGCGGTGGTGTCGGACCCGCCCCGTCCGAGGGTGGTGATGTCCTTCTTGTCCTGGGACACACCCTGGAAGCCGGCGACGATGGCGATGTTGCCCTCGTCCAACGCGGTCCTGATACGGCCCGGCGTGACGTCGATGATCCGCGCTTTGTTGTGGACGGAGTCGGTGATGACTCCCGCCTGGCTGCCGGTGAACGACTGCGCCTCGTGTCCGAGGTTTTTGATCGCCATCGCCAGCAGCGCCATGGAGATTCGCTCTCCGGCGGTCAGCAGCATGTCGAACTCGCGCCCGGCAGGCATCGGAGATACCTCCTGGGCGAGATCGATCAGCTCGTCCGTCGTGTCACCCATCGCCGAGACCACGACGACCACCTGGTGGCCGGTTCGCTTGGCTTCGACGATCCGCTTGGCGACGCGCTTGATGCCCTCGGCATCCGCAACGGAGGAGCCGCCGTACTTCTGCACGACAAGGCCCACGTGCGCTCCTCGCAACTCTGTCTTTCCGGGGACCCGAATCAGGATCCTTCGGTCGGCTCAGTCTAACGAGCAGGCGGAATGAACTACCCCTGTATCACATCGTGAGACGCAATGCTCACTACGTGATCACCGAAAGAGCTCTCAACCGCCGTGCCCGCTCCGCGATGGCCCCTGCCCGCTGCCGGGCGAGGCACACGGGAACGTAATTCAGTTCACACGGACCGGGTGCTCGCCGCGGGCGCTGACGGGTGCTGATCGGTGCTGGTGAGCCGCTGATGGAGGCGGGCGGGTACGACCAACGGGTACGGCCTGTGGCTGCGGCCCGTGGGTACGGCCGCTGGCTACCGGCGAGCCGGCTTCAGCCCCAGCGGGGCGGCGATCTCGGCGGCCATCACGCGGCCCGCCTCCTCCTCGAGCGACCCGTCGTCCGCCGCCGCGGCCTCGTCCGTGTCCAGGCCGTCGAGCTCGTCCAGCGGGCTGTCCGTACGGATGTGGGCCAGCAGCGACTGGAGGGCGCGGAGCGCGGCCGACGCGGTGGGGCCCCAGTTGGAGAAGTAGGAGAACTGCCACCACCACAGGGCCTCGGTGACCCGGCCCGCCCGGTAGTGGGCCATGCCGTGCCGCAGGTCCGTGATGATGTCCGCCAGGTCGTCGGAGATCCGGCAGGCCACGGGCGCGCTGCGCGGCACGTACGGGTCGAAGACCTCGGAGTAGACGTCCGCGGGGTCGAGCAGGGCGGCGAAGCGCTCGCGCAGCTCGTCGACGTCGTCCGGCTCCGGGCCCGTGTCCGCCTCGTACCGCTCGTCCGGGACGATGTCCTCGTGCGCACCCAGCCGGCCGCCCGCGAGGAGGAGCTGGGACACCTCGAGCAGGAGGTACGGGATCGCGCTGCCGGGCTCGTCGCCCTTCGCCACTTCCGTGACGGCGACGATGAAGCTCTCGACCTGGTCGGCGATCTGCACCGCGAAGTCGTCCGGGTCCTGTTTGGCGTCGTGGAGCGTGGCGTCAGACATCGAGAAGTCGTCTCCCTTCGAAGGCACGGCCCAGCGTGACCTCGTCGGCATACTCCAGGTCTCCCCCGACAGGGAGCCCGCTGGCCAGTCGCGTGACCTTCAGTCCCATGGGCTTGACCATGCGTGCGAGGTAGGTGGCCGTGGCCTCCCCCTCGAGGTTCGGGTCGGTGGCCAGGATGAGCTCGGTGACGGTGCCGTCGGCGAGCCGGGCCAGCAGCTCCCTTATCCGGAGGTCGTCCGGGCCCACGCCCTCGATGGGGCTGATCGCCCCGCCGAGTACGTGGTAGCGACCGCGGAACTCACGGGTCCGCTCGATCGCGACGACGTCCTTGGGCTCCTCGACGACACAGATCACCGCCGGGTCGCGGCGCGGGTCCTGGCAGACCCGGCACCGCTCCTCCTGCGCAACGTTTCCGCAGACGGCGCAGAACCTGACCTTGTCCTTCACCTCGGTCAGCGCGTGGGCGAGCCGACGGACGTCGGCGGGCTCGGCCTGGAGGATGTGGAAGGCGATCCGCTGCGCGCTCTTGGGACCGACGCCGGGCAGCCTGCCCAACTCGTCGATGAGGTCCTGGACCACGCCTTCGTACACGGAACGCCGTCTCCTTCTTCTTTCCCGCTACGTACGCTAGTTGATCCGTTCTAAGGACCGGATCAGTACGGGCTCACAGGGCTCGGCACGCTCGCACGCCCTCGCCGCGCTCACACGCTCTGGCGCCCTCGCGCTCACGCTCAGAAGGGCAGTCCCGGCATGTCGCCGAGGCCCTGGGCGAGCGGGCCCAGCTTCTGCTCCTGGAGTTCCTGCGCGGCGCCGGTCGCGTCCCGTACGGCCGCGAGAACCAGATCCGCGAGGGTCTCCGTGTCCTCAGGATCCACGGCCTTCGGGTCGATGACCAGGCCCTGGAGCTCTCCGGTACCGGTCACTGTGGCCTTGACGAGGCCGCCGCCCGAGGAGCCCTCGACTGGGGTCTCGGCCAGTTCCTGCTGGGCCGCGGCGAGGTCTTGCTGCATCTTCTGGGCCTGCTGCAGCAACTGCTGCATATCGGGCTGCCCACCACCGGGAATCACGGCTTCGCTCCTGGCGTTCGACGACTTTCTTCTTTCTTCGGTAGCCCGAGCCTACGTGCTCCGGGGACCCCGCGCCGTACGCCGTGCGGAGGAGTCGGCCCGGCGGGGTCGCCTGCTATGGGGCGGGGGTTGGGGGCGTATGTGTGGGCGTGCGGAGGGCGTGCGTGAGGCCGCGGCCTTGGTGGCTGAGGCGTGCTCTCAGGGGTTGCCGGGCTGCCGGTTACGCGGTGTGGCGAGGCGGTGGCGTAACGGGGCAGCGGCGTAGCGGGGCAGCGGCATAGCGGCCCCTATTCGCTCGTGTACTCCTCGAGGACCGTCGCGCCGAGTTCGCGGACGATCAGGTCGTGGCCGCTCAGGGCCGTGTCGTCGAGGTCCGGGTCGTCCTCGGCGGGCATGTCGTCCTCGGGCGCGACCGGCGGGGGCTCCGGCTCGCGGTGGGGCTTGGCCTCGGGGCGAGGCCTCGGCTCGGGGGCCGAAGCCTGAGCCGCGGGCCGCGCGGCGGGGGCGGGGGTGGACTGGGGCGCCGCGGGCCGTGCGGACGGGGGCGGCTGCGGGGCCGGAGCGGAGGGCCGCGGCCCCGCGGGCGCACCGCCCTGCGCGGCCGCGCCGCCCGACGGGTCGACGATCGCCTCGATCTTCCACTGCACGCCGAGCGACTCGCTGAGGGCCTGCCGCAGCACGTCCTCGCTGCCGCCGCCGACGAAGCTGTCCCGTGCGCCCGCATTGGAGAAGGCGAGCTGGAGGGTGGTGCCGTCGAACCCGGCGACCTGGGCGTTCTGGCTCAGCAGGATCCATGTGAAGCGGCGCCGGTTCTTGACCGCCTCGAGGATGTCGGGCCACATCTGCCGGATCTGCAGGGCACCCTGGGCGGGGCCGCCTGCAGCGGGAGAAGGGGTGGGAGCGGGCTGAGTCGGCTGGGCGGGCCGACCCGACTGGGCCGCGGGCGCACCGGACCCCGATGCACCGCCCGATGATGCCCCACTGCCACCAGGCCACGCGCCCGGCCTTTGTCCGCCCGCTCCTGCAGCACTGCCCGCCGGAGCCCCCGCAGTCTGCGACCCACCGGCAGGCCACGCGCCGGGCTGCGCTGCGGCGTTGTCGCCCCCAGTACCGCCTGCCTGTTGCGACGCCTCCCCGCCCGGCGCACCGCCCGACTGTGCAGGGGCCGACTGCGCACGCGCAGGCCACGCGCCGGGCCGCATCCCCGCACCGCCGCTCGGACCGCCGTGCCCGGCGGGGCCGTCAGCGGGCCCCGCGCCTGGCCACGCGCCGGGCTGTTGGCCGCCCGGGCCTTCAGCGCCCTCACCGCCCTGGCCGCTGGGTTGCTGCCCCGCACCAGGAGAAGCCCCGGCCGCCGGAGTCCCCGGCTGCGCGCCCGCGGGCCAGGCCCCGGCCTGGGCTCGCTGGGCGGCCTGACCAGCCGCCCCGGCATCGACAGGCGGCTGTGCTTCCGGGCCGGCCGGAGGCTGCGCCCCCGCCGCAGCCGCCGCCCCGCCCGCTGTCGCGCCGCCCGCCGCCCCGCCACGCGGTGGCAGAGCCGCGCGGGCCGCGGCCGGGCCCGTAGGACCGGCGGCCGCCTGGGGCGGTGCGGCGTGAGCGTCCGGCCCCGGGACGTACCCCATGGCGGGACCGGCCCCCGCCCCTGACAGGCCGCCCGCGAGCGCGGCGCCCCGCTCAAGGCGGTCGAGCCTGGCCTGTACGGAGCGCTCGTCGTCGAAGGCCGCGGGCAGCAGCACGCGCGCGCAGATCAGCTCCAGCTGCAGCCGCGGCGACGTCGCGCCACGCATTTCGGTCAGCCCCTCGTTGACCAGGTCGGCCGCCCGGCTCAACTCCGCCGCGCCGAAGACCGAGGCCTGGGCCTGCATCCGCTCGATCACGTCCACAGGGGCATCGATCAGCCCCTTCTCCGCCGCGTCGGGCACCGCAGCGAGGATCACCAGGTCGCGCAGCCGCTCGAGCAGGTCGGCGACGAACCGCCGCGGGTCGTTCCCGCCCTCGATCACCCGGTCCACGACCTCGAAAGCCGCGCCGCCGTCCCCCGCCGCGAAGGCGTCGACGACTCCGTCGAGCAGCGACCCGTCGGTGTACCCCAGCAGCGCCGTCGCCATGGCGTACGTCACGCCGTCCTCGCCCGCGCCCGCCAGCAGCTGGTCCATGACGGACATCGAGTCACGTACGGACCCGGCCCCGGCCCGTACGACCAGCGGCAGCACGCCGTCCTCGACCGGGATCGCCTCGCGCTCGCAGACCTCGGCGAGGTAGTCGCGCAGGGTCCCGGGGGGCACCAGGCGGAAGGGATAGTGGTGCGTACGCGACCGGATCGTCCCGATGACCTTCTCGGGCTCGGTCGTCGCGAAGATGAACTTCAGATGCTCCGGCGGCTCCTCGACCACCTTCAGCAGAGCGTTGAACCCCGCCGAGGTGACCATGTGCGCCTCGTCGATGATGTAGATCTTGTAGCGGCTGGAGGCGGGCCCGAAGAAGGCCTTCTCGCGCAGCTCCCGGGCGTCGTCCACGCCGCCGTGCGACGCCGCGTCGATCTCGATCACATCGATCGACCCGGGCCCGTTCCGCGCCAGGTCCCGGCAGGACTGGCACTCACCGCAAGGCGTGGGCGTCGGCCCCTGCACACAGTTCAGACAGCGGGCCAGGATCCGGGCGCTTGTCGTCTTGCCGCAGCCGCGCGGCCCGCTGAAGAGATACGCGTGGTTGACCCGGTTGTTCCGCAGCGCCTGCTGCAGCGGACCGGTCACGTGCTCCTGCCCGATGACCTCGGCGAAGGTCTCGGGGCGATAGCGGCGGTACAGCGCAAGGGACGACACGCCTACGACGATATCGGCCCCCGCCGACAACCGGCCGCGCCGCGACCCCTCACCGCGGCCCCCGGGCACGCAAGGGCCCCCCACGCACCCGCCAGAGCTCACTTACCCTTGCTGCCTTCCGGCCCTGGGGGAGTTCGGTGATATAGCGCCGCGTGAGGGGCTGACCCCCACCTTAGCGGATCGATGGGGGTGGGCGGGCCAGGGGTGGGGGCCTGGGAACGGGTTCGCGAGCACTGCTTTCGGTCTTGTATTGTTTCCGGCGGAGGATTCGCCTAGAGGCCTAGGGCGCACGCTTGGAAAGCGTGTTGGGGGCAACCCCTCACGAGTTCGAATCTCGTATCCTCCGCCATGGCTGACCAGCCAAAACGAGGGCCCGGACCGTTCCACGGTCCGGGCCCTCGTCGTGCTCTGGTTGCAGTCGCCGTGGTCGGGCGCGGGCGAGCCTGGCCGAACGACGCCCTGCCGCCTGCCGCCGTGGCGCTCGCCCTGCGCATATGGGGCCACCTGCACGGCCTGGTCTCACTGGAGATCTACGGCCACCTGCTCACCCAGACACTCGACCCGGACAAGCTCTACCGCGAGGAACTGGCCCAGTTGGTCGGGTCGTTGGGCCTCGCGACCCATCACTGACTCACGCACGGGGACGCACCGGACGTGGATGGCGCCCTGACGAGTGAGTCGCGGCCCGGCAGCGTTCGGCCTTGGCCCGCAGCCTGGCTGCCTTCCCCGCCTGCCCCCTGGCCTCCGCCTCGGAGGCACGGGCTTCCAACCGCCTGACCTGCCCCGTCAGGACATCGCGGGTCGTGGCACTGTCCAGGCCCCTCTCGATGCACATAGCCGCTCTTCCCCTTCGGCCTCTGTTCCAGCGTAGGTCGAGCAGGCCGAGGGGCGGAGGACCGAGTCCGAACAACCCGCCCTGCGGGTAACGGCTGGGCGGCATACCGTCGGAGCCGAACGGGTCAAGGGAGGGATGGGACCTTCAAGGGACACGTCTTCAAGGGACAAGGGAAGGGACGGGACATGGGCTGGCCGGTACGGCTTGGCGTGGCGGCAACCGCGGGTGCCGGGGTCGCGGCCGCGGGATACCTCGGGCTGGTGACCGGAGCCGTACCGGTCGACCTTGGGGTAGGCAGGCGTACGCGCCCGCTCGGTCCCCGGGCGGTCGACATCCAGGCGCCACGCGAGCTGGTCTTCGACGTCGTGGCACAGCCGTATCTGGGCCGCCCCACCCACGCGCTGCGCGAGAAGGTCGAGGTGCTGGAGCGCGGCGGTGACATGGTGCTGGCCGCGCATTTCACGCCCGTGGGCGGCCGGATCACGGCGACGACGGTGGAGACCGTGCGGTTCACGCGGCCCGAGCGCGTCGATTTCCGTCTGGTGCGCGGACCCGTGCCGCATGTGACCGAGTCGTTCGTCCTCATCGATCAGGAGACCGGCGCCCGGCTGGAGTACCGGGGCGAGATGGGCACGGACCTGTGGAGCCTGGGCGAGCGGTGGGGGCAGGTCGTGGCCCGCCGCTGGGAGGAGACCGTGGCGGCCTCGCTCGCGTCGGTCAAGGACGAGGCGGAGCGGCGAGCGGCCCGCAGATGACCGGTCAAGGCGAGTCGGAGCCGGTGAGCGCGCTTACGTAAGAGCCTGCCGACCGGCGCGTACCGTCGGAGCATGGTGCTGCGGACCGTGCTGGGCGCGGTGTTCACGGCGATGGCGGTCGGGCAGCTCGCCTCCTTCGAGGAGATGCCCGGCATCCTCGCCGCCTACAGGCTGGTGGCCGGCGGTGCGGCGACCGCCCTCGCCGTGGTGCTGATCATCGGGGAGCTGATCTGCGGCACCTGGTTCCTGACCCGGCCGCGCTCGAGAGCGATCGCTCCGGTGTGGGTGTACACCGCGGTGTCGTTGATCTGGAGCGCGCTGGCGGTGCAGGCGTACGCCCGCGGGCTCACCGTCGAGAACTGCGGCTGCTTCGGCGTGTACCTGTCGCAGTCGCTGAGCTGGATCGTCCTCGTCCAGGACGCGCTGGTGCTGCTCTACGCCGCCGTACTGCTGCACGGTGCCCGCCGCGACCGGTCCCGGCCGCACCGCGCGATGGCAGCGGCAGCGGCGACGGGAAAGGCCATGGGAACGGCAACGGGAACCCCCACGACGTCGCGGAAACGGAGAAGCAATGACGGTTGACGAGACGGCCCGCTCGGCCGACCCATCCGCGCGCCGACCGCCGGGTCGAAAGCGGGACCGGTTCTGCGAATACGCTGCCGCGATCACGCGGAGTTCGAGGCTCTGGTGTACGGGGACGCGCAGGAGTACGTGTCCTCGGCCCGCTTCAACAAGCCCGGGACGATCCCCCTGACGTTCCAGACCGAGGCGAAGGACGGCTGCCCCGCGGACTGCGGGCTCTGCCCGGGAGCACAAGCAGCACGCCTGCCTGGACGTCATCGAGGTCAACACCGGCTGCAACCTGGGCTGCCCGATCTGCTTCGGCGACTCCGGATACCAGCCTGGGGGCACCCCCGGACGGAGTCTGGGGGTGGCTACGCCATCACCCACGAGCAGTGTGCGCGAATGCTGGACGTCTTCGTCGAGTCCGAGGGCGAGGCGGCGGTCGTGATGTTGCTGGCCGGCACGTACGAGGTACGGGTCGACGGCGTGGACTACTCCGCCGCCAACACCCCCTCGCCCAAGGGACGGCCCAGCCATCAGGGCTCGCCGACCGGGCCGTCTTCACGACCGGGGACGCTGAGCGGCTCCCCCCGACCGCCTCACCGCCGCGGGCCTGGACCTGGACACCGCCCCGCGCGTGCTCGACGCAGCCCGTGCAGCAGTGGCCGACGGCATCATCGGCTACGTGCTCCTCGTCGCCGCAAAGTCCGCCTGACCACCACAAGGTCCTGCACAACCTCGTCGGCCGCGGCCGCCTGCTCCGCCTCGCCCGCGGCCGCATCGCTGCGCCGCGGGCACGCCCTCCTCTGAGCCGCCCACGGCACCACCGGACACCGGCGCGGCCAAGCCCGGAGAGCTGCCCGAGCCCCTGCACCTGCTCCGGTGCTGGAAGCAGGTCCCGTGTGGCCCAAGAGGCACAAGTGGCCTGTGCCACATACGTTCCCAGTGAGCCCACTCGGACCAGCCCCGCCCCACCCGCCTGCCGGAAGGACTCCCGTGGACGTACGCCACCCCCGCCGCGCGATAGCCGCGCTGGCAGCCGCCGCGCTCACCGCACCGCTGCTCATGGCCACCGCCTCGCCCGCCGCCGCCCGCCACGGCGACAGCGCAGCAGAGCGGCCGGATAAGACAGCGACGGCGGAGAAGCTCGCCCGCACCCTCGTGGCGAGATCATCCGCCGAGGACGCGCACAGACACCTGAAGAGATTCCAGGCCATCGCCGACTCCGGCGGAGGCAGCCGGGCCGCCGGCACGCTCGGGCACGACGCATCGGCGGCGTACGTGTACCGGCAGCTGCAGCAGGCCGGATACCAGGTGTCGTACGACGCCTTCGAGTTCACCTACACCGAGACGCTCGCCGAGAAGCTCTCGGTCCTCACGCCCAGCCCGCGGGACATCGCCATCAAGGCGATGACGTACACCAAGAGCGCCCCCGAAGGCGGCATCAAGGCACCGGTCGCGGCCGTGCCGGTGGACGCGACGCCGGGGTGCGAGGCCGGTGACTACGCCGCGGCGTCCTTCACCGGGAAGATCGCACTGATCCAGCGCGGCGGCTGCCCCTTCGCCCAGAAGCAGGCCACCGCGGCCGACGCCGGCGCGGTCGGCGCGATCGTCTACAACAACGCCGAGGGCGCGCTGACCGGAACGATCGGCGACCCGGCCGCCGGGAGGATACCCACCGGCGGAATCACGCGGCAGGACGGCCGGGCGCTCGCCGCCGAGTCCGCGAAAGCCGAGGTCACGGTCTCGCTCGACATCCGCGAGCTGCGGGAGAAGCGGACCACCCGCAATGTCATCGCGGAGACCCGCGGCGGCGACCCGGCCCGTACGGTGATGCTCGGCTCCCACCTCGACTCCGTCGCCGCGGGCCCCGGCATCAACGACAACGGCTCGGGCTCGGCGGGGCTGCTGGAGGTGGCGCTGGAGCTGGCGAGGACGGGCCAGAAGCCGGCGAACACGATCCGCTTCGCGTGGTGGTCGGCAGAGGAGCTGGGCCTGGTCGGCTCCGCGGACTATGTGGCGCGACTGAGCGAGCAGCAGAGGAAGCAGATCGCGCTCTACCTCAACTTCGACATGATCGCGTCGCCGAACCACGGCCAGTTCGTGTACGACGGCGACGACTCGGACGGCAGGGGCGCGGGCCCGGGCCCCGAGGGCTCTGCCCAGCTCGAGAAGCGGATCAACGGCTTTCTCGACCGCCAGGGCAAGCCGCACGAGGGCACGGACTTCACCGGCCGCTCGGACTACGGGCCGTTCATTGCGGTGGGCATCCCGTCGGGCGGCACGTTCACCGGCGCCGAGGGCATCAAGACCGAGGCCCAGGCGACGAAGTTCGGCGGCACCGCGGGCACCCCGTACGACGCCTGCTACCACGCGGCCTGCGACGACCTGTCCAACATCGCCATGGCGGCCTTCGACACCAACGTCGACGTGATCGCGGATGCCGTCGGCACGTACGCGTACGACCTCGGCTCGCTGAGCGAGCCGGTGCGAAGCGTGCCGACCGAAGGCGACGCGGGCAGCGGCGGCGGGCTGCACGACGACCACGGGCCGTACGACCCCGTCACCGCGTGACCCGGCCGAACCCGGCCGAACCCGGCCGAGCCGCCCGCACCCCGACCGGACCCCTCCCGCAGGCGCCGAGCCCTCCGTGCCGGTGGTTCCGGCGGAGCCGTCGCTTCCACTCCTGACTCGCCCGATTCGCTCCCGACTTGCTCCCGACTCGCTCCCGGTTTGATCCACTTCGCCGCCTTTCCACTCCTGCGCCACGGCTGCGCCCGGAGCGTCAGGACCGGTAGGCTTTCCGTGTGATCTTCAAGCGCATCGGAAACGGGCGGCCGTACCCCGACCACGGCCGGGAGAGCACCCGCCAGTGGGCGGATGTCGCTCCACGCCCGGTACGCCTCGACCAGTTGGTCACCACCAAGCAGCAGTTGGATCTCGAGACGCTCCTCGCCGAGGACTCGACGTTCTACGGGGACCTCTTCGCCCATGTCGTGAAGTGGCAGGGCGACCTCTATCTGGAGGACGGGCTGCACCGGGCAGTACGGGCGGCGCTCCAGCAGCGCCAAGTGCTGCACGCGCGGGTGCTTGAGCTGGGCTGACGCCACCCGGCCCGTCACGGACCGGACAGCGGGATACTTCCGCCCCAATATCGACATATTGCCCCTTTTGGGTTGGCCTCTGCGCCACGCGTTGATCATCTAGTAGGCAGAGCGGCCGACCCGCATTACGCTGCGCTTCATGAGCATGCTGACTCCCCCCGGCATGGGCGGTAAGTACCGCATCACGGGTGACAGGTACCCGCGTATGCGCCGGCCCCGTAACCGCCGCCGGATCGCGGTCGCCGTGATCGGGGCGGCAGCCGCCGTCGGGATGGCCGGCTGGGGGACGCTGCAGCTCATCGACGTGTTCACCGGCGGCGGTGGCAAGGCCCGCGCGGCGGGCAAGGCAGCGGGCTGCGACAAGCCGGAGAGCCGCCCGAGCGCACAGGCCAGGCCGCTGCCGAAGCCCGGCGAGATCACCGTGAACGTCTACAACGCGACGCAGCGCACCGGCCTGGCCAAGCAGACCGCGGACGAGCTCAAAAAGCGCGGCTTCAAGATCGGCAAGGTCGGCAACGCCCCGGTCGCATACGACAAGAAGGTCAAGGGCACCGGGATACTGCTCGGCGCACCGAACGCCACCGAAGGGCCGTTCAAGGTGCTGGGCACGCAGCTTCCCGGGACCGAGACGGAGGCGGACAAGCGCACCGGCGCGGACGTCGACCTGATCATCGGTGACGGCTTCAAGGCCCTCGCCGAGAAGCAGGCCGCGGACCAGGCGCTGGTCTCTCTGACCAACCCCTCCCCGGCGCCCTCGGCGTCCGCGAAGTGCTGACCGGTCCGCGCCCTACGGGCCCCGCCCCGAGGCGTCCGCGCCGGGCCTGCCCGCTGACCGGATGACGGCCGCGCGGGTGGCGTCCGTACGAGCCAACGGCCGCGGTCGGTCTTCCGCGGCTCATCGGCCGCGGTTCACCGGCTGCGGCCGGCTAGTCGGCCGTCCCGTACATGCGGTCACCCGCGTCGCCGAGGCCGGGGACGATGTACCCGTGGTCGTTGAGGCGCTCGTCCACCGCCGCCGTGACCACCGTGACCGGCGTGCCCTCCAGCTCGCGCTCCATGACCTCCACACCCTCCGGAGCGGCCAGCAGGCAGATCGCCGTGACATCGTCCGCGCCGCGCGAGATCAGCTCGTTGATCGCCGCGACGAGCGTGCCGCCGGTCGCCAGCATCGGGTCCAGCACGTACACCTGGCGGCCCGAGAGATCCTCCGGCATCCGCGTCGCGTACGTGGACGCCTGGAGTGTCTCCTCGTCCCGGATCATGCCGAGGAAGCCGACCTCTGCCGTCGGCAGCAGCCGGACCATGCCGTCGAGCATGCCCAGACCTGCCCGGAGGATCGGCACCACCAGGGGGCGCGGGCGGGCCAGCCGCACACCGGTCGTCGTCGTCAGGGGAGTTTCGATGTCGACCTGCTCGGTGCGCACCTCGCGGGTCGCCTCGTACGCGAGCAGGGTGACCAGCTCGTCGGCCAGCCGCCGGAAGGTGGGGGAGTCGGTTCGCTGGTCGCGCAGCGTGGTGAGTTTGTGCGCCACCAGCGGGTGGTCGACGACGTGGGTCCGCATGGCATTGACAGTAGCCGAGCAGGGCCGCGCCCCATACGCCCCATCACCCCCGCGCAGTCTGTGGCTGCACTGGCATCAAACCACCTGTTCGGGGGAAAGTGGGCACGTACGCCCGTACGGGGCAGCAGCGCCCGCACGGTCGGGGGACGAAAGGACCCAGCTTGGGGAGGTGTGGCACCCGTGCCGGACCGGAACCGGCCCAGTGGCGAGCCCGCGCCGGCGGACCCCGCGCTGGTGGAGAGCGACGCGGAGAGGCGCCGCCGACGCGCCCAATTCCTTCGAGAACTCAACGAGGCCAAAGCACTGCGTGAACGGGTGCAGCCGCGGCGGGCCCGAGCGGCCCGGATGCGCCAGCAGATGCGGATGAGGACCTTCCGCTGGTAGCCCGGGCAGCCGCCGGATCGCCGTCCGGTTGCAGGACTGGTGCACGACGCACAGCGGAAGACCTCTCGCGATGGCTTCGTTTCTGCCACGATTCCGAGTGGGCGGGCCCAGAGGGAGAAAAGCCCCTGGCCCCGCCGGACCCGGCAAACGCCTATGACCAGTGGGAGAGTCACGGTGTACTTCGCCGCACTGCTCGCGCGCACCGAAGACGGGTGGGAAGCGAGCGACACAGAGCTCGACGATGTGGAGACCCTCGCCGATCTGACGGATCTGGCGCGGGAGGCATCGGTCGACGACGACACGGTGCTCGCCTTCATCGAGCAGGAGGACGCGTGGTTCGGCGTCGTCCGGGTGGACGGCGAGGAGGACCCCCGCATCTACATCTCGGATGCGGCGGCCGCGGCCCGCAGCTCGTACGGCGAGATTCTGCTCACGGACGAGCTGCTCGGCCGCGAGCCGGAAGAGGACCTCGACAGCCTGGTGGACCTCGACGGCACGGAGGACGGCGAGCCAGAGGACGACGATGACGAGCCCGCGGCCGCCGATGACGCCGTGCCGCCGGGCCCGATCGGCGACTCGGAGATCCTCGAAGACCTGGGGATGACGAGCAAGGAGCTGATGGCCCTGGACGGTGACGCGCTCAGCGAGATCGCCGATGTGCTGGGGTGCGGGGAGGTCCTGGAGGCGGTCCGCTGACGTGCCTGCGCCGGCGGCCCGCACCCGGCGGCCCGCACCCCGGCGGCCCGTCCCGCACCCCGGCCGTACCGCCTCGTCCGGCCCGGAGCACGCCGCTGGCCCACCCGTGACCGACACTGTCCCCATGACCCCCTCGACCCCCGTACGGCCCGATCCCCTGCGCGACCCCTGGCACGCGCCGATGCGGCTGGCCCTGGCCGAGGCCGTACGGGCCCCGGAGACCGGGGACGTGCCGGTCGGCGCCGTCGTCCTCGGTCCGGACGGCGGGGTGCTCGGGCGCGGTCACAACGAGCGCGAGGCGACCGGCGACCCGACGGCGCACGCCGAGGTCCTCGCCCTGCGCGAGGCGGCGCGGGCCGTCGGGTCGTGGCGGCTGTCCGGCTGCACGCTCGTGGTGACCCTGGAGCCGTGCACGATGTGCGCGGGCGCCGGCGTGCTGTCCCGGGTCGAGCGGGTGGTCTACGGCGCCGCCGACGAAAAGGCGGGCGCAGTCGGCTCGCTGTGGGACGTCGTACGGGACCGGCGGCTCAACCACCGGCCGGAGGTCATCAACGGGGTGCTGGCCGAGGAGTGCTCGGAGCTGCTCACGGGCTTCTTCCGCCGGACCGGGCGGATCGATACCGATTTCGGAGCACGGCCGCCCGTCCGCTAAGCTCTCTCTCGGTAGCGTGTCCGAGCGGCCTAAGGAGCACGCCTCGAAAGCGTGTGAGGGGGCAACTCCTCCGTGGGTTCAAATCCCACCGCTACCGCTCCAAGGAAAGGCCCCCGGCGGATCTCCGGCGGGGGCCTTCCTCACGTCTGGCTCGGGGAAGCGGCGTTCCTCGCGCGCGTGCGTCGGCACCTCGCGCGCGTGCGGTGGCGGACGCGGCCCAAAGGGCCCCGATTACCGGGGCCTTGGTCCATATAAGTCGGATCGAGGGCGGGTCGAGGGGCGGACGGCGGGTGGGCCGCGCGCGGAGGAAGCGGGACGCGGCGGCTCGCCGCTTCGACCGTATGTGTGGATAGACTCACGCGACCGTCGGCGGACAGGCGGCAGGGACACTGCGGCAGGGGAGGCAGCACGGCATGGCGCAAACGAAGAAGATCGCGCTCTACATGGTCATCGTCTTCGTGCTGTACACGATCATCACGTCCCCGGACCGGGCCGCGGATCTGGTCCAGATAGGGTTCGAGGGCATATCGAGCGCCGCGAAGGGTGTCGGCGCGTTCATGACCGCGCTGGTGAGCTGACCGGCCGCGCGTCGTCCCGAGGAGTGTCCGCATGATCCGCCACCTGGTTCTCTTCAAGCTCAACGAGGGCGTCGGGCGCGACGACCCGCGGGTGGCCGCCGGGGTGAAGGCCTTCCAGGAGCTCGGCGGACTGATCCCCGAGCTGGAGTTCTGGGAGTGCGCCTGGAACATCTCGGAGCGACCGATCGCCTACGACTTCGCCATCAACTCGGCCGTCGCCGACAGGGCCGCCCTGCAGCGGTACCTGGAGCACCCCGCGCACCAGGCGGGCGTCGCGCAGTGGCGGGAATTCGCCACCTGGGTAGTCGCCGACTACGAGTTCTGACCCGTACGGGTTTCCGGGCCCCTCGCCTCCTTGGCAGGGGCCTTTTCGCATGTTGCAAATGGCCCCAACTTGCCGCCAACACGGGTATATACGGTGCTTGCACACAGTGCACATGTCTTGTGATGCTATGACCGCTTTTGCCGGATGAGTGGACCGAGAGATCTGAAGGGGTGGCATGACCGCGTCGGCCCGTACCGCGTCCGAAGCGACGCCGCCCCAGGGCGAAGGCGCCGGAAAAACCCGCGAGAGCAGAGGCGCGGACACCCGGGCGCTGACCCAAGTGCTCTTCAAGGAGCTGTCGGGGCTCGAGCCGGGCACGCCGGAGCACGCGCGCGTGCGAGCGGCGCTCATCGAGGCGAACCTGCCGCTGGTGCGCTACGCCGCGGCCCGCTTCCGCAGCCGCAACGAGCCGATGGAGGACGTGGTCCAGGTCGGCACGATCGGGCTCATCAATGCGATCGACCGGTTCGACCCGGAGCGCGGGGTGCAGTTCCCGACCTTCGCGATGCCCACCGTGGTCGGCGAGATCAAACGTTACTTCAGGGACAACGTACGGACTGTGCACGTGCCGCGCAGGCTGCACGAGCTGTGGGTCCAGGTGAACGGCGCCACCGAGGATCTGACGGTGCAGAACGGCCGTACGCCTACGACGGCCGAGATCGCCGAGCGGCTGAAAATCGCCGAGGAGGATGTGCTCGCCTGCATCGAGGCCGGCCGTTCCTATCACGCGACCTCGCTCGAGGCGGCCCAGGAGGGGGACGGGCTGCCGGGGCTGCTCGACCGGCTCGGCTACGAGGACCCGGCGCTGGCCGGCGTCGAACACCGCGACCTCGTACGCCATCTGCTCGTCCAGCTGCCCGAGCGCGAGCAGCGGATCCTGCTGCTGCGCTACTACAACAATCTGACGCAGTCACAGATCAGTGCGGAACTGGGCGTTTCGCAGATGCATGTGTCCCGTCTGCTGTCCCGGAGCTTCGCCCGGCTGAGATCCGCAAATCGGATCGAGACGTAACCGGTACGAGGTACCTTTCCAGCACTGATATGTCGACTTGGCGCTACAGCGTGTTGCCGACATGTGACATTCTGCAGGAAGCGCGTTTGCCGCAGCGCCGCCTCCGGTATTCACGTTGGAGGCTGCGTCACTCGCCGATCGAGGGCGCTGCGACCCGTCCGCGACCTCAAGGGGGTGGCATGTCCGTAGACCTGGGCAGCTCGAAGGTGCTCACCAATGAGGCACCGACCGTGCCCGAAGACTGCGACGCCATCAACACCCGCACCCTCTCCCGCTCCCTGTTCCTGCGGCTCGCCACGCTCGAGGGGGACAGCCCGGAGCGCGCCTACGTCCGCGACACCCTGATCGAGCTCAACCTCCCCCTCGTGCGCTACGCGGCGGCCCGCTTCCGCAGCCGCAACGAGCCGATGGAGGACATCGTCCAGGTCGGCACGATCGGCCTGATCAAGGCGATCGACCGGTTCGACTGCGAACGGGGCGTGGAATTCCCGACGTTCGCGATGCCGACCGTCGTCGGCGAGATCAAGCGGTTCTTCCGGGACACGAGTTGGTCGGTGCGGGTGCCGCGCAGACTTCAGGAGCTCCGGCTGGCGCTGACGAAGGCCAGCGACGAGCTCGCGCAGCAGCTGGACCGCTCGCCCACCGTCCCCGAACTCGCCGCCTGCCTGGGCGTGTCGGAGGAGGACGTGGTCGACGGGCTCGCGGTCGGCAATGCGTACACGGCGAGCTCGCTGGACTCCCCTTCGCCCGAGGACGACGGAGGCGAGGGCTCGCTGGCCGACCGGCTCGGCTACGAGGACTCGGCGCTCGAGGGCGTGGAGTACCGCGAGTCGCTGAAGCCGCTGCTGGCCAAACTCCCGCCCAGGGAACGGCAGATCATCATGCTCCGGTTCTTCGCGAACATGACGCAGTCGCAGATCGGCGAGGAGGTCGGCATCTCGCAGATGCACGTCTCCCGGCTGCTCACGCGTACGCTCGCGCAGCTGCGGGAGGGCCTCATCGCAGACTGAGCCCGAGCCCGTGCCCGCGGCCCGAGCCGCCGACCGGACCCAGCCGCTTCACAGCTGACATACCGTCAGCCACACTGGGCCGATGCGACGGACGACGCGAGGCACACGGCTTCCCGTACGGCAGCACGTACGACTTCCCGTACGGCATCTCGTACGGCTCGACGGCCGCCGGGGGGCGGTGATCGCCTCCTCGGCGGCCGTGCTCTGTCTGGGGGCGCTGCTCGCCGGATGCGGCAGCGGCGGAGACGACGGGTACGTGGCGGTCGGCGCGGTCGGGCCCAGCAGTGAGGGGCCTTCGGCGAAAGCCGCGCCGCCCGAGGGTGACGTGTCGCTGATTTCGCTCGACGGGTCACTTGGCAGCGGCGGCGAACCGGGCGGGAGCGGAAGGCCGGAGCCGGCGGAGGGATCGGACGCGCCCGATGGCGCGGGCGCGTCGGCTGCGGCCGGCGAGGGAGACGGGTCGCCCGGCGGGAGCGCGTCCGGCGCGGATGGCACTGCGGAGCCCGGGGGCGGAAGCGGAACGTCCGCGGGCAGCGGCGGATCCGGCGGCGGGGGCGCTACGGACGAGGGGCCCGCGGATCCGGGCCCCGGCTCCCCCGATCCGGAACCCGGGCCTCAGAGCCCTGCCGCGCTCTCCGTCGGCCCCGTCGAGCGCACGCCCACGGACAAGCGCTGGTGCGAGAAGGTGACGCTTGAGCTGCGGAACACCGGGGACAAGCCGGTGAAGTCCGGCACGGTCACCTTCGCGACCCACATCATCGGCGCGCTCGGGATCGACTGGGCGACCATCGAGTCGGCCCAGAAGCTGCCCGTCCCGATCGAGGGCGGGGAGCACACGGAAGAGACCTGGCCCGTGTGCGTGGACGAGTGGCGGGTCCCACTGGGCATGCACATCGAGACCCAGGATGTCGACGTCGACTGGAAGTGACCCGCGCACACTCCGTACGCGGCGGGCAAGTGCTCCGCACGCATCAGTGAGTGATCGGGGTCAGCTCGGCGCGAGCGGACGCGATCGGGGTCAGCTCAGTGCGAGCCACGCGACCGCGGCGACGATCGCGACCACGACGAGGACGCCGAAGGCCACACCGAGGCGCGGACCGGTCGTCTGGGCCGGGCTGGCCTGCCGCCGTGGCTGGGCCTCGTCGACGAAGGCGCGGAACATCTGGGTGCTGCCGGCCGGATCGTAATTGCCCTCGGGGGCGTGCGGGTTGTTCGTCATGGCCCAGGACCCTAGCGAACCGGCGGTTCCGCCCCAACCCTCAGGCCCGCGCCTGCTCCCTCTCATTAATTTGCCTTCAGCAACCAACAGTATGTATGGTTGCTCTAAGCAACTTGGTGTCGGGGAGAAACAAGTCCAGGAGTGCCCCATGGCAGCGCAGAGTCAGTACGAGGAACTGGCCCGGCAGCTCAGCGCCTTCGGCGCCGTCAAGCGCGGTCTCGCCCGCAATCTTCCGCACGAGTGCCAGGCGGGTTCCGCCGCCGTACTGACGCTGCTGCACCGCCACGGCGAGATGCGGATGAGCAGGCTCGCCGAGCTGCTGGCCATCGACATGTCGGTGACCAGCAGGCATGTCGCGCACCTGGCGGAGCGCGGCTGGATCGACCGGCAGCCGGACCCACTCGACAAGCGGTCCCGGCTGCTCCGGCTCACCGCCGGCGGCGAGAAGGTCCTGCGGGACGTCTCCGACCGCTATGTGGCCGCACTCGCCGAGGCGCTCGGCGACTGGTCCGACGAGGACGTCGGACAGCTGAACTCCCTGCTGGCCCGGCTGCGGGACGGCTTCGGCGACTGCCGGCCGTCCCGTACGACCGCGTCAACTCCCGAACCCGCGTGACGACATGACGAGCGACGTGAACAGCGACCTGAACGGTGACGTGAGCAGCGACCTGAACAGCGGCGCGCAGAGCGGCGCCAAGAGAAGGAAGAGCATGGCAACGACCACACCAGCCGGTGTGCGAGGAGACACGGCAGCCGCCGGCACGCACACCGGGCACCCCGCGCCCATGACCCATCGGCAGATCATGGAGGCGCTCTCCGGGCTGCTGCTCGGCATGTTCGTCGCGATCCTGTCGTCGACGATCGTGTCCAACGCGCTCCCGGAGATCATCTCCGATCTGGGCGGCGGGCAGAGCGCGTACACCTGGGTGGTGACGGCCTCGCTGCTCGCCATGACCGCGACCACCCCGCTCTGGGGCAAGCTGGCCGATCTGACCAGCAAGAAGACGCTGGTTCAGCTGGCGCTGATCATCTACGTCCTGGCGTCCGCGGGCGCGGGCCTGGCGCAGAGCCCCGAGACGCTGATCACCTTCCGGGTCTTCCAGGGCGTCGGCGTCGGCGGCCTGTCCGCGCTCGCCCAGATCGTGATGGCCGCGATGATCTCCCCGCGCGAGCGCGGCCGCTACAGCGGCTACCTCGGCGCGACCTTCGCCATCGCGACCGTCGGCGGCCCGCTGCTCGGCGGCGTCATCACCGACACCTCCTGGCTCGGCTGGCGCTGGTGCTTCTACGTCGGCGTGCCCTTCGCCGTCATCGCGCTGATCGTGCTGCAGAAGACGCTCAAGCTCCCCGTGGTGAAGCGTGAGGCCAAGGTCGACTGGACGGGCGCCTTCTTCGTGACGGCCGCGGTCTCCCTGCTGCTGGTCTGGGTCACGCTGGCCGGGGACGCGTACGAGTGGCTGTCCTGGCAGTCCTACGCGATGGTCGGCGGCTCGGTCGCACTCGGCCTGATCTTCATCCTCGTCGAGGCGAAGGCGAGCGAGCCGATCATCCCGCTGCGGCTCTTCCGGAACAGGACGATCACGCTCGCCTCGCTCGCGAGCCTCTTCGTCGGTGTCGCGATGTTCGGCGCGACCGTCTTCCTGAGCCAGTACTTCCAGCTGGCGCGCGACGAGTCGCCGACGATGTCCGGGGTGATGACCATCCCGATGATCGCGGGGCTGTTCGTCTCCTCGACGGTCTCCGGGCAGGCCATCACCAGGACGGGCCGCTGGAAAGCGTGGCTGGTCTCGGGCGCGGTGCTGGTGGCCGCGGGCCTGGGCCTGCTGGGCACGATGCGGTACGACACCGCGTACTGGCACATCGCGATCTTCATGGCGCTCCTGGGCCTCGGCATCGGCATGATGATGCAGAACCTGGTCCTGGCCACCCAGAACCAGGTGGCTCCGCAGGACCTCGGTGCGGCCAGCTCGGTCGTCACCTTCTTCCGCTCGCTCGGCGGCGCGGTGGGCGTCTCGGCGCTCGGTGCCGTGCTCGCCCACCGGATCACGGACTACGTGCGGGACGGGATGGCCGGGCTGGGCAGCGCGAAGGGCGGCGCCGCGGGCGGTGGTTCCGACGGTTCCGCGGGCGGCGGCACCGGCAGCGCGATCCCCGACATGGACAAGCTGCCCGCCCCGATCCGCACGGTCGTCGAGAGCGCGTACGGGCACGGCATCGCGGACATCTACCTCTACGCGGCACCGATCGCGGTGGTCGCGCTGGTGACGGTGCTCCTCATCAAGGAGGTACCGCTGAAGACGAAGCTCGCCTCCGGCGGGGAGAGGGGCGCCCGCGCCGGCGCGGGCACGGCTGCCCCGGGTAGGGCAGATGTGACGGCTGGTGCGGACAGCGCGGCTGCTCGGCCGGAGCCCGTCGCCCATGGCGCAGCGGGAGTCGAGCTGAAGTCGGGCGCGGTGGTGCAGGGCACCGTACGGGCCGGTTCCGGACGCCGTCCGCTGGCGCACGCGCGCGTGACGCTGACCGACGCCACCGGGAACGTGGTGGCCACGTCCACGACCGGGGAGGACGGGGCGTACGCCTTCGGCGACCTCGGTGCAGGCGACTACACGGTCATCGCGAGCGGCTATCCGCCGGTCGCAACACCGGTGGTGGTGACCGGCGACGGCCCGGACGGCTGCGACATCGAACTCACCCATCCCGGCGAGTGACAGAGGATGTCGGCTGCGTTCCGCGCGACCGTCGAACGATGCCGCACCAGGTCGTTGCGGCACCGGAATCCGCCTGCCGGAGGTGTGATCCGGTCGTAGGCTGCGGTCATGGCTCCGAACATCGCGACCAACACGACGGTGGACCTCGAAGGGCTGCTGGAGTTCGTACGACCCAGGCACCGCGCCATCCTGCTGACGACCCGCGCCGACGGCCGCCCCCAGGGCTCCCCGCTGACCTGTGGAATCGACGACTCCGGCCGGTTGGTGGTGTCCACGTACCCCGAGCGAGCCAAGAGCCGCAACGCGCGGCGCGACCCGCGAGCGAGCCTGATCGTCCTGTCGGACGAGTGGAACGGACCGTGGGTGCAGATCGACGGGACTGCGGAGGTGATCGACCCACCGGAGTCGGTCGAGCCGCTGGTCGAGTACTACCGCAACATCGCGGGCGAGCACCCGGACTGGGACGAGTACCGGGCCGCGATGATCAGGCAGGGAAAGTCGCTGATCCGCATCACCCCGGAGCGCTGGGGTCCGATCGCCACGGGCGGCTTCCCGGCACGCCTGGCGCCCCAGGACTGACTGGGATGGACAGCGGCGGAGAGCGACGGACAGTACAGAGCTGACGGTCTGCTCCGTACTGCCTCGCGCCGCTCAGCGCTCCCCCGTGCTCAGCGCTCCCCCGTGCTCAGCGCTCGGCCACGCGGTCCCTCATGGCCTCGATGCCCGCGATCGCGCAGCTCAGTGCGAAGTCCCAGTCGCGCCTGCGCATCTCCTCGACCGACGCGCCGCCCCGCGCCTCCATCAGATCCCTGGACCCCTCGAACTCCGGCCGCTCCTCGACGGTGTCCGTCACCTTCCGGAAGAAGTCGTCCTGGCTGATGCCCGCCTCACGGCAGCGGGCGGCGAACCGGCCCTCGATGGTGCTGAAGCCGTAGGCGAACTGGAAGACGAGGGACGCCGCGCCGGGCAGCTGCTCGGGGGAGAGCCCGCTGCTGCGCAGCACACGCTGCGCCGCGTTCGCGAAGGCCATGGCGCTCGGCCCGACATTCAGGTACTCGCCCACGAGCCGGGCCACCCAGGGGTGGGTGACCAGCAACTTCCGGTACTCCGAGGCCAGTTGGCAAAGCTGGCCCCGCCAGTCGCCCTCGCTCTCCTCCGGCAGCGCGAGCTCGCCCGTGACGGCGTCGAGGGCGAGCTCGAGCAGATCGTCCTTGGTGTCGACGTACCAGTAGACCGACATGGCCGTGACGCCGAGCTCGGCGGCCAGCCGACGCATCGAGAACTTCGCGAGCCCTTCGGAGTCGAGCAGCCGTACGGTCGCCGCGACGATCTTGTCGCGGTCCAGTCCCTCGGGCTGCTCGCTCCTGCGTCTGGGCGCCGGGCGGCCCTCCAGCCACACACTGGTCCTCGCGCGGCCCGCTCCGCGGTCGGCACCTGCCATGGCGCACCCTCCTCCAGCTCGTACAGACAAGCGGACCAGAATATTCCGGTCCGTCCGCCCGCATCGATGCTATGTCGGCTTCCCAGGTGAGTCTGCCCGCTCAGCCGTGCACAGCAGCACGGCGGTGAGCGCGACGGGCAGCGAGCTGCCCCTCCAGTGAGGGAAACGAGCGCGGCGAACCGGGAGTTCAGCGCAGCCCCCCGCGCCCCGTGCCCGCACCGCCCCGCCCCCCACTCGCGCCCGCCCTCCTCCGGCGGGTTCGCGCTCATGACCGGTGGCCATCGGGAAGGCATGGCGAGCGCGACCTTTTACGCCGTACAGCGAGATTTTGGTCAGGGCCTTCGATACGGTCGTCGACACCGAAGCGATCAAGGAGGCCGGGATGCCAGCCGGGATGCCAGTGCGCCGTCGTATCGCTCAACTGCTGCTTGCCGCAGGGGTGTTGAGTGCGATGACCGCGCCGCCCGCGGCGCACGCCGCCGATGTGCGCGAGCCGCCCGTCGACGGCCGGTATGCACCGCTCCGCGTGGCCACGTACAACATTCACGCGGGTGCCGGATACGACCAGGTCTTCGACATACAGCGCACGGCGCAGGCGATCCGCGCACTCGACGCCGATGTCATCGGCCTGCAGGAGGTCGACGTCCACTGGGGTGAGCGCAGCGAGTGGCGCGACCTCGCGCGCGAGCTGGCCCGGTCGCTGGGCATGCGGATCTACTTCGCGCCCATCTACAGCCTGGACCCGCCGGCGCCGGGCGCGCCCCGGCGCGAGTACGGCGTGGCGATGCTGTCCCGTTTCTCCATCCTGAGCACCACGAACCACGAGATCACCCGGCTGTCGACGCAGGACCCGAACCCGGTTCCCGCGCCCGCCCCCGGCTTCGGCGAGGCCGTCGTACGGGCGCACGGGGTGAACGTGCACGTCTACGCGACGCACTTGGACTACCGCACCGATCCGGCGGTACGGCGGGCACAGGTCGCCGACACGCGGAGGATCATGGCCGAGGACTGCGACCGGCGCGGCCGCTGCCCGCGGCAGGTGCTGGTCGGGGACTTCAACGCGGAGCCGGAGGCGGCGGAGCTGGCGCCGCTGTGGGAGCGGCTGACGGACGCGGCGCCGCGGGACGGCGGGCTGACCTACCCGGCCAAGGACCCGCTGAAGCGGATCGACTACGTGACGGTGTCGGACGGGATCCGGGTACGCGACGCGGCGGTGGCCGGGACTCTCGCCTCGGACCACCGCCCTCTCGTGGCCGACCTGCTGGTGCGGCGCGGGAGTTGATCCGCGTCATGCCGCTGGTCATGTGAGCTGGTCAGTGGAGCCGGCCAGCAGAGCTGCTCGGTGGAGCTGATCAGTCGGTCGGTTCGGTCAGGTCGTAGAGGGTCGTGCCGTCCACGGTGACCTTGGTGAAGTTGTCCTCCACCCAGGTGGTGATGGAGCGGGAGCCGGAGTCGCCGGCCCGGGGGCCGCCTGTCATGCCGCCGCTGGCAAGGAAGTAGTGGATCTTCCCCTGCTTCACGTACTCCTTGAACTGCGCGAGGGTCGGGGACGGGTCGCTGCCGTTGAAGCCGCCGATGGGCATCACCGGATTCTTGGTGGCCAGTTGGTAGCTCGCGGCGTTCTGCGAGCCGATGGCGGCGGCGATCCAGGTGTAGTCACCGGCGCCCCGCTGGAGCTTCGTGGCGACCTCGCCGCTCACGTCCTGGCCGCCCAGCAGCCCGCCCATCCCGCCGCCTCGCGCGCCGCCTTCGGCGCCGGGGAATCCGCCGCCCTGAGGGAAGTTCCTCTGGGGGCTCCCCTGGCCCATGGCGGGCGGACCACCCTGCGGTCCTCCGGGGAAGCCGCCGCCCCGCTGGTTGCCCTGGTTGCCCTGGTTGCCCTGGTTGCCCTGGTTGCCCTGGCCCTGCTGGTTGTTCTGGCCCTGCCGGCCCGGCGGCTGCATGCCGACTCCCAGGCGACGGCCCGGTCCCCCGGGTCCCCCCACGCCGCCCGCGACCCGCGGCCCCGCCATCACGATCGAGCCGGAGTGCGCGCTGTCGACGGTGCTCAGCGTGTACGCGAGCGGCGCCGCCAGCGAGGCCGCGAGCCCCAACCCCGCGGCCCCCGACGCCAGTCGGCGGTTCCTACGGCCCGCGAGCGCGAGTCCGGCCGCCGCCGCGAGTCCCGCGACGAGCACTGCCCAGCGCAGCCACGGCAGCCAGTCCGGGTTCCGCCCCAGCAGGACGTACGACCAGACCGCCGTGACCGCGACCGCCCCGCCCAGCGCCGCCGAGGCGGCGGGGTTCGCGCGCCGCTCCCACAGCGCCGCGGCTCCCATGCCGACGAGCGCCGCGATGTACGGGGCGAGGGCGACGGTGTAGTACTCGTGGAAGATCCCTGCCATGAAGCTGAAGACCGCGACCGTGATCAGCAGCGCGCCGCCCCAGGCGAGGAAGGCCGCGTGCCGTTCGTCCGTACGACGGTTACGCCAGGTCAGGACGACGCCCGCGACGAGCAGGACCAGCGCGGCGGGCAGCAGCCAGGAGATCTGGCCGCCGACCGACTCGTTGAACATGCGCCAGATGCCGGTCTCGCCCCAGCGGCCGCCGCCTCCGCCGCCTCCGGCACCGACGGGACCGCCGGGACCCCCGGGACCGACGCGTCCGCCCACGCTGCCGGTCTCCTCGCCGTTGATCCGGCCGAGGCCGTTGTAGCCGAAGGTCAGCTCCAGGAAGCTGTTGTTCTGCGAGCCGCCGATGTAGGGGCGGGAGGACGCGGGCCACAGCTCGACGATGGCGATCCACCAGCCGCCGGTGACGACCATCGCGAGCCCGGCGAGGGCGAGTTGGCCGATCCGTTTCCGTACGGGCACGGGCGCGCACACCGCGTACAGCAGCGCGAGCGGCGGCAGGATCACAAACGCCTGCAGCGTCTTGACGAGGAAGGCGAAGCCGACCGCGACTCCGGCCCACACCAGCCATTTCGTCCGCCCGGCCTCCAGTGCGCGCAGCACGCAGTAGACGGTGACCGTCATGAGGAGGGCGAGGAGAGCGTCCGGGTTGTTGAAGCGGAACATCAGCGCGGCGACGGGCGTGAACGCGAGAACCCCGCCCGCGATCAGCCCGGCGGCCGGGCTGAAGCGGCGCTTCACGGCCGCGTACAGGACGCCGACGGTCGCGAGGCCCATCAGTGCCTCGGGGACGAGGATCGCCCACGAGTTGAGCCCGAAGATCCGGACGGACAGGGCCATGGGCCAGAGGGCGGCCGGCGGCTTGTCCACGGTGATGGAGTTCGCCGCGTCGGACGACCCGAAGAAGAAGGCCTTCCAGCTCTCGCTGCCTGCCTGGACCGCTGCCGAGTAGAAGGAGTTGGCGTAGCCGGACGAGCTCAGATTCCACAGGTAGAGCACCGCCGTCGCCAGCAGGAGAACGAGGAGCGCGGGGCGCGCCCATCGGGGGTCCGCGGGGTGGGCGCGGCAGCCCGGCTGGGCGGTGCCCTGCCCGCCCGCGCCAGCCCTTGCCGCGGGCGGGGCGTACGCCGGTGAGGGCGGCGAACCGCCGTTCATCGGGTACTGGTGGCTGCGGGGCGTGGTCATCGGGCGCTCCTGAAGTCGTCGTAGCCGTTGTCGTCGTAGCCGTTGTCGTCGTAGCCGTTGGGATCTGCCGGCTCCGCAGCGGCCATCGGGTCCCCAGGAGTCGCCGGGTCCACCGGGCCCGGCCGGGCCGCCGAGTCCGCCGCACGGAGGCGCTCGGTCGTGCACCGGTCGGCGCCGGGCGCACCGAACACGGGGGCAGCGGGGCCCGCATGGCCCCCGTGCGCGGGCGCGTCCGGCTGAGCGCCCGGCCACGGGCCGGCCGCGCCCGCCGCCCCCGCCCGCCCGGCGAGGTCATCCCGCTGGGCCGGGAAGACCCAGGCCCGCAGGAGCAGGAAGCGCAGCACCGTCGCGGCCAGGTTCGCAGCGACGAGCACCGAGAGTTCCGCGCCGTGCGACGGGCTGCCGCCGCCCGCGAGGTGGAGGGCCGCGAGCGAACCGCTGGTCAGGGCCAGGCCGATAGCGAAGACCAGCAGGCCCTGGGCCTGGTGCCGTACGACCCGCTCCCGCCCCCGTACGCCGAAGGTGAACCGCCGGTTGGCAGCCGTGTTGCCGATGGCGGACAGCAGCAGCGCCAGCGCGTTGGCGGCCTGCGGCCCGGTGCCGAACCGCAGCAGCGAGTACAGCGCGAGATAGCCGAGGGTGCTCAGCGCGCCGACCGCGCAGAAGCCGAGCAGCTGACGCGCGAGCCCCTGCGGCACATCGCGCAGCTCGCGGTCGCGCGGGTCGTCGCCGAAGGGGCGGCGCAGGCGCGCGAGCGGCAGCGCGCCCGTACCCAGCGCGCGTGCCACCCGCCAGACGCCCTTCAGGTCGTCGACGGCTGTGCGGACGATGTCCACCCGGCTGTCCGGGTCGTCCACCCAGTCGACCGGCACCTCGTGGATCCGCAGCCCGGCCCGCTCCGCCAGCACCAGCATCTCGGTGTCGAAGAACCACCCCGGGTCCTCGATCATCGGCAGGAGCCGCTGCGCCACGTCCTGCCGGATGGCCTTGAACCCGCACTGCGCGTCGCTGAAGCGGGCCGCCAGGCTGCCCCGGAGGATGAGGTTGTAGCCGCGCGAGATGAACTCCCGCTTGGGGCCGCGGACGACGCGGGAGCTGCGGGCGAGGCGTGAGCCGATCGCCAGGTCGGAGTGGCCGGATATCAGCGGGGCGACGAGCGGCAGCAGCGCGTTGAGGTCCGTGGACAGGTCGACGTCCATGTAGGCGAGCACGGGCGCGTGCGACATCGACCAGACGGTGCGCAGCGCCCGCCCGCGGCCCTTCTCCTCCAGCCGTACGGCCGTGACCTCGTCGATCCAGTTGTCGAGCCACGCCGCCACCTCGGGCGTACGGTCGGTGCTCGCGTTGTCGGCGATGGTGATCCGGAAGGCGTACGGGAAGGTGCGGGTGAGGTGGCTGTGGAGGCGGCGGACGCAGGGCTCGAGGTCCGCCTCCTCGTTGTGGACGGGGATGACGACGTCGAGCACGGGCTCTCCGCGGCGGCCTTCCCAGCGCTGAACCGCCGATAGGTGTGCGCGTGCGGGCAGAGTGCCCGGCGGGGTATCGGTTCGCATGCCCCGACACTCGGCGGCCGCGCTGTCACGCCTGTGTGATCCGCCTGTGCGCTGCCTGTGAGTACGGGTGAGGGTGCGGCTGCGGAAGCGGGTGCGGCTGCAGAAGCGGGTGCGGGTGCGGCTCTGGGTGCGGGTGCGGCTCTGGGTGCGGCCGGTCCTGCTGCGGGTGCGCTTGCGGAACGGGCACCGGAGCCGGACCCGGCACCGGCGCATGGCCCGCGTCGGCCGGAGGCAGGTGGACGGCGAAGACCGTACGGCCGGGCGCGCTCGTCACCTCCACGCGCCCTCCGTGCGCGCTCACCACCGCCTGCACAATGGCCAGACCCAGACCCGTACTTCCGGCCGCACGCGCGCGTGAGGCGTCCCCGCGCGCGAAGCGCTCGAAGACGTGCGGCAGCAGCGCGGGCGGGATGCCGGGCCCGTCGTCGGCGATCTCCAGCAGCACCTCGCCGGTGCCTGGTCCCCCGACAGAGCGACCGCCGACCCGCAGCACGCGCGCGGTGACGGTCGTCCCGGCGGGCGTGTGCGTACGGGCGTTGGCCAGCAAATTGACCAGCACCTGGTGCAGCCGCTCCGGGTCACCGCGTACGAGTGCGGCCTCGTCGGGGAGCTCCAGCCGCCAGCGGTGTGCCGGACCGGCCGCGTGGGCGTCGCTCACCGCGTCCGCCACCAGCGGGGACAGATCCGTCTCGGCGAGGCTGAGCGGCCGACCCGCGTCGAGCCGGGCGAGCAGCAGCAGATCCTCGACGAGGGTGGTCATCCGGCCTGCCTCGGACTCGATGCGGCCGAGCGCGTACCGAGTGTCCGGGCCCGTCTCTTCGTGGGCCCGGCGCGTGAGTTCGGCGTAACCGCGTATCGAGGCCAGCGGGGTCCGCAGCTCGTGGCTGGCGTCCGCGACGAACTGCCGGACCTGCGTCTCGCTCGCCTGGCGGGCCGCGAGTGCAGAACCGACGTGTCCGAGCAGCCTGTTGAGCGCAGCGCCCACCTGCCCCACTTCCGTGTGCGGATCGGTGTCCCGCTCGGGCACGCGCTCGTGGAGCGCCACCTCGCCGCGGTCCAGGCGGAGTTCGGAGACACGGGTCGCGGTCGCGGCAACCCGGCGCAGCGGGCGCAGGGCGATGCGGATCATCGCCGTACCGGCCAGGCAGGCGGCAGCGAGTCCGGCAGCGGCCACGCACAGCTCGGCCACGACCAGCGTGTCGACCGTGTCCTGCACGCCGCGCAGCGGAAGGCCGACGACGCGGCTGCCGCCGTCCGTGTCGTGATCGGGGACGGCCTGCAGCCGGTAGCTGCCGATACCCGGGATGTCGACGGTCTGCGGACTCCCGTCCGCGGCGGACGACTCGATGGCATCGGCCTGCTGAGAGGTCAGCGCCTCCGACTCACCCCGGTCGGTGCTCCGTTCCGCCGACCTGACCTCGCCGCCGATCAGCTCGGCACCGATGGTGCCCGGGGGCTGCCCGGGACCCAGGATGAAGCCCAGCCGGTCGTCGTTCACGGCCCGCGGGGGCGGGCGGAGGGCGCGCTCGGCGACCCCGCGCAGCTGGCCGTCCAGCTGTCCTACGAGGTAGGAGCGCAGCGTGATCGTGGTGACGCTGCCGATGATCGCGCAGACCACGGCGATCAGGGCGACGGACGACACGACGAGCCGGGTGCGCAGCGACCAGCGGCGCCGCTCGGTGAAGCGGCGCCGCTTCCGGCGGACGGGGGCGTGCGCGGGCGGGGCGTGGGGCGGCTCGCGGTGGCCGGGGGCGTACGCGGGCTGCGGCGGAATGTGCACGGCTCAATTCCCCGGCTTGATCAGATATCCGGCCCCCCGCCGAGTGTGGATCATCGGCGTCCGCCCGGCGTCGATCTTCCGCCGCAGATACGAGATGTAGAGCTCGACGACATTGGCCTGCCCGCCGAAGTCGTAGCTCCAGACCCGGTCCAGGATCTGCGCCTTGCTGAGCACCCGGCGCGGGTTGCGCATGAGGTAGCGCAGCAGCTCGAACTCGGTCGCCGTGAGGTGGATCGGCTCCCCCGCCCGCTCCACCTCGTGGCTGTCCTCGTCGAGCACCAGGTCGCCCACGACCAACTGCGACTCCGCCCGGGCGGCCTGCGCACCGGCGCGCCGCAGCAGCCCGCGCAGCCGCGCGACGACCTCCTCCAGGCTGAACGGCTTGGTCACGTAGTCGTCGCCGCCCGCCGTGAGCCCGGCGATCCGGTCCTCCACCGCGTCCTTGGCGGTGAGGAACAGCACCGGTACGTCGGGGATCTCGCGGCGCAGCCGCCCGAGCACGGCGAGCCCGTCCAGGTCGGGCAGCATGATGTCGAGCACGACCGCGTCCGGGCGGAAGTCCCGGGCGGTGCGCAGGGCTTCGGCCCCGTCCCCGGCGCTGCGCACCTTCCACCCCTCGTAGCGCAGGGCCATGGAGAGCAGGTCGGCGAGGGCGGTCTCGTCGTCCACGACGAGTACGCGGACGGGGCTGCCGTCCGGCCGGTGCAGTGCGGGACGCTCGTTGGGCGAGGTCGTGGTCATGCTCCCGACCTTCGGGCCGCTGGCTGAGAGCTCCCTTTGCCCAGCCTGTGAATTGCCTGAGAAAACGCGGGACGGGCGGGCCGTCTCCTCGGCTGGCGTCTGCGGGCCCGGAATAACCGGACAGAGTCTCCGGTTGCGCGGATCATGACCACTGAGCGCACCCTTGGACGGTTCGGGCGGATCGGCGTGTGGAGCAGCGCCCTCAAGACGGAGGATCCGGCACGCCCCGGCGAAATCGCGGATGCCGCCGCCGAGTTGGACGGCCTGGGCTACGGGACGATCTGGATCGGCCGCAACCCGGGCGTCGCGCACGCGGTGCCGCTCCTCGAGGCGACCTCCCGTATCACCGTGGCCACGGGCATCCTCAGCATCTGGCAGCACACGGCGGCGGATGTCGCCGCGCAGCGCGCCGGGCTGGAGCGCGCCCACCCCGGCCGCTTCGCCCTGGGCCTGGGCGTGAGCCACGGCCACCTGTCCGAGCGGTACGGGCGCCCGTACTCGGCGATGAAGGAGTACCTGTCCGCGCTTGACGCCGCCCCCGAGCCGGTACCGGCCGAAGGGCGGGTGCTGGCCGCACTCGGTCCGAACATGCTGGAGCTGTCCCGGGTCCGTGCGGCGGGCGCGCACCCGTACCTCGTGACTGTCGAGCACACCGCAAAGGCCCGTGAAGTCCTCGGCGACCACGCGCTGCTCGCCCCGGAGCTCAAGGTCGTCCTCGACCCGGACCCCGACAGCGCCCGCCGCACCGCCCGCGACTACCTCGGCTTCTACCTCCCGATGCCCAACTACACCAACAACCTGCTGCGGCTGGGCTTCACCGAGGGCGACTTCCGCGACGGCGGCAGCGACCGGCTGATCGACGCGGTGTTCGCGACCGGTGACGCCGACGCGATCGCCGAGCAGGCCGGCGCCTATCTGGCCGCGGGCGCCGACCACCTCGCGATCCAGGTGGTGACCGGCGACCCCACCCGGGACCTGCCGCGCGACGCGTGGCGCCGCCTGGCCGAGGCGCTGCCTCTATCCGACTGAGCCGTTGAGCGATTGAGCGATTGAGCGATTGAGCGGTTGAGCGGTTGAGCGGTTGAGCGGTTGAGCGGTTGAGCGGTTGAGCGGTTGCGGTTGAGCGATTGGAAGCCGCTGCTCCCCGCCGCGGCATCAGCGACGCTGCGCCTCAGCCCTCCTCGCCGATCGCCGCAGGACGCTCGAACGCGTAGCTCCGCTCGACCTTGGCCACATGCACCGCGAAGCTCTCGTACCACTCCGCGCGCCCGCGCTTGCGGGCCGCGGCGTGCTCGATCTGCTGCCGCCAGCCCCGTATGGACTCCTCGTCCCTGAAATAGCCGACGGTGATGCCGATACCGCCCGGCTCGTGGGCGGTGTCCATCCCCAGGAAGCCCGGCTGGTCCCTGACGAGCTCCGCCATGCGGGCGGCGGTCTCGCCGTAGCCGTTGTCGCCCGCCGTCCGCACCGAGGTGAACACGACGGCGTAGTAAGGGGGTTCGGGAAGGGGGGTGATCTGCGGTTCTGACACGTCTGCGCTCCTGCCGGGCCGGGGGCGTGCTGCACCGCCAGCATCGCACCGGCCACTGACAGGCGTCAGAAAAGCCCGTCCTGGACGCCCTGGCCCTCTCCGTCCGCCGTCCGCCGTACGGCGAGATCCCGTAGGGCCGCCGTGGTCCGCTGCCCCGGGTCCGCAGCCCGCAGCCGCCATCCCGCCATGAGCCGCCCGTCGAGCACCAGCACCCCGTCCTCCGTTCCGAGATGAAGGTCGGGTCCCGCCACACCCAGTAGCTCACCCGCCACCACCACGCCGTCACCGAGCTCCGTGACCTCCCCCTGGCGCCCGCCGGACACCCGGGCGGCCAGCAGGTCGAGGTCGAAGGCGGCGGTGTGATCGACCGGTTCGCACGGCTCCCGTTCCAGGGACTCGGGCCAGCCGGGCAGTGCTGCCACGCGCGCGTGCAGTGCGGCCAGTTCCGCGAACCTCTCCCCAACCGGCGGCAGCACGGCCCGCACCGCCCGCTTCACCCCGTACGGGACGCGGTCCTTCACGCCCAGCGCGGCCCCGAGCAGCTCCTCGGCCCGCCGCGCCGCCATCAGCGGCCCCCGCCCCAGCAGGCTGTACGCCACGGCGCCCTGCTCCAGCAGCCGCGTCGCGCCACGCCCGGCCGCGGTGATTCCGACCTTGAGCAGCCCGGGCCCGAAGTAGGCGAGGTAGACGCAGTACGGCTGCGGGTCGTCGGCCCGGGTGTCGGCTGCCACCGAGCGCGACCGGTCGAGCCGCGCGCACTCCGCACACTGCCCGCTCGTACTCCGCGCCGGCACGGCCGCCCCGACCGGACACACGGTCCGGCGCCCGCCGCGTGACACACCCGTGCAGACGCGTCCGCCCTCGACGGCGAACGCCAGCGGCCTGCCGGGAGCCGGCACGCTCGCCCGCTCGACGTCCCTGGACCCCGCCCCGGCCCCTGCGCGACACCACCCGAGCCGTGCACCCTCCGGACCCCAGGCGATCCCGGTACACCGCCAGCCGTCTCCCGCTGCTTCCACAAGTCCTCTCAGTGCACCGACAACGTCCCATGGACCCACAGGACGTCTCCAGAATCGGGCACACCCCGGACAACCGGCCTCGCCCTCGCCGATTGCGATGATCGGCGCGAGCGGCGTCCCCGTGGCCACATGATCCACACCGCACGGGATTCCCCGGCAGCAGCCGCCGTCAAGGCCAACGCAAGAGGCCCCTTCCATCACTGGAAGGGGCCTCTGAGCTGGGAGCTGATGCGCGCTCGGCAGGATTCGAACCTGCAACCTTCTGATCCGTAGTCAGATGCTCTATCCGTTAAGCTACGAGCGCTTGGGTTTCCGGCGATCATTCCGGGCCGGTCCGCGTTGCGGGAACAACATTACATGACCCGCAGCCACTGACGAAATCCGTTAACAATCCTCTGTCTGACCTGCGAAAACAGCCTTCACCGCGGCCAAGAACGGCTGAAGCCCCGGCCGTCGGGAGCCGGGGCTTCGGTGATCAAGGAGATCGAGCGGAGGCTCCGGGATTTGAACCCGGGATGGGGGGTTACCCCAAACCGCATTAGCAGTGCGGCGCCATAGACCAGACTAGGCGAAGCCTCCATACACACCCGCGCGAACGCGATGTGGTGTGTGCAGATGATGGCACAGCCCTACGGGCTGTCTCCAATCGCAGCCTACGGTACTAGGCGCGCGTGCAGCAGAGCAAAGCCCTTCCTGGTCGCGCCGGGTCGGGGACGCCGCGGGACCGGGCCTCGCCCCCAACCCCGGCCGGGGTCACCCCCCGGGACCCCGGTGGCTTGCGCAACGCCTCGCCGGGCGGAGCGTTAGTAATGACGGGCTCGCGTCAGCGGCCCCAGCCGCCCCAGCCGCTCTCGCTCCGAGCCGTGAGCCGTACCCCAGGAGTCCCCGATGCTGCTCCGCCGCCTCACCGTCACCGCGCTGTCCACTGCCGCCCTGGCCGCCGCCCCGGCCGCCGGAGCCGCCGCGGTACCGATGCCACACCCCGTACCCCTCCCGGAGCAGGTGACCAGACGGTTGCTCCCGCCGCCCCTGACCCTGGCCCCGGCAGGCGAGGACCGGCTCACCGTCACCATCAGCAACAGCGGCAACCGCGCGGTCGACGGGAGGTACACCCTCGACTGCCACCCCACGGGCGGTACGCACCGCGAAGCCAGGGCCGCCTGCGACCGGCTCGACGAGATGTCCCGGTGGGGCGAGGACCCCTTCGCGCCCGTCGAGCCTCGCGCCAACTGCACGATGATGTACGGCGGTCCGACCACGGCACGTATCACCGGCACCTGGGCGGGCCGCCCGGTCGACGCGCGCTTCGACCGCAGGAACGGCTGCGAGATCGCCCGTTGGAACAAGCTCAGGCCGGTCCTGCCGGAGGCCGGCGCCTGACCTCGGCGCGGCCCCCGGCGAACCCTGGAAGCGGACCCTGGAAGGGGACCTTTCCTTCCCGTTCGCCATCTCTAATGGCTTATGTCGGATGTGCGGTGAGTGGCACAAAGTCGTCGCCCGTCCTCCCCTCATCCGCCGTTGCCGCCGCAACGGCTGCCCGTAGACTCCCTCCAGTGACATGCCCCGGGACGCGCGGCAGAATGGCCGGGGCTGTCGGCAAGATGCAGTGATCAGGGAGGAATGGTCGTCGTGAGCAGCAGGCCATCCCGAGGCGCTGCTCGGCTTGCCGCCATACTCGACGCGCTCCCCGACGCCCTGTTGCTGGTGAACTGCAACGGCACGGTCGTCAACGCCAACACCATCGCCCTCGAGACGTTCGAGTCGCCCGGCACCGCGCTCGTCGGCCGCGGCCTCCTCGATCTCCTGCCGTCCTTCGACTCCAAGCGCATCCCCGGCTCGATGCGGCGGCCGGACGACGACGAGGGCAGGACCAAGCCGACCAGGATGGTCGCGCGGCGCACCGACGGCTCCGAGTTCCCGGTCGAGGTGACCAGCGCAAATCTGGAGGACGGCCGCACTCCGTACGCGGACCCGTCCCTGCACCACTACACGGGCGACGAGCTGTTGATGCTGGTCGTACGGGACCTGTCGGGGACCGTGGACACCGAGGCCGAGCTGGCCCGCCAGCAGCGCCAGACCGAGATGATCCTGCGCGCCGCGGCCGAGGGCGTCGTCGGCGTCGACACGGACGGCAAGGTCGTCCTCGTCAACCCGTCGGCCGCGCAGATCCTCGGCTACCGCGCCAGCGACCTCGGCGGCAAGGAACTGCACCCGCTCATCCACCACTCCAGGCCCGACGGCGCCCCGCTGCCGTACAACGAGTCGCCGCTCGCCGACAGCCTCCGCTCCGGTCGCAAGCACCGCGTCCGCGGCCAGGTGCTGTGGGCGAAGGACGGCCGCGCGGTGCCGGTCGACCTGACCACCGCGCCCGTACGGGACGGGGACCAGCTCGTCGGCGCGGTCATGACCTTCACCGACCGGCGCAAGTACGACGCCGTGTCCGCCCGGCACGCGCAGCTGCTGGCCGTGCTGGACGAGGCCCTGCGCGGGCCGCTCGACCAGCTGCGCTCGGAGCTGGGCACGCTCGCCGCCGACCCGGCCGGGCAGCTGTGGCCCGAGGCCAACCAGATCCTGCACTACCTGACCGCCGGGTACGCCCGGATGACCACGCTCATCGACAACGTGCTCAGCTACCAGCGGCTGGACTCCGGGCGCGACCGGCTGGACCGGGAGCCGGTCTCGCTCGACGGAGTGGTGGCGGCCGGTGTCGAGGGGGCGATCGAGCTCATCGGTCCCGGGCGCGCGCAGTTCGCGGTCCACGCGCCGCCGATCGAGGCCGAGGTCGACGCGAAGCGGCTGGCCCAGGCCCTCGCGCACCTGATCGCGGACGTGGCCGGGGTCGACGCGACAGGGAAGGCCCCGGTCGGCGGCGTCGCCGGCGACTCGACGATCGTGGTGGCGGCCGCACAGCGCGGCGAGGTCGTACGCATCGAGGTGCGCGGGCCGTACGCCGGGGGCGACCCCGTGCACGAGCCGATCGTGCGCGGCATCGTGGAGCGGCACGGAGGTGTGCTGCAGACGCACGAGGTGCCGGGGACGAACGGCAGCTCGTACGTGCTCGAGGTGCCGCTGGCCGCCGGGGGTGGCACGGCGGGGGAGCGGCCGCCCGCCGACGGCCGGGACCGTGACAACGCGACGACCGTGATGCCGGTGCCGACGGAGCGGGCGCGCGGCACGGCGGAGGCGCTGGACGCGGCGCAGGACGGCGGAGACTCCGGCGTGGATGCGGACGCCGGTGCGAGTACGGGCTCGGGTCTACGCGCGGGCGCGGGCGTTGACGCGGGCGAGAGTTTCGGTGGCGCCGCCGGGCAGGTCCCCGCGCAGTCGACCGGCTCGCAGAGCCTCGCCGACGCAGCCGCGGCCGCACCCGGTCCGGTCGTCGATCCACGCGATCCGGAAGCGGACTCCGGTGGGCAGGGCTCTGCCCGGGACGGATCCCTCCCTGCCCTGCCGGCCGTGGAATCGCAGGTTCCCGAGACGTGGAACAGCGCGGCACAGAGCTCGAACGGCGCCGCCTCGCAGGCTTCGGGCTCCACGCAGGTCCCGGAAGGCCCGAAGCCGACCGGGCGGCGGCGCGGGCGGCCCAGTCCCGCCGAGGGCGAGGGCCAGGAGGCCGCCGCGCGGTCGGCAGGACCGAGGACGGGCCGCCGCGCCCGGCACGGCGGGGGCGGTCAGGACCAGTCGTACGGCTCGCAGGACCAGTCGTACGGCTCGCTGGCCACCGCGGCAGACGAGCGGCCGGAGCAGGACACGGACGGCTCGGGCCGCGCCGCACAGAACGGTTCGTACGTCGCTGGTGCAAACGGCGTGGTCGCCGTACCGGCCCAGGGCACGGGATCCGAGCCGCAGGCTTCCGCGCTGCCCGCCCTGCCCGGGGCGCCGGCGGACAACGGGCAGCAGACGGGCTGGGCCAACCCCGGCAACCAGGGGCAGGGCCCGGGGCAGCAGGGCCTCAGCCCGGTGCCGTCACAACTGCGTCCGGCAGCGCTGAACGGCTCCGGCACACCCGTACCGCCGCAGGGCACCGGCCCGGAGCGGCAGGGCGTGCCCGCGGAGCCGACAGGCCGCCGCGCCCGCCGGGCCGGGGCGTCCGCGCAGGCCACGCCCGCGGAACCCCAGTCGTCCGCCGCCGCGCTCCCGCCCGGGGGCGGGGCAGCGCCCGGCCCCACCGCTCGCGGCGACGACGACGTGCCGGGGCCCGGGCCGGGGCCGTACGACGACTCCGCTGCCGGACAGCCGTACGCCCAGGACGGCGGTTCCGCCGAACCGACCGGCCGACGTGGACGCCGGGTCGCCCCGCCCTCCCAGGGCGCCCCGCCGGCACTCGCCGGTCCCGAGCCGCAGCAGCAGCCGCAGCCGTACGGGCCCGAGGGCGACGACCAGGCGCAGCCTCCGGCGGGAGGCAGGCCCGCGGGGCGGAGGGCGCGTCGGGCACTGGCCGACGGCGGGCTCGATCGGGCTGTTCCTGGACCCGGACCGGGACCGGAAGCGGGTGAGGAGCAGGCCGCAGGAGGCGGGACGGGCGGGAGCCGCCGGGCTTTCGCGTTGCCGCCCGCCGAGGCCGACCAGAAGGCCGGGGCCGCCGGCGCCGGGCAGCCGGGTGCCTGGGACGCGGACACTCAGGGCCGTCACGACCTGGCACCGCCCGCCGTCGACGCCGACCACACGCCGCCGCGGGCGCACCCGGTGCCCACCGGCCGCCGCCGCGCACGGCGGGATCCCGCCGAGGAGCAGCAGGCCCAGAACATGGCAGGCGGCCCGGGCCAGAGCACTCCAGCCCAGGGCACCCCTGCCCAGGACGCTCCCCCGCAGGGCGTCCCGGCTCCGGCAACACCGCCGCAGGGCATCCCCGCCCAGGGGGCCCCGCCGCAGGGCATCCCCGCCCAGGGGGCCCCCCAGGGCATCCCCGCCCAGGGGGCCCCGCCGCAGGGCATCCCCGCCCAGGGGGCCCCGCCGCAGGGCATCCCCGCCCAGGGGGCCCCGCCGCAGGGCATCCCCGCCCAGGGGGCCCCGTCGCAGGGAGTTCCCGCCCAGGACGCCGCGAGCCCCGGCACCCCGCCCCAGGGAACCGGCATGCCCGGGGCCCTGCCCGAGCCGGTGGACCCGGCGGGTCCGGCGGCTCCGGTTCCCCCGCAGCAGGCCGCGCCCCAGTCGCAGCCCCGGACAGCGGCCCAACCCGAGCCTCAGTCCCCGCCGTACGGCACGCGCGCGGCACAGCCCCTGCCCCCTGCACAGCCCCTGCCCGCCGAGGCCCCTGCTCCCGCCCCGGCTCCCGCGCAGCGACCGCAGCCCCAACCGCAGCAGCAGCCCTCGGCCGCCGCTCCCGAGGGCCCTGCCGCCGGTCAGTCGCGGGCCATCAGCGTGCGGACGCTCGGTCAGGGCGTGCCCTTCGCGCAGCAGGTCGCCGATCAGCAGCGCCCCCAGATGCCGCAGCCGCCCACCGGATCCGGCAGGCGGCGCAAGCTCGCCGCCCCGCCGCAGGAGGAGGGCGAGCGGACGCCCGCCGGCGCGCTCGAACCCGCCGCACGCCCGCGTGAACCGCAACTGCCGCAGCAACCGCAACAACCGCAGCAGCCCCCGCGGTTGCTGGACACGCAGGAGGGCCGGGCGTACGCCATCGGCGCGCCGGACGAGGGCTCCGAGGGCCCGGAGCCGCTGGATGGCCCGAACGGCGCCGTGGACGTCACCGACTCCCAGGCCGCCCCGCCGATGGACGACGAGCTGCCGCCGGAGCCGCTCGACAATCCGCGGCGGCTGCTGGTCTGGCCCGCGCCCGACGTCTCCACCCAGCAGGCGCTGAGCGACCGCGGCTACCGCCCCGTCATCGTTCACTCCCGCGAAGAAGTGGACGCGCAGATCGCGGCCTACCCTGCGGCGCTGTTCGTCGACCCGCTCACCGGGCCGATCACCAGGACGGCGCTGCAGTCGCTGCGTACGGCGGCGGTGGCGGCCGAGGTTCCGGTGCTGGTGACGGCCGGGCTCGGGCAGGCGACACGGGAGGCGGCGTACGGCGCCGACCCCGCCGTACTGCTGAAGGCACTCGCTCCGCGCGACAGCGAGCAACACCCGCCGCGCGTGCTGCTGATCGAGACGCACGACGCCATCGCGGGTGCACTCGCGGCCACGCTCGAGCGGCGCGGTATGCAGGTCGCGCGGGCCGCATCGGACGCGGACGCCGTGACGCTCGCGGCCCAGATGCGGCCGAACCTGGTGGTGATGGACCTGATGCAGGTGCGCCGCCGACGCGCCGGGATCGTCGACTGGCTGCGGGCGAACGGGCTGCTCAACCGCACCCCGCTGGTCGTCTACACCTCCGCCGACATGGACCCCGCCGAGCTGCCGCGGCTCACCTCGGGCGAGACGGTCCTGTTCCTCGCGGAGCGCTCGACGAGCCCGGATGTGCAGAACCGGATCGTGGACCTGCTGGCGAAGATCGGCGCCAACTGAGACTCAGCCCCCACACAGGCGGCTCCGGGGTACGCGCGCGTGCACGGGCACAGGTACGCGCGCGTGCACGGGCACAGATACGCGCGCATGCACGGGCACAGGCATGCGCGCGTGCACGGGGCCGACCCCCTGCACGCGCGCATGCGCCGGGGCGGTGGCCACCGCTGACCACCGCCCCGCCCTGCCCATCGCTTCTCACACCTCGGTGACGTCCAGCTCCCCGTCCGCGTACTGCCTGCGCAGCACCTTCTTGTCGAACTTGCCGACGCTGGTCTTCGGCACGGCCGGGATGACGGCCCACCGCTCGGGCAGCTGCCAGCGCGCGATCCGCTCCCCGAGGTACGCCTTGAGCGCCTCGTAGTCGGGAGCGGCGCCGTCCTTCAGGACGACGGTGGCCAGCGGCCGTTCGCCCCACTTCTCGTCGGGTACGGCCACGACCGCCGCCTCGGCGATCTCCGGGTGACCCATCAGGTGGTTCTCGAGCTCGACCGAGGAGATCCACTCGCCGCCGGACTTGATGACGTCCTTGGCCCGGTCGGTGAGGGTGAGGAAGCCGTCCGGGGTGATGGTGCCGACGTCGCCGGTGCGCAGCCAGCCGTCCTCGCTGAACTTGTCCGCAGGCCGGAGCGGCTCTCCGGCCGACCCGCCGTAGTACGCGCCCGCGATCCACGGGCCCCGCACCTCCAGCTCACCCGCCGACTCCCCGTCCCACGGCAGGAATTCGCCGCCCGGCCCCGCCAGCCGGGCTTCGACGGACGCGGGGAAGCGGCCCTGGGTGAGGCGGTACGGCCACTCCTCGTCGGCGGTGAGCCCGGCCGGCGGGTGGGCGACGGAGCCGAGCGGCGAGGTCTCCGTCATGCCCCAGGCGTGCACGACCCGGATGTCGTACCGCTCCTCGAACGCCTTCATGAGCGCTGGCGGGCAGGCAGACCCGCCGATGACGACGGTCCGCAGGCTGGACACGTCACGCTGCTTGGCGTCCAGCTCGCCGAGCAGCCCCTGCCAGATCGTCGGAACGGCGGCGGCCAGGGTCGGCCGCACGGTCTCGATCATCTCGGCCAGCGGCTCGGGCTGCAGGAAGCGGTCGGGCATGAGCAGCTCGGTGCCGCCCATGAAGGCGGCGTGCGGCAGCCCCCAGGCGTTGACGTGGAACATGGGGACGACGGCCAGCACGGTGTCCGCGGGCGTCGTCGCGAAGGACTCGGCGCTGTTGACCTGCATGCAGTGCAGGTAGATCGAGCGGTGGCTGTAGAGGACGCCCTTGGGGTCGCCGGTGGTTCCGGAGGTGTAACAGAGGGCGGCGGCCTCACGCTCGTCGAGCTCCGGCCAGGCGAAGTCGGTGGGGCGGCCCGCGATCAGCTCCTCGTAGTCGTGGACGCGGACCCCGCTCCCTTCGAGGAGGGAGCGGTCGCCCGGGCCGGACACGACCACGTGCTCGACCGGCTTCATGTGCTCCAGGAGCGGAGCGAGGAGCGGGAGCAGCGTGCCGTTGACGATGATCACCCGGTCGGCGGCGTGGTTGACGATCCAGGCGAGCTGCTCGGCGGGCAGTCGGAGGTTGAGGGTGTGCAGGACCGCGCCCATGGAGGGGATGGCGAGGTACGCCTCCATGTGCTCCCCGTTGTTCCACATGAGGGTGGCGACGCGCTGGTCGCCGACCACGCCGAGCTCGTCGCGCAGAGCGTGCGCCAGCTGCGCGGCGCGGGCGCCGATCTCGGCGAAGCTGCGTCGCTCCGGTTGGCCCTCTCCGGTCCACGTCGTCACGTACGAGCCTGCGTGGACGGTCGATCCGTGCCGCAGGATGCGGCTGACTGTCAGCGGTACGTCCTGCATCGTGCTCTGCACCGAGGCCTCCCGAGGGCGCGGTTACGCGAAGGTAATAGTGACGTGATTCTGCTTCCATACCATCTGGTATGTCACTACCCCGCGCACTACGTACGGGGTGTGGCCTCGCCCACGTTTTCGCGACACGGCCTACGGAACCCGCTGCGCCGGATCAGGCGGCGCGGCTGAGCTCGGGGTCCTCGCGGAGCTTGGACAGCGCACGGGAGACGGCGCTCTTGACCGTGCCGACCGAGACGCCGAGCACTTCCGCGGTCTGGGCTTCGCTCAGGTCCTCGTAGTACCGGAGGACGACCATGGCCCGCTGCCGGTCCGGCAGCCGGAGTATCGCGCGCCACATCGCATCGCGCAGCACCTGCTGCTCGGCCGGGTCCGGGGCGGGGGCGGCGTCGGGCTCGGGCAGCTCGTCGCAGGCGAACTCGTCGACCTTGCGCTTGCGCCACTGCGAGGTGCGGGTGTTCACCAGCGCCCGTCGCACGTACCCGTCGAGGGCCCGGTGGTCCTCGATCCGCTCCCAAGCCAGGTACGTCTTCGTCAGCGCGGTCTGCAGCAGGTCCTCGGCGTCGCACGGGTTCGCGGTCAGCGAGCGGGCGGTGCGCAGCAGGACGGGACCGCGTGCTCGCATGTACGACGAGAAGGACGGGAAAGCTGCGGCGGATGCGCTGGAGCAGACTGGCGTGGTCATGCCCCAAAGCTAGGAGCGCCGGGGGTCACCGCGGATCGCCCGGAGGTCCCGATGAAGGGTCAGCCTCAGGTTGTACGGGCGCAGCGGGCCCCACCTCCCACAGGTGGAGGGGTCTCCGCCCTGGGTCAGGGTCCGTACGCAGGCCCGGATCAGGGTCGAGGGCGGGCGCCCGGCCGGGACCTCACTTAGCGGTCTCCTGGGAGGCGTTCTTGGCGGCGTTCTTGGCGGCCTTCTTGGCAGGGTTCTTGGCGGGGTTTTTGGCGGGGTTCTTGGCGGCCGTCTGGGCGGGGTTCTTGGCGGCCGTGCCGGCGGGCTTCTGGGCAGGCTTCTTGCCGGGGCTCTTGGGGGACTTGCCATCGTCGAGGGGTTCGTCCAGGTCGACGACCGCGACGGGCGCGTCCACCAGGTTGGGGTCGATCTTCATCTTCACCCCGCCGTATTCCTCCACGACGTTGCCCTTGAACTGGTGGATGCGGCGGTGCGGGCCCCATGCCGCTCGGTCGAGCACCTGCTCCTCGTACAGCGAAGGCGGAACGTTCCAGCGCGCGAACCAGAGGATGTCAGGGAGGTCCCGTACCCCGCGCCGCCGGGCGCTCTCGATGTGCTCCACGCCCGAGGTGGAGCTGGAGTAGAACCCGGCGAAGTAGCCCTGGCGGCGCACCTCACGGCTCCACGCGCGGACGAAGGCGAGCGTGTGCTCCGCGCACTCGGCGTCGCGCTGGTCGTACGCCTCGACGTCGAGGTAGAGGGCGCTGCGTTCGCGCATGCCGAGTGCGGCCGCGCGCTCGAGGGCGTCGCGCGCCTCCTCGACGCCCCGGGTCCAGGGATCCCCCTCGATGGGCACGTGCTTCTTGCCGTCGTTGAACACGCACGGGGACTGGGAGCCGACGTAGAGCGGCAGCACGTTCCAGCCCGACCTGTGCACTTCCCTGATCCAGCGCGGGCCCAGGTGGGTCTGCTGCTTGCAGGCCCGGCCGCGGCCCCCGAAGTAGACCCCGACAGCCCGGTAGTGGGACTTCCGCCAGGCGTTCATGGAACCGAGGGACGGGGCCTCGCAGGTGTCGAAGGCCAGTCCGGTGAAGACCTCGGCGCCCGCCGACCGCGGGTCGCCGTCCCCCGGGTCCTTCGCGGCAGCGCCGGTTCCGGCGAACAGCCCGCCGAGTACGGCCGCCATGGCCGCCAGCAGCGCGATCACATATTGAATGATCTTCTTTCGTCGTTCCATAGGGCGAGTGAACGGCCCCCGCAACCTGAAGAGTCGTCAGACACGCGACATGGGGGAGCGAAGTCAGCCGTATGCACCAATCAGCAGCCCGGATGTCGGAACTCCGGTTCCCGCCGTCACCAGGACCGTGCTAGCGCCCGTCACCTGGTTCACGGAGCTGCCGCGCACCTGCCGTACGGCCTCGGCGATGCCGTTCATGCCGTGCAGATACGCCTCGCCGAGCTGGCCGCCGTGTGTGTTGATCGGCAGCTCGCCCGCGGCGACGAACCCGGCCGCCTCGCCCGGCGGGCAGAAGCCGAACTCCTCCAGCTGCATCAGCACGAACGGGGTGAAGTGGTCGTAGATGATCCCCACGTCGACATCGGTGGGCCGCAGGCCGCTGCTGCGCCACAACTGGCGCGCCACGACGCTCATCTCGGGCAGGCCGGTGAGATCGCCGCGGTAGAAGCTCGTCATCTGCTCCTGGGCGCGGCCCGCGCCCTGCGCCGCGGCGGTGACGACCGCGGCCGGGTGCGGAAGGTCGCGGGCCCGCTCGACGGAGGTCACCACGATCGCCTGCCCGCCATCCGTCTCCTGGCAGCAGTCCAGCAGGCGCAGGGGCTCGACGATCCAGCGGGACGCGGCGTGGTCGTCGAGCGTGATCGGCTTGCCGTGGAAGTACGCGGCCGGGTTGCCGGCGGCGTGGCGGCGGCCGGTGACGGCGACATGGCCGAACGCCTCCGGGGTCAGCCCGTACGTGTGGAGGTAGCGCTGGGCCGCCATGGCGACCCAGGAGGCGGGGGTGAGCAGGCCGAAGGGAAGCGACCAGCCGAGCGCGGCGCCCTCGGCCGAGGGCTCGCGGTGCTGCACCCCGGATCCGAAGCGGCGCCCGGACCGCTCGTTGAACGCGCGGTAGCAGACGACCACGTCGGCGACCCCGGTTGCGATGGCGAGGGCGGCCTGCTGGACGGTGGCGCAGGCCGCGCCGCCGCCGTAGTGGACCCGGGAGAAGAACGACAGCTCGCCGATGCCGGCCGCCTGGGCGACGGTGATCTCGGGGCTGGTGTCCATGGTGAAGGTGACCATGCCGTCGACGTCGGCAGGGGTCAGCCCGGCGTCGTCCAGCGCGGCGCGGACGGCCTCGACCGCCAGCTTCAGCTCACTGCGTCCCGAGTCCTTGGAGAACTCGGTGGCGCCGATGCCGGCGATGGCCGCCTTGCCTCCCAGGGAGTCGCGGTTGCGGACACTCATGCACTCTCCTCAGGCGACTGCTGGGCCGACTCCGGGAGTTCGACGGTGACCGTGCCGGTGACGTGGTGGCCGAGGTCGTTGGCGCCGGTCACCCGCACCTCGGCGACCCGGCCGGACACTTCGGTGACCGTGCCGGTCAACACCATCTCGTCGCCTGGGTAGTTGGGCACGCCGAGCCGGATGGCCACTTTGCGCAGCCGGGCCTCGGGCCCGAAGTGGTCGGTGATGTAGCGGCCGACGAGGCCGTTGGTGGTGAGGATGTTCATGAAGATGTCGGGGGAACCCTTGGCCCTGGCCGCTTCGGCGTCGTGGTGCACGTCCTGGTAGTCCCGGGACGCAATCGCGCCGGCGACGATGAGCGTGCGGGTGACCGGAATGCGCAGCGGCGGCAGTTCCTCGCCGGCGTGAGTCATCGCTTCAGCCCTCGCTTCCCCGGAAGACGGGCAGCGTCAACTCCTCGTCGGGCTTGAGGAATTCGAGCTCCACCGGCATGCCGATCCGGACCTTGTCGTACGGCACCCCGGTGATGTTGCTGATCATCCGCACGCCCTCGGCCAGCTCGACCAGCGCCACCGCGTAGGGAGGGTCGAACGCGGGGAACGGCGGGTGGTGCATGACGACGTACGAGTAGACGGTCCCGGAGCCGGAGGCGCGTACGGTGTCCCAGTCCGCGGAGCCGCAGCTGTTGCAGCCGGGGAGCCAGGGGAAGCGGAGGGTCCCGCAGGGGGTGCAGCGCTGGATGAGGAGTTCGCGCCGCGCGACGCCCTCCCAGAAGCCCGCGTTGTCGCGGTTGACGACCGGCCGGGGGCGCCTGGCGGGCGATGGGCCCCGCTCCTCCTGCGGCCTTTCCTCCTGTGGCCTTTTCTCCTGCTGGGTCCGCTGCTGCGGGTTCCTGGTCGCGGGCGCGTACTTGAGGATGCGGAAGCGGTGAATGCCCGCGGGCTCGCCCTCCGCGCGGACGTCCATGCGCGTGGTGACGAAGTGGCCCGTGCCGAGCTTCGTCGTCTTCCGCGGTGACACCGACTCGATCACCGCGTCGAAGCTGATCCGGTCGCCGGGGCGCAGCGGCCGCAGATACTCCTGCTCGCAGTCCGTCGCCACGACCGAGGTGAACCCGGCCGCGTCCAGGAGCCCGAGCAGCTCGTCGTACGCCTCGGTGCGCCCCATGTGCCCGGACAGCCCGCCCATCGTCCACGCCTGGAGCATCGTCGGCGGCGCGACGGCGGGGTAGGCGGGGCTGGTGTCGCCCATCGCCTCGCACCAGTGCCGGATCATGGGCTCGTTGACGGGATCCTTCCCCTCTCCGCCGGTCGCCGCGGGGCGCCCTTCGTACGCCTTGAGCCGCTCGTACAGCCCCTCGTCCACGCCCACCCCGTTCTGCCGTCGAGTTCCGGTAATTCAGGTAGTTCAGGTAGTTCAGGGTTTCTGACTGTCCGTCAGGTGCAGGCCGCCTGTCAAGGTCGCGGAAACGGCTGCGGGACGACACTCCCGGGGGGGCGCCGTCACGCAGCAGAGGCCTTCCGGCGCATTTCGGCCAACTTCACCCTCGGAGGCTCTTTCGGGGCAAGAAGGGGGCCGGACCCCTTTCCGGAGTCGAACACATGCACGAAAATGTGGGGTATGGCCTCCTCCGGCATCCCCTGGCCTCCTGCCGGGGTTCCCCCGACGGCCGGGTTCCCCCGGCCGACGCCCGCCGCCACGCCCTGGCCGCGGCGGCCCGCGGCCTCCCCGTCATCCCGCTGACCCGCGGCAAGCTGCCCGCCGTGCGCTCCCCGCACCACGCGGACCCCGAGCCCGTACGGTGTACCGGCGAGTGCGGCCGGGCGGGCCACGGCATTCACGACGCGACGACCGACCCTGCGGCGGTCCTGGCGTTGTTCGCCGCCGCGCCCTGGGCCACCGGCTACGGCATCGCCTGCGGCCGCGCCCCGCACCACCTCATCGGCCTCGACCTCGACGTCAAGAACGGCACGGACAGTCTCGCCGCACTGAGACGCCTCGCCGGCGAGCACGGTTTCATTCTTCCGCCCACGGTCACCGTCCTCACGCCAAGCGGCGGCCGCCACCTGTGGCTGACAGGCCCGCCCGGCAGGCCGGTACCGAACTCGGCCGGCCGTCTGGCCCCCGGCATCGACGTCCGGGGCACCGGCGGCTACCTCGTCGGCCCCGGCTCGTACAGCATCCGCGGCGTCTACCGGCTAGCCCCCGGGCCCACGGAACCGGCGCCCGCCCCGGCCCCCCTCGTACGCCTGCTCACCCCGCCTCCCGCGCGCCCCGGGCGGGAGGCGCAGGACGAACAGGGCCCGTACGCGTACGGCTCGAGCGCGTGCGGCGCGGGTGAGCACGGCCCGGGTGGGCATGGCGCGGGCGGGCATGGCGCGGGTGGGCATGGCGCGGGCGGGCATGGCGCGGGCGGGCATGGCGCGGGCGGGCATGGCGCGGGTGGGCATGGCGCGGGTGGGCATGGCGCGGGTGGGCATGGCGCGGGTGGGCATGGCGCGGGTGGGCATGGCCGGAGCGGCGCCGCGCTCGTCCAGTTCGTGCGGGACTCCCGGCCCGGGCAGCGGAACGACCGGCTCTTCTGGGCCGCTTGCCGGGCGTACGAGACCGGGCTCGGGCGGGACCTGGCCGCGGCCCTCACCGACGCGGCGCTCCACACCGGCCTCACGGAACGCGAGGCCCGCGCCACCATCGCCTCGGCGGCGCGGCACACGGGGCCGGGGGCGGCGGGGCTCTGATCAGGCGGGACGGTAGTGGTTGTTCCGTGCGGTGTGGACGGTCATGGCGGCGAGGTAGAAGGCGTCGGGGCGTCCGAGGATGCCGGAGGGCGACTCGGGGTCGGTCAGCGTCTTCAGCACGTCGAGGTCGTCGTGCGCGAGGCGGTCCCCCATCTTGTCCAGCACACGAGTGAGTTGGGCCTGCAGGTACTCGCGCGGCCGTACGCCCAAGGGGGCCGGAAGGTCGACGAGGAACGAGCGGGTCCCGGCAGGGGTGAGGCCGGCGCCGGCGAGCATTGCGGGCCAGTCCTCGACCGCCGGGGTGTGGCCGGGCAGGGCGGCGCGCATCTCGGCGAACCAGTCCTCCGCGGCCGCGTCCATCCTGGCCTGGAGCCCGGGCCGTCCGGTGCCGATGTCGCGGGGCAGGAAGCGCGCGGTGAGTCCGCGCTCGACGACCGCGAGCAGCCCTCCGGGCCGGAGTGCCGCGCCGAGATCGCTCAGGGCGGCCTGCTGGTCGCCGAGGTGGTGGATCACCTGACGGGTCCAGATCACGTCGGCCGTACCGAGACCGGAGATCCCGTACGTCAGGTCGGCCTGGTGGGTGCGGACCCGGTCGGCGAGCCCCTCGCGGGCGGCGCGCGCCCGGGCCCGTTCGAGCAGGCCCGGCTCGCCGTCGACCGCGACGACCTCGGCACCGGGGAACACCCGGGCGAGCAGGGCCGAGGCGACACCGGGGCCGCTCCCCACGTCGAGGACGCGGCGGACCTCGGGGGCAGGGGCGGGGGCGTGGTTGGCGGCGGGGGCGTGGCCTTCGTCCGGGAGGAGGCTCCGCAGCCAGGCCATCGCCTGTTCCAGGGCCGGGAGATGAATCTCGCCGTCCCGCTCGAGCTGGTCGCCGAAGGCCTCCCAGTCGATCGAGTCGGCGTGGTGGTTGTGGTGGTCGGGGTGGTTGTGGTGGTCGGGGTGGTCAGGTTGCTTGTGGTCGTCGGGCTGCTGGTGCCGGCTCACGGGCGTCATCTCCTGTTATCCGCTGTCTTCGCGAAGACTCCGCCCTGGAGGCTGCAGCTGTGGTCCGGTTCCGACAACTTTTATTGCCATTTCCGGGACGCGCGTTTTGAAATGGCCGACATGGAGCACTCGCATTCCACCAGCCCCGCCGCCGACCTCACGGCCGGCCCCGGGGCCGGCCCAGCGGCCGTCCCCGCCCTCAGCGACGTCCTGGCCAGGGTCGGCCCGCGACTGAAGCGCCTCCGTACCCAGCGCGGCGTCACGCTGGCGTCGCTGTCGGAGACCACGGGGATCTCCAGGAGCACCCTGTCCCGGCTGGAGTCCGGGCAGCGCCGTCCCAGCCTGGAGCTTCTGCTGCCCATTGCCCAGGCGCACCGCGTACCCCTGGACGAACTGGTGGGCGCCCCCGAGGTCGGCGACCCCCGCGTCCGCCTCGCCCCGCGCCGGGCCGGCGACAGGACCGTGGTCCCGCTGACCCGCTCGCCCGGACCGCTCCAGGCCTTCAAACTGGTCATCCCGCCCCGGCGCAGCGACGAGGAACCCGACCTCCGGACCCACGAAGGTTACGAGTGGCTCTACGTCCTCTCCGGGCGCCTGCGCCTCGTCCTGGCCGACCACGATCTGGTCCTGACCCCGGGCGAGGCCGCCGAGTTCGACACCCGCCTCCCCCACTGGTTCAGCAGCGCCGGAGAGGGCCCCGCCGAGATCCTCAGCCTCTTCGGACGCCAGGGCGAACGCATGCACATCCGCGCCAAGCCCCGCTCCCGCGGAAACCCCCGCAGCTGACCATTCAGGACGTATCATCCTGAATGTCAACAAGCTGTTGGAGCTGCACCATGTTTGTTGCCACCGTCCTCATATCGCTCGTCCTCGCCGCGCTCCTGACGTACTCGGCCACCGGCAAGCTCAGCCACGAGGAGCGGGTCGTCCAGACCTACACCCGGGTGGGCGTCCAGGAGGACAAGCTCAACTACCTCGCGATCATCCTTCTCGCCGGGGCCGGAGGCCTGCTCCTCGGCCTCATCTGGGCCCCGCTCGGCATCGCCGCCGCGATCGGACTGATCCTGTACTTCATCACCGCCTGCACCTTCCACATCCGCGCCAAGGACACCAAGAACCTCCCCGCCCCCCTCGTGCTCGCCTTGCTCGCCCTGGTCGCGCTGATCCTGCGGCTGGCGACGGCGTGACGGGAAGCAGGTGTGTCCGGATTTTCCGGACACCCCGTCGGAGGCTCGGGCCGAGGCTGGAAGGTTGATGTCCTCGCCACTACAGGGAACGCTGGCCGCTTCCGAGCTGAGGAGTGGCAGCGTTGGACGAGGGTCCGGGTACCGATCCGGCATGCATGGCTTGCGGGCTCATCGCCGGTACTGAGTTCTTGCCGGGCGGGACGATCTTGAAGACCGGTAGATGGGTCGTCGAGCACTGCGTGGGTCCGCTGGGCCTCGGGACGCTGGTGGTCAAGCCGATCAGGCACGTGATCCATGTGGCCGACCTGACGGCAGACGAATCCAGCGAGCTCGGCCCGCTGCTGCAGAAGGTCAGCTCTGCGGTCACTACGACGATGGAGCCGGAGCAGGTCTACGTCTGTCTCTGGTCCCATGCGGGCGCAGTGCCAGGGCACATCCACTTCGTCGTGCAGCCTGCACGCAAGGACGATCTCGCCCGGTACGACGCTTACGGACCTGCGCTGCAGATGGCCATGTTCGATGCCGGGCTTCTGCCCGATGCGGCAGCCATGACCGACGTGTGTACTCGCCTGCGGACGGTTCTTGCTGAGGGCTTGGGGCCGAGGGCTGAGGGCTGAGGGCCAAGGGGTGAAGGGTGAGGGCTCGCAGGCGCGTCTGGGGCCCTGTAGTTCCCGCCGCCTTCCTAACATGGGAAATGCCGATACACCTTGATCCAGGAGGTCCGTGATGACGCGGAATGGCGGGCTGAGGTTGCGCCTGCGGCGCGTGCTCGGCACACGGCCCTCGGTCGTATTCCGTGCGCTGGCCGAACCGCAGGAACTAGCGAAGTGGTGGGGCCCTGACGGATTCACCATCCCGAGTGTGGAGATCGACCTCCGGCCAGGGGGCGGTTATCGGATTGGGATGCAGCCTCCCGAAGGTGATCGGTTCTACCTGGCAGGGGAATTCCGTGAAGTCGTCCCTCCAGAACGTCTGTCCTACACGTTCCGGTGGGAGGATCCAGATCCCGAGGACCAGGAGACGGTGGTGACCCTGTCGCTGCGCGAACTCGGCACTGAGTCGACGGAACTGGTGGTCACTCAGGGCGACTTCGCTACGGAGCGGCGCCGCGCTCTCCACGACGAAGGCTGGACTCAGTCGCTCAACAAACTCGAAGCGCTCGTATCGTCGGCCTCGTCGCCCTGAGATGTTCGCCGCCTGACGGGGCGCTCCGCCTGGTCGGCCTCGCGGGTTCGGCGCCCGCAGAAGGTTGGTCCGGAGCTTCCGGCCAATCCTCCGCTCTGCCCGAGGCAGCCGCCGACAGCGCATGGGAGCATCCGGACCGGTGAACCGGTCCGGATGGGGTGAGTTGTCGCCTGCGGCCCACCCGACGCGGCTACTGCGTGCTGGAGCCGCCGTCGTCAGCATCGTCCCCGCGCCAGGCCCTGCGGGCACGGTGCCAGGACTCGAAGATGCCGGGCAACTGGTCCAGTACGCCCTTGACGGCGAAAAGCAGAATCGTGCACACACCGGCGATGGCCAGAATCGCGAGGATGACGGTGTCGCCCAACGGTCCGACATTCTCTCTCTGAGGAGCGATCGAACCGGTCTCGCAAGGGGCGGGAACAGTTCGACCACTGTGCGAACATGGTCGAACTGATTTCCCGCCGGCACAGAAAATTCAGCTCGGGGCCAGGAAGCCCCGGTGGAGCAGGGTGGAGCGGGGTGGAGCGGGGCGCGGAATCTGTAGCTGACCCTGTGGCAGGGCGGCCCTTGTTCCGCCGCAAGGGACCAGCCCGCGAACTCACGCCGCACGATGCCGGTCGCCCACCGTGGTCACGGACTCTTCCTGGATACCCCAGTTATTACGCTGGGCCGCCCAGGGTGCGGACAGCCGGTCCCGTATGGCCCCGGCTGAGATGGCACCAACCTAGCAGGAGGGGCAGGACGTCCTCAGCCGCATGGGCGCACCGGAAGCCTCCGTGCCCAGGTCGACGGCAGTACGACCTCCTGAACGCCCTGCCCCCGACTCCGAGTCGACGCCCGGGACTCGTATGGGGACCAAAATCACGCCGCAGCCGTACATCCATTGCCCCGTCTCCTGCGTCTGTGAGGCAGCAGCGCACTTCAGCGCCTGCGATTGAAGTCTTTCCGCCGCTTCAGGCTGATATCGGAGCGTTCGACTTGATAACCCTCAACAAGGGCATACGCGTACGGCAGGGGACGGGCGTACGCAAGACTGGCGCGACCACGCGCATGCGCAAGACCGCGGCTGTGGTCCTTACCGCGGGTGCCGTCCTGACGATCTCCCCCATGGCCGCGCCCGCGCAGGCGGCCACCGCGCCCACGGTGAGCGCCAAGGGCGCCTTCCTTCTGGACAATGCGACCGGCACCACGCGGTACAGCAAGTACGCCGACACCAAGCGGCCGATGGCCAGCACGACGAAGATCATGACCGCCCGTGTGGTCCTCAGCCAGACCAATCTCGACCTCGACCGCAAGGTCACCGTCAGTCAGACCTACCGCGACTACGTGGCCGCCAACGGCGCGAGCACCGCGGACCTGAAGACGGGCGACCGCGTGACGGTCCGCCAGCTGCTGTACGCGCTGATGCTGCCCTCGGGCTGTGACGCCGCGTACGCCCTCGCCGACACCTTCGGCACCGGTACCACCCGGTCCGCGCGAGTGCAGTCGTTCATCAGCAAGATGAACAAGAAGGCCACCGACCTGGGCATGACCAACACCCGCTTCGACTCGTTCGACGGCATATCGACGACCGGGAACAACTACACCACCCCGCGCGACCTGGCCAAGCTCGGTCGGAGCGCCATGAAGTACTCGACGTTCCGTACGGTCGTCAAGACGCAGAAGACCGTGCGCTACGCGACGACGAGCACGGGCGGCACGCGCACGTACACCTGGTACAACACCAACAAGCTGCTCGGCTCCTACAGCGGCGCCATCGGCATCAAGACCGGCACCGGCTCCACCGCCGGCCCCTGCCTCGTCTTCGCCGCCACACGCGGCGACAAGACCCTCATCGGCGTTGTCCTGAACGGCACGGACCGCTACAACGACGCCGCGAAGCTTCTGGACTACGGCTTCGGCACCAGCACGGCGTCGACGATGCAGCTGCGCAGCCTGCCCTCGGGTGCCCAGCAGGACTGACCCGGACACCGGACCGGAGCAGGGGCCCGGAAACCGACGGGCAACGGCACTGATCCGGCCACCGGTCGCCCGGCCGTACGTAGCGCAGCGCGAGGCCTCGGCGTTCCGGGACAGTTCGAGACAGAGATCGAGATAGAGGGGGTGTCCGGAAACTCCGGACACCCCCTCTCACCTACTCTTATGCCGTCGAGCCGGGTCCGCGGCGCATCTGGAGCGCGACCAGCAGCGCGGCAGTGCAGAGATCAGCCGCGGCTGACCCCACCGAGCTGCTCGGCTATCGAGCACCGAGGTGCCGTCAACACTCCGGAACACCTGCGAGGTCGTTCGACACTGCTCGTGGGAGCGGATCGCCTGCCGTTTTGGCGCGCATCCGGCACGAGGGAACTGCCGTGCAACGCGTGCTCCCAGCATGGTGCCGACGTTGCTACTGCTCGGGCTGGGGCAGGTGGATCTTGGCGTCGTCGTAGGTGCCCCTGCCGGTCGACTGGGCCGGGGCGTAGACCAGGTTCAGGACGCCGGTCCGGAACGTCTCGGACGAGATCAGTTTCAGTGGGATCGGGGTTTCGCCCTCGTCGAACAACCGCATTCCCTTGCGAACGGCGATCGGGTGCACCAGCAGATGCAACTCGTCCAGCAGGCCGGCGGCCAGCAGTTGGCGAACGACCGAGACCGAGCCGCTCAGGGCGATGTTCCCGCCCGGCTCGTTCTTCAAGGCGGTAACGGCGTCCACGAGGTCGCCCTCGAGTTGCTCGGAGTTGCGCCAGGTGAACTCGAGCTCCTGGTTCGACACGACGATCTTGCGGGCGTCGCCGAGCGTCTTGGCGAAGCCGGCATCCTCGCCGCCGGCCGCCTCCCGCTCCGGCCACGCCCCGGCGAAGCTGTCGTAGGTCTTGCGACCGAAGAGGAGAGTGTCGGCCGCGCCGAGGGTCGCGTCGACGGCGGCGCCCATCTCGTCGTTGAAGTACGGGAAGTGCCACTGGTCGGGCGCCTCGACGACCCCGTCGAGCGAGATGAACAGGCCGGCAGTGATCTTCCTCATGATGCTCCTCCAGGACAGGTAGTCGATGACCTCTGCGTCTAGTTGGACCTCGGGAGCCGGATGAACTCATCGGCGGCGTCGCGACCGTCGAATGCATGATGCGGGATCGGCGCCCGATCGGAGTCATCGCCACGACGACCGTTCGACGGGACAGGCCGCGGATCCGCGACCACGTGCTGAACCCACGGTGGTGTCGCCACCACGACAGTTTTCAAAAACCGAGCGGCTTTCGGACGTCACCTCTGCTCTGACCTGGAGAGATGGGCGCTCCGTGCGACCGGACGTCGGGGCCCGCCAGAGGGGCCTCTGGCGTCGCTCTGACTGACACCTCTCAGGCCACCGCCACGCGCGGTAGCCGCTGACCGGTGCGCCCCGGTGCGCCCCGGTGCGGCAGGGCCGCTGCCGGGGCGCAGGTTCTCTCGCTGTTCGAGCGGTCGGGGAAGGGCCCGCGGGTCGTAATCCGGGCAATCAGGGGTACCCGCCGCACCTGGCCGACCATGTGCGGCAGAACCGCTGCCGACACGATGGACACGGAAAGGAAGTGCAGTCATGAGCACGGTGAAGGAATCGGTGGAGGTCGAGGTTCCGGTCCACACCGCCTACAACCAGTGGACGCAGTTCGAGGACTTCCCGAACTTCATGGAGGGGGTCGAGGAGGTGACCCAGCTCGACGACACCCATAACCACTGGACCACGAAGATCGGTGGCATACGGCGGGAATTCGACACCGAGATCGTCGACCAGCTCCCTGACGAACGGATCGCCTGGCGCACCACCAGCGGCGACACCAAGCAGATGGGCATGGTCCACTTCCAGCGCCTGGATGACACGCACACCCGCGTGGAGATCGTGATGGACGTCGAACCGACCGGGGTGGCGGAGAAGACCGCGTCCGCGGTCGGCGTGATCGACCGGCGCGTCAAGGGCGACATGCGGCGCTTCAAGGAGTACATCGAGCAGCGCGGTCGCGAATCCGGCGGCTGGCGAGGGCGCGTGAGCCCCGGATAACAGCTGGTGGCCACCTCTGCCGGAGACCTGACCGCTTGGGATGCACAGTCACGAAGGCGCTGATTTTCTGAGGGCGCCGGCTCATCCTGAGCGCGCTGGCGCGGCGGGTGAGTCGGCGGGTCATCAGGGTGATCGACACTTACGTGATCAAGCTGCGCTGCGCTGCGGGAATCTCATAGCGCCGGACTGAAGCCGGACGGCCCCGGGGGCCGGCAGCCAACCCACGACCACGGAGGTCCCCGCGCCCACGACGCCCGCAGTAATTGCAATCGGCAGCAGGCAGCACGCCACACAGGCCAGCCCGGCCAGGCCCGCCAATGCCTTGGTAGCCCGAGGCGGGCGCGGATCAGCAGCAGGGGCCGGCATGGCGGTTCTCCTCGGCAAGGTCGGTGAACGGGATCGGGCAACAAGAATTCGTGGCGCACTCGGTCAGGTCATCGCACCCAGCCTCAACGGCCGTGACCAGCGCAGTGCGGATCGTGTTCAGGTCCGCGATCTTTGCGTCGACCTCGGCGAGCTTGGCCGCCGCACGCTTCTGCAATCCCGCGACCGGGCGGCCGTGGCGGTGGCGTCCGGCCTCCAGCAGCTCGGCCACCTCATCCAGCGTGAAGCCCAGGCGCTGAGCAGCCTTGATGATCCGCAGCGTGGTCACCGCCTCACCCCCGTACAGGCGGTGACCACCGGGGCTGCGCTCCGGTGCGGGAAGCAGCCCACGCCGCTCGTAGTAGCGCAGGGTCTGGATGTTCACCCCGGCCGCATCGGCAACCTGTCCACTGCGCAGCTCCACGCCGCTCACTGTGGCCCCAGGGGTGCAACCGCCTCGCGTGCTCGCGCCGCCAGAGCGTGCAGCACTGCCGCGTGCGCCTGGCCAACCGAGATGTCCAGCACCACGGCCTTCGAGGTGTCAGTGACGGTGAATTCGAAGAAGGAGCAGCAGCCGTTCTCACGCTCCACGAGGTCCCGGGTCCGCTCCTCGCACTCCGCTCCGGCGGGCAGCTCCAGGCGTACACGCAGTGGCTCGGCCAGCGACGGCGCCGTCACCTGCGTGGCGAACAGGGCGTCCCACTCAGCAAGCCGCAACGGCCGCTCCTCAGTCGGCAGCGTGCACGACTGCGGTACCCAATCCAGTTCAGTCATCGCGCTCACTCCCGTCATCGCGTCCCCTCTCTGAGGACATCTCCGACGGTAAACCTGTACCCAGGTACCGATGGCAAGTGATCGGTGTCCTCGAAGCTGCGGTACAGCAACGAAGTACCGCAACCGCAGCACCCGGCCTCGTCCATCAGCGCTCTCGCAGGACTATCGCGCCACCTCTATGACCGTCGCTGACCGTTCCACACAGAGCTGCGGATCAGAAGGTGCCCGTGCCCCTGCCGTGCCCGATGAACGGGGAACCCACAGGGAACCACGGTGGCTGACGGACAGCGCACAGGAGAACGGCCCCCGACCGAATTACCTGGTCAGGGGCCATGCATCTGCGGAGGGTGTGGGATTTGAACCCACGGTGGTGTCGCCACCACGACGGTTTTCAAGACCGTTCCCTTAGGCCGCTCGGGCAACCCTCCCTCGCCCCGCCTACCTGCGGCGGAGCGGGTACAGCCTACCGGCCGCGGGCCCCTCGCTCGGGCGGTAGGTCCACTCCTGGTCCACAGACTCCGGAACTGGGCCCCTCCGGGCCACACCGGACCCCGGCAAAAAAGCAGCATCGCGTCACCTTGAGTGGACCAATGTGGCCGCGAACGCTACCAACGAGATCTCCGCACGTCATAGCAGCGAAAGGACGAAGGATAGTGGTGCTGGTCTAGCCGGATGGGCCGCCGAAGAGGCCGCCGCTATCGCTCGACTCGCTGGGGCTCGGATTTGAACTGGGACTGGAGCTCGGGCAAGGCTCGCTGGCTTTGCCTCCAAAGATGCCTCCGCAGTCCCCGTTGGTGGTGCTGCCGTCTCCACCACCGGCCCCTGCGCCCCCGTCCGCAGTCTCGCCGTCACTGCCTGTGGTTGTGCCGCCGACAGTTGTGCTGAGGTCGCCGTCGCCGGTGCCGCCGGTTGCGCCTGTGTCACTCGGCCCCAGATTTCTCCCCAGGTGGAAGACGGTTTCAGCGGTGAGTCCTTCGAGGCTGGCCGTCACGAAGTACGTACCGTCGTCGAGCTTGCCGCTAGGAGTGCCGCATTTGGGTTCGCTTCTTTTGCGCTCCCATCTGAAGGTTTCGGTCACGGTTTCCTCGCTAGTGAGCCCCACCCACCGGGCCTCCTTGCTTGGCGGACAGTCACCTGAGGACCAGACTCGCTCGTCCTCAGCGGTACTGATCGTCACTATTGATGAGGTGCGCCCCAGGTTGACCCGGCAGGCGCCGTCACCATCGTGTTGGATCATCAGTGGGAACTCGGGCCACACGTCCGGGCCGTAGGTGTTCGCCGCACTTTTCACCCGCAGTGATAGATCTGTCTGGATGCATGGATGCAAAGCCATGACTTCAGCAGTGTTGACTGGACGGTCGCCAATGCTAGCCATGGGGTCCCTAGTGCCGATACTCGCCGTGGGCGATGAGGAGCTGGGGGAGGGTTGCACTTGCACCGGCCGAGCAGAGTCGCGTGGGGAATCGGAAATAGAGGAACTATCGGCGTTTCCCTCAGACCTCGCTGCACTGATGGAGTCGGACCGAAGAATAAAGCCAGCTATTACAGGCAGTATCAGGGCAAGAATGATTGCCCAGGAGGCAGGACCAGTGCGTCCGGGGGCCCGCATGCCCCCACTGTGGCGGCGCTGGTTGCTTGAGTGCGGGATTGCCAACTGCACCGTGCCACTAAGTTCCGCTGCCCTCCTTTGCTCCCGCCGAGGCTCAGGAGCGGGTGAGGCGCCAAAGGCTCGATTGCGTCCCAGCACAAGCAGTTCGGCGGTCTTTGTTCCGAGGCTCTGCGGAACCGGGAGGCACTCCGCTTTCATCGATGCAAGCAAGTATCGATACACGTCGCCTATCGTCAGCAGTTCAGGCCCGCCGATGATGCCCTCATTAAGCAATCGGATCAGCCTGCCTGTGAACGCCGTATGCTTTTCACCCTCAACAATCAGCGCAACCTTGTCGCGGGGGGCCGAAGTGAGGACGTAAGACCCGTCCACTTCGATCTGGCCGAGGAGCGTCGTCGACGCATCCGCCAACGAGCCAGTGATGGCCCGCCCGGAGAAGCAGCAATCCAGGACAATGACCTTGAGTGACGCCGGACTGTCAAGGACGGCGTCGCGCAAGTTGTCATAGGCAAGGGAGTTGAACGCAGGCGCAGACTCTTCACTCTCGGTGAGCGCCAGGTATAATTCGTGCCGCCTACCACCCACCAAACCGTGGCCCGTGTAATACACGAGCAACAGATCCTCCGCAGCTTCGACGGTGGATCGCAAGACGCGGCCGACCTGCCGCACGTCCCCCTCGTCGCAGATCACGGTGCAGTGCTCTTCGGAGATCACTCCGTGCTTCGGATCCGTCAGAGCCGCCGTCAAGTCGTACAGGGTATCGGGCACTACCGGGAGATCGAACAATTCGGCGTTGGCGTACTGGCTCGCACCAATCAGGAGCGCCCGGGATCGTCGGGGGTCTGGCAGATGCATGACTACTCCGGATTCTCACCGTTCAGAGCCAAGCGAAACATGTTCTCGACGTCTGACACTGCGACTCGTTTGGCGTCAAGCTCCACGGTTCGCCCGTTTGCACAGCGCACCTTTACCCGCACATCGGACCTTCGCGGATGGGAAAGCCATACCTTTAGCGCACCAGCAAGGCCGACTATTAGTGTGCCGCTGGACCCGACGGCAATGATCAGGTGATCGGCGATTCCCCCCATTTCATTCGGGCCAGGGCTGGGACCGCTCACGCGCACCCGGCCTGCGAAGTCAGGATCGCCCCGCAGCCAGTCACTTAGGGATTCCAGGCACGCCATAGAATCCGGAGCCTCAATTGACACCCTAAGATCCATTAGGTACTCATTCCGCCTGTCCCTGCTAGAGCGTTTGATTTCGCGGCAAACAACTGCGGTAAGTCGGTGATGCCCTCACCTTTCCTCGGGCGCTGTGATTTTTTCGCGCTGAAGATCCCTATGAGGCCAGGCTGATGACTCTCTTGTACCGACATACCGCCATGGATCACCCCACAAGGCGCAGGTCTCGCCGCTACCTATAGCTGGACAATCAGATCAGCCGAGACGCGCAGGCGGCAAATTCACTTGCATGGCACAACCAAGGACTTAAAACCAAAATATTCGCTCAGCTGTCCGAAATTCGAGCCCGAAAGGAACAGGAGTCTGGATTACTCCCCGCATACTGAGTAAAGGGACGTCCCCGTCTCCGCAAGCGCGGCAGGGAGAGAGTGCTCGGCCCCGGACATTGTCCGGAGGTGTTCCAGTTGGAATCGATCCGGTCACGAGCGCTCGCGTAACGAGACGGCGGCCGAACCCTAACTTTGAGGCGACGGCTCTGGCCATGGGCCCGCAGCCGGGGCCGCGCCAAGGGTTGTGCGAATCCGAGCGCGACCCGTCAGCGACACCGGCGGGCGTTGAGCCGGGCGGCCTGGCGCGTCAGGTGGTCGCGCTCGGCGAGGTTGGGTGCCTTTTGGGCCGCCTCGGCGTACAGCCGTGCCGCCGTCGCCAGGTCGCCGTCGCGCTCGTGGAGGTAAGCAGCCACCGCCGCGCGGCGGGGCATGGGGTATCCCTTGCTCGAAGAGCTTGGGGAGGTGTCGTCCAGCGCCGCGAGCGCCGCCAGGCCGGCGCGCGGTCCGTCGGCCTCGCCGACGGCCACCGCGCGGTTGAGCCGGACGACCGGGCTGTCGGTCAGGCGCGTGAGCTCGTCGTACCACTCGACGATCTGCACCCAGTCAGTCTCCTCGGCGGTGGGTGCGTCAGCGTGGAGTGCAGCGATGGCGGCCTGGGCCTGGAACTCGCCCAGCCGGTCGCGGGCAAGGGCCGCCTGCAGGATCTCGACGCCCTCGGCGATCGACTTGGTGTCCCACCGGCCGCGGTCTTGCTCGGCGAGCGGCACCAGGCTGCCGTCGGGCGCGGTGCGGGCCGTGCGCCGGGCGTGGTGGAGCAGCATGAGGGCGAGCAGCCCCGCCACCTCGGGGTGGTCGATCGCGGCCGCGAGCTGCCGGGTGAGCCGGATGGCTTCGGTGGCGAGGTCGACGTCACCGGAGTAGCCCTCGTTGAAGACCAGGTAGAGGACGCGCAGCACGGTGGCGACGTCGCCGGGCTGGTCGAACCGCACGCCGGAGACGGTGCGCTTGGCCCGGCTGATGCGCTGCGCCATGGTCGCCTCGGGCACCAGGTAGGCCTGGGCGATCTGGCGGGTGGTCAGCCCGCCGACGGCGCGCAGCGTGAGCGCGACCGCGGACGAAGGCGTCAGTGACGGGTGGGCGCACAGGAAGTAGAGCTGGAGCGTGTCGTCCACCGCGGGCGCGGTCCCGGGCACCGGCTCCTCGTCGACGAGGTCCTCACGCCGGCGGCGGGCGGCGTCCGCCCGGGTCGCGTCGAGGAACCGGCGCCAGGCCACGGTGACCAGCCAGCCCTTCGCATCCCGCGGCGGGTCGGCCGGCCAGACGCGGACCGCCTCGACCAGCGCGTCCTGCACGGCGTCCTCGGCCGCCGCGAAGTCGGCTCCGCGGCGGACGAGGATCCCGAGCACGCTCGGCGTGAGGCTCCGGAGCAGGGCCTCGTTCATCGATGAGGGCACTCCGTGATGGTGGGTTGTGCGGCCAGGAACGGGCGCACTTCGAGCCACTCGTGGATCGGCTTGCCGCCCGCCCCAGGGGCGGCCGACAGCTCTCCGGCCAGCTCGACGGCACGCTCGTAGCTGTCGACGTCGATCACCATCCAGCCGGCGATGAGGTCCTTGGTCTCGGCGAACGGCCCGTCGGTCACCGGCGGGCGCCCCTCACCGTCGTACCGGACCCACGTCCCCTCGGGGGCAAGCGCCTGACCGTCGACGAACTCGCCGGTCCCCTCGAGCCGGGCCGCGAAGTCCTGCATGTACTGCACGTGGGCCGAGATCTCCTCCGGCGTCCACTGGTCCATGGGCACGTCGTTCACCGCAGCCGGGGCTCCGCGGTAGTGCTTCAGCAGCAAGTACTTGGCCATCGTGTTTCTCCTCGGTGCTGGTGCGACCCATTGTGGTCGCGTTCACCCGGGGACGGAGCCGGCCACGGGTTCTCGACATCGCCGTCCGCATTCTTTTGGCTCTCGTGGATGAGCCTCGTCCTCGGCCTCACCCGCGATCCCGACGTTGGCGGTGGACGGGGTCTGGTGGTGCTGGACGTCGAGTCCGACGCCGATCTGACCGGCTGTCCGGACTGCGGGGTGGTCGCGGTCGGCCACGGCCGGCACGTCCAGGCCCTGCACGACGTCCCGTCCTTCGGCACGCCAGTGCGGGGTGCGGTGGCGCAAGCGGATCTGGCGCTGCCCCGAACCCTCGTGTCGTCGAGGGATCTGGACCGAGGAGCACGACTTCGCGCCGCCGCGGGCCAAGCTCACCAGCCTGGCGGTGGAGCGGGCGGTCGGATCCGCGCGCTGCTGCGGTCTGCTGCGGCTCGACGACACCACGGTGTCGGCGATCGCGCGGCGGCTCGGGTGAACTGGCACACCTGCTGGAACGTGGTCAAGAAGCACGCCGAGACCTCGATCGACATCAAGAAGCGCGCATCGGGGGTGAAGGCCATCGGGGGTGCATGCCATCGGGGTGGACGAGCACATCTGGCGCCCGAGCAGGATCTCCTCCGCGGACAAGGCCGTCACGGTGATGGTCGACCTCACCCGCGGCCCCGACCGGCGTCTCTGTGCGCGGCTGCTCGATGCCGTGCAGGGCAGGTCCGGCACGGGCTACGCCGACTGGCTCAAGGAGCAAGGGGCCGAGGTCACCGTGTCGGTCGAATGCGCCGCGCTGGACCCGTTCCGCGGGTACCGCAACGCGATCCGTGACGAGCTGCCCGACGCGGTCGCGGTGCTCGATGCCTTCCACGTCGTCAAGCTCGGGGGCAACGCACTCGACGAGGTCCGACGCCGTGTCCAGCCGGCCACACTCGGACGTCGTGGGCACAAGGGCGACCCGCTCTACCGGATGATCCGCCGCACTCTGCTCACCGGAATTGAGCACCTCACCGACCGGCAACGCACACGACTGGACCAGTGGCTCCCGCTCGGCGACCCGAACAGCGAGGTCGAGGTCACCTGGCACGTCTACCAGCAGGTCCGCTTGATCTACACCGCCACCAGCTCCACCGCCGACCGCAAGACCGCAAGACCGCAAGACCGCCGAGAAGGCCCTTGAGTCGCTCCACACCTGCCCGATCACCGAGGTCGCCATCGGGCCCCCCGCGTCGCCCACCTGGGGCGACACAGGGTCAGCCCAGCGGTTAGCTGTCGCCCTTGCGGGAGCCCAGGGTGACGTCCACCGTTGACGTCTTGCCGTCGCGCTCGTACGTGAGCTTGACCTGGTCGCCCGGCTGGTGGGTCCAGATCGTGCTGATCAGGGTCGGGCCGCTGTCGATGACCGTGTCGTCGAGCTTGGTGATGACGTCACCGGGCTTCAGGCCCGCCTTGTCGGCCGGCCCGCCCGGGGTGACCGCCTCGGAGCCGCCGTTCCCGGTCTGGGAGATACGGGCGCCCTCCCCCTGTTCGCGCATGTCCACCTGGACGCCGATCACCGGGTAGACCGGCTCGCTGGTCCTGATCAGGGTCTCGGCGACGCGCTTCGCCTGGTTGATCGGGATGGCGAAGCCGAGGCCGATGCTGCCGGACTGCTGCGCCTCGCCGCCGAGCCCGTTGCCCGCCGACTGAATGGCGGAGTTGATGCCGATGACCGCGCCCTCGGCGTTGAGGAGCGGGCCGCCGGAGTTACCCGGGTTGATCGAGGCATCCGTCTGGAGGGCGCTCATGTACGAGGCGTTGCTGCTGCCGCCGTCACCTGAGGCGACGGGGCGGTTCTTGGCGCTGATGATGCCCGTCGTGACCGTGCCGGCCAGGCCGAAGGGCGCGCCGATCGCGATCGTGGCGTCGCCGACCGCGACCTTCTTCTCCGAGTCGCCGAGCGGCAGCGGGTTCAGCTTCGCGTCCGAGGCGTTCTTGAGCCTGAGTACGGCCACGTCGTAGCCCTGGGCGCGGCCCACCACCTCGGCGTCGTACTTCTTGCCGTTGGAGAAGGTCGCGGTCAGCTTGCCGCCGTCGGCCGCGGAGGCCACCACGTGGTTGTTGGTGAGGATGTGGCCCTGCTTGTCGTAGACGAAGCCGGTGCCCGTGCCGCCCTCGCCCTGGCTGCCCTGCGCATCGAGCGTGACGACGCTCGGGAGCGCCCGCTGCGCTATGCCGGAGACGGACTTGGGCGAGCGGTTGAGGACCTCGGGGTCGCCGGACGCGGAGACGGTGGTCGAGCCGGTGCTGTCGCCACGGTCGGCGGCCAGGTAGCCGATACCGCCGCCGACGCCGCCCGCGACCAGCGCGGCGGTGAGTACGGCCGCCACGACCATACCGGTCCGCTTGCGCGGCGAGCCGCCGGGCGGCGGCGGTACGGGGTCGGGGCCAGGGCCACTGCCCCAGCCGCTACCGGGCGGTGGCGGGGGCGGCCAGCCGGCGCCCCCGGCCGGGCTCGCGGCCCCCGGAGACCCGGGCGCCTGACCCGGCTGACCAGGCGCAGCGGGCTGACCATGTGCACCGGGCTGACCCGGCGCACCAGGCTGACCGGGCTGTTCCGAGTGGGCCCCCGAAGGCTGCTGCGGCTCCTGACCCGGGGATGCGCCATGTGCGGACCGCGCGCCGTACGCCGGGTACTCGGCGAATTCGGCCGTACGGGCGGCGGACCCGCCGTCGAAGCCACCGTTGAAGCCACCGTCGGAGCGGCCGTCCCCTGCACCCACCGTGGGAAGCTGCGCTGTCCGCTCCTCCGGCGCCGGCAGCGCATAGTCCGTGTCCGCCTCCACGCGCGCGTGTCCCTGAGCGGGCGGCACGGGCGGCCGCGCCGGCTCGGCACGGCGCGCGGAGTCTGCGGTCGGTGCGCCGGACGCGGACGCGGGCCCGGCGACCGGCGTCTCGGGCGCCGACGGCGGCTCCACCCCAGGCGGAACGGCGGCGCCCTCGTTCTCGGTGCTCACAGCTTTCTCCTCAGGTGCACGTCAGTCGCTCTGTCGCGACGGTTACGTCAGTATTCATCGGTCACGGCCCACGTAACCCACTCTCGTCGCCAGCATTTCCCACAGGGCGTCAGAGCACCGTAAGCAGTGACGGTGGTATGGACCGCCATCCTTTATCCCGGACGAAACGGACGCATCCGCTGGCGCGCGAGCCGCGGCCGTACGAGCGTCGCCCCGCCCGGCGGTGGCACCATAACGCGATGACCTATGCGCACCCGGCCCGCGACCTCCGTCCGGGACCGCACAGGATCTCCGTGGTCGCCCACCGCGGTGCGTCCGAGGACGCCCCGGAGCACACGCTGGCCGCGTACCGCAAAGCCATCGAGGACGGCGCCGACGCCCTCGAGTGCGACGTACGGCTCACCGCCGACGGGCATCTCGTCTGTGTCCACGACTGGCGGGTCAACCGCGTCTCGAACGGCCGGGGCTCCGTGTCCGCCATGGAGCTCTCGGACCTCGCCGCGCTCGACTTCGGCTCCTGGAAGGGCACCAAGAACACGGACGAGTCCCCGGATCGGGACGAGACCGCGCGCGGGGACAGCACCTCCGTCCTCACCCTCGAGCGGCTCCTCGAACTCGTCACGGACGCCGGCCGCCGCGTGGAGCTCGCCATCGAGACCAAGCACCCGTCCCGCTGGGCGGGCCAGGTCGAGGAGAGGCTGCTGGAGCTGCTGCGCCGCTTCGGGCTCGACACCCCGCCCGCGGGCGAGCCCTCGGCCGTACGGGTCATGAGCTTCTCCGCGCGCTCGCTGCACCGCGTGAACTTCGGGGCGCCGGACATCCCGACCGTCTATTTGATGCAGTTCCTCTCGCCCCGCTACCGCGACGGCCGGCTTCCGGCCGGCACCCGGATCGCCGGGCCGGGCATCCGGATTCTGAGGAATCACCCCGGCTACGTCGACCGCGCCCACCGGGCGGGCCACCGTGTCCACGTCTGGACCGTCGACTCCCCCGCTGACGTGGAACTCTGCGCGCGCCTCGGCGTGGACGCCGTGATCACCAACCGCCCCCGGCAGGTGCTGTCCCTGCTCGGCCGCGCATAGAGCGTGCCCGGCGGGTCAGGTGGAGAAGCCCGCCGCCGCCCCCCCTTGCCCTTACAGGGAGTGCACCGGCGCGTTCGGTACGTATTCGATCGTTGCGAGTGCGCCACGGGATCGCGGTTGGCCGGTTTCCGGTCCAGTCCAAGGGGGCATCGTTCCCGTGGCGTGGGGCAAAGGAGGTCTCGGGGGTGGCGTTGGTGGTGGCACAGGAGGTGCCGACTTCGTCGATCATGGCCGTGCCCCATGGCCCAGCGGGCGTGGGTGCGGCGCGGCGCAGGATGCGCGAGGGGCTCCGGGTAAGCGGAGTGCCGGATTCTGTGGTCGATGACGCTGTCCTGGTCCTCTCCGAACTCCTCAGCAACGCATGTCGGCACGGTCGTCCGCTGCACACGGGGACGAACGGCGACGGGCCCGACGCGGTGCGCGCCGCCTGGCGCGTGGACGAATTCGGCAGGCTGACCGTCGAGGTGACGGACGGCGGGGGTCCGACCCGACCACTTCCGGCCACTCCCTCGGTGACGGCCCGGGGCGGCCGCGGGCTCAACATCATCACGGCACTCGCCCAGGACTGGGGCGTACGGGACGACGCGGCGGGCGAGGTCACCGTGTGGGCCGTCCTCGCCCCGGCGCCGCGGCGCCAGAGCATTTCTACGCGCGTGGGGGTCCCCGCGCTGGACGTCGCCGACCTCTTCAACGACCTGGACTGAGCGACCGCGCCCAGAGGCCCGGTCTCGACCAGGGCGCGACCGCGGCCGAAAACCCGGCCCAGGCCGGAGGCCCGACCTCATCCGGAGACCCGGCCGGAGACCCGGGCGGCAGGCGCGTTCGGAGGAGCGCGTCGCAGACCACAGCGAAGGGCTAGGCTCGGCGGCCAGGACACACCGCCGTAACGGAGAAACCCACGCCATGGCCAAGAAGCGCCCTCAGACGAAGGCCAAGACTTCCGGGAAGAGCTCTGCCACCCAGGTTTCCGATGGAGACATTCCGGTCGTCGGCGCACGCGAGCCCTGCCCCTGCGGTTCCGGCCGCCGCTACAAGGCATGTCACGGGCGGGCCGCCGCGCACGCCGTGACCGAGCTCGTGCAGCGCCCGTTCGAAGGCCTGCCGGGCGAGTGCGACTGGGTCGCCCTCCGCGAGCTCGTACCCGCCGCGACCGTGGAGCTGGGCCTCAAGGGCGGGCTGCCCGAGGACGTCCCGTCGGTCACGCTGGCGACGGTGCTGCCGATGGCGTGGCCCGCGCTGCGCCGCGACAACGGCGCTGTGATGCTCGGCCTGCAGAACGACACCGCCTCCGGCGACATCAGCCGCGACCTCGCGGACGTGCTGCGGCGGGCGCTCGAGGCCGCGCCGGGCACCCCCGTGGCCGCCGAGCGCGTCCCCGCCGACAGCCCGCGCCTCCAGGATCTGCTCGACCCGGCGGCCGCGTTCACGCCGGTCGTGCACAGCGGCTTCGAGTTCTGGTTGGACGACGCCGCGAACACCACGCCCGAGGTCGCCGCCTCCCTGGAGCGGGCCAACGAGGCCGCGATCCCCACCGCCCGGCTCTCCGGCGTCGAGGCGGCGTACTGGTGCCAGACCCCGGACAAGAACCATCTGCGCTGGGTCATGCCGCACTCCGAGGAGAAGCTGCTCGACGCCCTCGCGCGGCTGCACGCCGCGGGGACGTCGTCGCTCGGCGAGGGGACCCGTCTCGTCGGCTCGTTCCGGGCCCACGGGCTCATGGTGCCGGTGTGGGACCTGCCGAGTTCGGTGGGCGCGGAAGACGTGGAGAAGCCGGCGCAGGAGTTCGCCCAGCGGCTCACCGAGGCGCTGTCCTCCGACGCGCCGCTGACCGCCGAGGAGCGGCGGGCGCGCGGGGGGCTCACCAACCGGCAGGTGACGCTGAGTTGAACCGGGGCGGCCCGCGCTCGGGACGCCTGGACGTGACTCCTGTCACAACTACCCCTACTGAACGGTAAATCGGCGTCCGGAAATCCGCGATCGAATTTGCGAACGGCGGATCTCTTGTTACCGTTCTAGAAGCCCGGTCGCTGGTGCATCCCCCGTCGCCAGCGACCGGGCGTCTCCATGCCCCGGGTGCGATGCCCTGGCGCGGCGCCAGAGCCGCAGGTCAACCCGCTCAGCTGTAGGGGGAGTTGCTCCCCGAGCGCAGCAGCAGCCGGTCCGAGTCCGCTGCCGCGATCTCCGCCACAGCCCCGTACGCCGCTGCCCCGTACGCCTGGCTCTCACCCTCGCCCTGCTCTGTCGTGCGCTCAGCAGCGCCCCCAGCCGTCTCCCCAGGTTCAGCCGCCCGTTGCCCGGTGGGAGTTGCACCGGCTGCCCACCCCGGCGCACGCGGCGTCTCGCACGCCCCCGGGTCGTCCTTCGCGTCGAGGGTGCAGTACACCTGTACGGTCCTGCCGTCGGGACGCATCAGGCTCAGGACGGCCTGCAGCGTACGCCCGGTCGCGTTGCGGTAGTACGTGCGCCCCCACGTGTCGCGGCCCTCGCGCAAGACGCAGGTCTGGGCCTCGACCCCTTCAGGGGAGGTGAGTTCGGGGCCGCAGCGGGAGGTGCCGGTGAGGCCGAGGTCCGGCAGCAGAGCGGACGCGCCACGGGCCGCGACGGTGGAGCCGCCCCTCCCCGCGCCGCCAACCGCCTTGCCGTCGGCGTCCTGGGCGTTCTCGGCGTCCTCGGGGTTCTCGGCCGGTGCGGCGGGAACCGAGATGGACGGCGCGGCAGGCGGCGCCTCAGTCCTGTCGCGACGGTCGCTGCCCCGTCCCGCAGGGCCTGCTGTGGCAGCGGCCAGCGGCAGTACGAGGGCGAGGACCGCCGCGCCCGCGAGCGCGGCGGTGCGGACGTTCGACCCGTGCGCATTGGACGCCCGCTCCATGAGGACCCACCTGCAACTCGCTGAGAATGCTTGACGGCAGGCCGAACATATAGGGCAGAGCGGGGTTCTCCGGGCGCCCGGGGCCGTTTCCCGTATATCTCTGGCTCGCTCATACCCGTACGAGTGAACGCGCCTCGCGGCCACGGCCGACGGGGAGTTCGGGACCGCCCGACGCGAAGTCCCGGTCCCCGTATGGTCCGGCACGGATCTGGTACGGGTCCGGCTGGACCCGCAGAGACCGGTGCGGCTCCCGTACAGATCCGCACCGATCCCGTACGACCGGCTCAGTACGCGAGGCGGCTTCCCCCGCCGGGCGCGCTCGTGCTCGCCTCGACCAGCGCGTCCACGACCGCTTCGACGTCCGGCAGCCACGGCGCCGCCGACCCGGGCAGCGGCGCCCGCTCCCAGCGGACGAGTCCGGCGCCGGTCGCCGACGGCGGGAGCACCAGATAGCCGCCTTCGCCGTGGAAGCGCAGCGAGCTGGGCACCCAGTCCTGCCGGTGCAGCAGCTCGCCTAGCACCTCGAGGGAGTACGGCGCCACCAGGATCGACCAGCGGGTCGGGGTCGCCACGACGGGCCCGAGCCGGACGCCCATCCGGTCGAGCTCGGCGAGGGCCAGCGCCGCCGCGACCGCGGGCAGGCTGAGCGCGCAGGGCGCGCGGCCGCCGGTGGCCAGCACGATGGGGGCGGTGGGGCGGTTCTCCCACCACCACCGCACCATGCGGGCGTCGGTCGTCGCCGCCAGAAGTCCGGGGTCGAAGGGGTGCGCGCCCGGAACCACGCAGTCCGGGTGCGGACAGCTGCAACCGCGCGCGCCGCTGCCGCCGGCCTGGAGCCCCACGCCTGGGAGCACTGGCCAATGCCACTCGGTGGCGCAGGTGAGCGCCGCAGCGAGCATGGCCGGCTTCCCGCCGCGCCTACGACCGGGCAGGAACCTGCGTCGCCTTCCGAGGATCTCGCGCATGAGCGCTCGTTCCTTTCCGCTAAACGCCGAGGGTGGGGTTCCCCCTGCGGGAGGCAGGGAGAGCATCCATCGCGTCCTCACACACGCTGTACCGGTTCATGTACTGCTACCGGATGTACCGGATCTTTCTGGTGCACCGATCTCCGTATCGATCGAGTACCCGATCGACTGCATGGCAGTACGTGGTGCTCCGCGAACACGTTCAGTTCAGTTCGCTCACACCATGTGGATCATTCGTCACTGCGCGTTCAACTCAGCGCATCACGTCGCGGGCCGAGCGTGGGACATGGCGAGGGGTGGCGCCGCATGGCGCTTGCCGTCCCGAACCGTTTCCCTTGCCTTCGGCAGGGGAACCCCCACGCCATTCGGGGACGGGCGCCGTTGCCGAGTAGGACGCTCGAGGCCGCCGCGAGGTTCCGGGGCGCCCCCAACTGCCCCTGCCCTTCTCCGAGTACGTACCCACCACAGTGGAGGTGACGCGTTGTGGAATGCGTCCAGTCGACCGCAAATGCGCGAGACCAGGGCTTTTTTTCAGCCAACTTGTCATCATCACAGACACCAACAAGCCCGTCGGCACAGTGCTGGACACGCCCCAGGCCTACGTGTAGATGTGGAGGCATTGATAGCGGCGCAGCATGACATGGGGGTTTGCGATGCTATTGCGAGGAATGCAAGGCTGGCGCGTTTACGCGATGCCAGTCGACAAAACGCCGCTATTCCGGACATATAGCGCACCTGCTGAGGTGAATGCGGTTCCGTGGCCGGTGTTGTCACGGGCCAGGATCGGAAGCTGCAGACCATGAGTTCCCGCCATCTGCCGAAAGTGGCTGGAATCGATCCAGCACTTCCCTCGCCAGCGCACAATCCCGCCCCCACCTCCCCATCCGAACGGCCCCAGTCCGAGAGCGCAGCCCCCACCGCCCAGGACGTCAGCCCCGTCGATCAGCTCGCCGCCGTCCAGGACCGCCTCGCCGGCTGGATCTCCGATCTCACCACCCTGCACGAGCTCACCGAGCGCCTCGCCCGCACCGGCACGCTCGATGAGGCGCTGCACGAACTGCTGCGCGCCGGAGCCGCCCTCGTCGGCGCGCAGCGCGGCATGATCGTCCTCGAGCCCGCCGACGGCCAGGGCCCCGAGACCACGGTCGGCCTCGGCCTCGGCCCCGCCGAGCTCGGCACCATCGAGACCATCCCGCGCAGCGCGGCCTCCTATGGCCGGATCCTCGACGGGCTCCCGGAGAAGTCCGGCGGAGCAGAGGGCGCCCGCACCGAGGTCGCCCACCCCGATCTTCGCAACGAGCCCGATCTCGATCCCCGCCAGCGCGAGGTCGCCGCCCGCCTCGGCTACGCCGCCAGCTACGCGATCCCCCTCGCGACCGCGGCCGCGGGCCGCCTGGGCGCCGCCGTCTGGCTCTACGACGAGCCGACCGAGCCCGTCGAACGACAGCGCCACCTCGTCGGCCTCTACACCGATTACGCCACCGAGCACCTGGCCCGCCAGCTCGAACTGACCCGCGCCCGCGCCACCGCCGACACCCTCCGCGAGGAGCTCCTCCCCAGCCGGCTGCCGCGCATCCCCGGAGCGCGCCTCGCCGTACGGCACCGCACGGGCCCGCGCGGCGGCGGCGACTGGTACGACGCCCTGCCGCTGCCCGAGGGCGCGCTCGGCCTCGCCATCGGCAGCGTCACCGGCTCCGGGCCGAGCGCGGTGGCCGCCATGGGACGGCTGCGCGCCTCGCTGCGGGCGTACGCGGTGATGGAAGGCGAGGACCCGGTCGCCGTGCTGTCCGACCTCGAACTGCTGCTGCGGCTGACCGAGCCGGCCCGCTCTGCCACGGCGCTGTTCGTGTACTGCGAGCCCGCCGCGGTCACCTCTGGCGGAGCCCAGGGAAGGCAGTTCGTGCTGGCCGGGGCCGGGCACTGCCCACCGCTGATCATCGGCGAGCGGCGCACCGAGTTCGTGGAGACCTCCCTGTCCGCGCCGCTCGGGATGCTCTCCTGCTGGGAGGCTCCGAGCGTCGAGTTCGACGCGGCGCCCGGCGAGACCCTGCTCCTCTACAGCGACGGGCTGCTGCACCGTACCGGCGAGCCGATGGACCGGGCCTTCGCGCGGCTGCAGGCGGCAGCGGCGAGCATGCCCGCGGCCGTACGCGACGACCCGGGCGCGATCGCCGACCACGTGCTGCACACCGTCCTGCCCGACGGTCTCGACGCGGTCGACGACCCGGAGGACGTGGTGCTCCTCGCCGCCCGCTTCGACGAGGCGTGACGAGGCGTGGCGAGGTTATCCACAGGCTCACCGGCGGCCGTCCCTCCGCCCATACCATGGTGGGGATTCCACGCGAGGAGGAAGCCGTGACCGACCAGCCCGCGCCCGAGAACCCCGAAGGCGACGAGCCGATCAAGCAGCGGAAGAACAGCCTCTACCCGGGCGTCTCCGACGAGCTTGCCGAGAACATGAAGAGCGGCTGGGCCGACACCGAGCTGCGCGACCTGCGGCCGGTCGAGCAGGCGCCGCACGCCGCGCGCCGCCGCGCCGCGCTCTCCGCCCGATTCCCCGGCGAGCGCCTGGTCATCCCCGCGGGCAACCTCAAGACGCGGTCGAACGACACCGAGTACAGCTTCCGCGCCGCGACGGAGTATGTGCATCTGACCGGCGACCAGACCGAGGGCGGCGTCCTGGTCCTGGAGCCGTCGGGCGAAGGCCACGACGCCACCCTCTACCTGCTGCCTCGCTCCAACCGCGCGAACGGCGAGTTCTGGCTCGACGGCCAGGGTGAGCTGTGGGTGGGCCGGCGGCACAGCCTCGCCGAGGCCGAGCAGCTGCTCGGCCTGCCCAGCAGGGACGTCCGCAAGGTCGCAGAGGAGCTGACGGCCCTGGACGGCCCGGTCCGCATCGTCCGCGGCCACGACGCCGGGCTCGAAGAGGCGCTGGCGGACAAGCTGGACGCCGACCGCGACGAGGAGCTGCGGGTCTTCCTCAGCGAGCTGCGCCTGGTCAAGGACGCCTACGAGATCGGCCAGCTGCAGGCGGCCGTCGACTCCACCGTCCGCGGCTTCGAGGACGTGGTGAAGGTCCTCGACAAGGCCGAGGCCACCTCCGAGCGGTACATCGAGGGGACGTTCTTCCTGCGCGCCCGCGTCGAAGGCAACGACGTCGGCTACGGCTCCATCTGCGCCGCGGGCCCGCACGCCACCACCCTGCACTGGGTGCGCAACGACGGACCGGTCCGCGCGGGCGAACTGCTGCTCCTCGACGCCGGCGTGGAGACCCACACCCTCTACACCGCCGACGTCACCCGCACCCTGCCGATCAACGGGCGGTTCAGCGAGCTGCAGCGCAAGATCTACGACGGGGTGTACGAGGCGCAGGAGGCGGGCATCGCGGCGGTCAGGCCGGGCGCGAAGTACCGCGACTTCCATGACGCGGCGCAGCGCGTGCTCGCCGGGAAGCTCGTGGAGTGGGGCCTGGTGGAAGGCCCGGTGGAGCGGGTGCTCGAGCTCGGCCTGCAGCGCCGCTGGACGCTGCACGGCACGGGCCACATGCTCGGGCTGGATGTGCACGACTGCGCGGTCGCCCGTACCGAGACGTACGTGGACGGCGTGCTGGAGCCGGGCATGGTCCTCACCGTCGAACCTGGCCTGTACTTCCAGGCGGACGATCTGACGGTGCCGGAGGAGTACCGCGGCATCGGCGTCCGGATCGAGGACGACATCCTCGTCACCGGGGACGGCAACCGGAACCTCTCGGCCGCGCTGCCGCGCGCTGCCGACGAGGTCGAGTCCTGGATGGCCCGCCTGAAGGGCTGAGCGGAACGCGCCCTGCTGCTGAAGCTGCTGAAGGCGTCCAAAGGTGTCCGAAGTATCAGAAGGCGTCGGAAGACACCGCTCAGGAGGCCCTCAGCAGAGCGTCTTCCCGCCACTTGAGGATCTTGTCGAAGCTCACCACCGCGCCCCGGCCCGGCCGGTTGCGGAAGTCGACGTGGTCGGCGAGTGCCTCGATCAGCCACAGTCCGCGGCCGTGTTCACGGTGCGGGTCCGCGGGGGCGGGCGGCGGGAGCGGCGCGCGCAGGGACGTGCCGTGCAGCACCCGGCCCAGCGGAAAGCCGGGGCCCGAATCGGTCACCTCGATACGGCACTTGTCGCCGTCCAGAAAGGCGGTTACGCGGTACGCCCCGGACGAGCCTTCCGGTGACGCGTCCCCGCCGTGCTCCACCGCGTTCGCGCACGCCTCGGTGAGCGCAAGCGAGAGATCGTAGGAAATGTCAGGATCGACCCCCGCCGCGTCCATCGTGCCGAGGAGCAGCCGTCTGGCGAGCGGCACGCTCGCAGCCTCGCGCCGCAGATGGAGAGACCACCAGATGCTCATGCTCCAGCCTCCTGGCTGCGGCTCGACATACCGTTACGTATTGCCGCCCATGCCCGCACATAAGCGCGGGATTCATGTGACTACGCTCATTCGGCGGATGCGCGGTCTCCTGCCGTCGGTGTAAAGCGGGGTGAGCGACGCGGACCCGTGCGCTGCTGCGCCTCCTGAACCGAGACCCCTGCCGTATGAAGCGGGTGGGCGCGATGGGATGATGGCGCGGCTATGTCCGCCCACCCGTCAGTCGGCAACCGCCCCCCACAGGGCAGCGCGTCCTTCCCGTCGGGCCCTCGCGCCGGCGCCGATCTGCGACTGCTGAGGGCCGCGGTGTTCGCCGCGGTCTGCGTCGTGCTGTCCGCGGCCGGGCACTTGCTTGCGTCGTGCGCCGGGGTGCCGCTGTGGACGCTCGCCACCGGATTCCTCGCGGTGTTCGCGGCCGCCGCGCCGCTGGCCGGGCGGGAACGCTCGCTCCCGGGGATCTCCGCGGGGCTCGCGGTCGCGCAGCTCGGGCTGCATGCGCTGTTCGGGCTCGGGCAGCACACCGTGGCCGCAGCGCAGGCGCCCCGGGCGGGCCGGTCCTCGGATGCGCTGATCGCTCTCGCGGTCCGGCTGGTGTGCGGCGGCAACGGCGTGCCCCCGCGGCTGACCCTCGCCGAGGCCCGGTGGATCGTCACCGCGTCCGGCATCGCGCCGTCCGGACGACTGCCCCACGCGACCCACGGGGTCGGCACCCAGGCGGCAGATCTGCATGCGGCGGGCGTCCATGGAGCGGGCCTTCATGGGGCGGGCCTTCATGGGGCGGGCCTTCATGCGTCGGACCTCCATGCGGCGGGCGTTGGCGATCACGCGGCCGGCGCGCAAACGGCCGCCCATGCGGCCGCTGCCCAGACATCCGGCGCGCTGGACGCCGCCGTCGCGTCCTCGCCCGTCCCCCCGTTCGCCGATCTCGCACTGCCCTCGCTGCCGATGCTGCTCGGGCACCTGCTCGCCGCGGTCGTGCTCGGCCTGCTGCTGCGGCGGGGCGAGGCCGCGCTGTTCCGGCTCGTACGGCTGTCGGCGCGCGGTGTCGCGGAAGGGGTCGCCGAGGGGGTCGCCGAAGGAGCGCTCGTACGGGCGTTGCGCGCCGCGATCACACTCGTACGCGCCCTGCGGGCCGGGTTGCCCGGAGCGCCCGCTGCCCTGCTGCGCGGCCCTCACGCGTACGAACACGGCAAGTCCGGGCCGCAATCCCCGGTCCTGGAGCACTCCGTCAGTCGGCGGGGGCCGCCGCGCTTCGACCTCGCGGCTTAGACGCGGCCCAGCACAACCACCGGCACCAGCCCGGGCGAACCGGGACATTCCGTCGGAAGTGCTCGCGCCGGCAGCGGCCGCACGCGCGCCATCCCATCCGACTCATCTGCCCGTGGAGTGTTCCCGACCATGACCATTTCTCGGTTCTCCTCTCGTATCTCCTCCCGTCTCCCCCTCGTCGGCGGCGTCGCCGCCGGAACCGTCCTGCTGCTGGCAGGACCGGCCTTCGCCCACGTCACCGTGCAGCCCGGCGAGGCCGAGAAGGGCGGCTACAGCACCATCGCCTTCAAGGTCCCGAACGAGAGCGACAGCGCCTCGACCGTGAAGCTCGAGGTCAACCTCCCGACCGACCACCCGCTGGCCTCGGTCATGCCGCAGCCGGTGCCGGGCTGGGACGTGAAGGTCACCAAGTCCAAGCTCGACAAGCCGCTCGAGATGCACGGCGAGAAGATCACCGAGGCCGTCACCAAGGTCACGTGGACCGCGAAGGACGACGGCAAGATCGAACCGGGCACCTTCCAGCAGTTCCCGCTGTCCGTCGGCCAGCTGCCGGAGGACGCGGACCGGTTGGTGTTCAAGGCCCTCCAGACGTACGACGACAACGAGGTCGCACGCTGGATCGAGGCGCCGAAGGAGGGCGGCGAGGAGCCGGAGAGCCCGGCGCCGGTCCTCGAGCTCACCGAGCCCGCGGACGGGGCGACCGGGCACAGCCACGGCGGCTCGGAGAACGCCAAGTCCGGGCAGGAGCAGGCTTCGGACGAGCACGGCGCGTCCGGCGGCTCCGAGGCGGACGAAGCCGCCGCGGGCGACGGCAGCGACACCACCGCGCGCGTGCTCGGTGTTCTGGGCATCGTCATCGGCGCGGCGGGCGTCGCCTTCGGTGTCATCGCCGGCCGCCGCCGCTCGGCCTGATCCGGGAGCGTGATCCGGGCGCCCGGGCCGCTCAGCCGGCCCCGGGCGCCCGACCCGCGCTCGAGCCACGGTCCGTAACCGAACCCACCACCCCTTGGGACTGCCATCCATGCGTAAAACCAGCGTGTTCGCCGCCGCGTTCGCCGCGGCGGCGGCACTGACCCTCTCCGCGTGCGGAGGCGGCGACGGCGGCAGCGAACCCGCCGCCGCGGACTCCGCGACCGCGCACAAGGCCGCGACCGTCCTCGAGCGGCCCTTCGACAAGCCCGACCTCGTCCTCAAGGACACCAAGGGCGAGAAGTACGACCTGATCGAGGAGACCAAGGGCCGCCCGACCCTGCTCTACTTCGGCTACACCAACTGCCCCGACGCCTGCCCGTTCACGATGAGCAACATCGACATCGCCATGCGGAAGCTGCCGGAGGCCGAGCGGAAGGAGCTGCGGGTCGTCTTCGTCACCTCCGACCCGCAGCACGACAGCCCGGAGAAGCTCGGTGAGTGGCTGAAGGCGCAGAACCCGGCCTTCATCGGGCTCACCGGCGACTTCGACACCATCCAGGCGGGCGCCCGCAGCGTCGGCATCTATCTGGACAAGCCGAAGAAGCAGAAGGACGGCACCTGGATCTCCTCGCACGGCACCCAGGTCCTCGCCTTCCTCCCGAAGGACGACAAGGCACACGTCCTCTACAGCAAGGACGCCACCGCCGAGGACTACCGCAAGGACCTGCCGGAGATCGCCAAGGGGCGTACGCCGTGAGCCCGGTGAGGACCGCTGCCGTCGCCGGGGCGCTGGCGCTCACGGCCGGTCTCGCCCTCGCCGGTTGCTCGGCCGGTTCCGCATCGGGATCGGGCTCCCGCGCCGAGCTCGAGGTGGCGGGCGCGTACGTGCCGCAGCCGGTGACGGACGAGGTGGCGAGCGGCTATCTGGTCGTCAGGAACAGCGGTTCGGCCGGTGACCGGCTCACCTCGGTCACCAGCGACTTCTCCGACGACGTGACGATGCACAGGACCGTCGGCACGACGATGCGTCAGGTGAACTCCTTCGAGATCCCGGCGGGCGGCGATCTCGAACTCGAGCGCGGTGGCAGCCACCTGATGTTCATGAAGCTCAGGCACAAGCCGGAGAAGGGCGAGAAGGTGTCCCTGGAACTCCACTTCGCCCGGTCGGAGCCGATCAAGCTGGAGGTCCCCGTCGAGGCGACCAACTACGCACCGCGGAAGTAAGGGACTGACGCCATGCCCACCGCTGCCCCCTCCGCGGTCCCCGTGGTGCCGCCGGGTCCCTGGTCCGCCGGGCACCGCCGGACCGCGCGCCGTACGACCGCACGCTCCGCGGCCCTGACGCTGCTGCTCCTCGCGGCCGCGCTGCTCGGCTCGCTGCTCGCCGGCGCGTCTCCCGCCTCGGCGCACGCCGCGCTGATCGGGAGCGACCCGAAGCAGGGGTCGGTGGTCGGCGAGGCGCCCAAGGACGTCACGCTCACCTTCTCCGAAAGCGTCGCCCTGTCCGGCGACGCGATCCGCGTGCTCGACCCGAAGGGCAAGCGGGTCGACACCGGCAAGCTGCGCGATCTGAGCAGCGGAAAGGTCGTCAAGTACGGCATCGGGCTGCACTCCGGGCTGCCCGACGGCACGTTCACCGTCGCGTGGAAGGCGGTCTCGGCCGACAGCCACCCGGTGTCGGGGGCGTTCACCTTCTCGGTCGGCGAGCCCTCGAAGACCTCGGTCGCGGTGCCGCAGCAGCGGACCGGCGGGGGCGTCGTCGGCACGCTCTACGGGATCGCGCGGTACGCGGCGTACGCGGGGTTCGTCCTGCTGGTGGGGGGCGCCGCCTTCGTACTGGCCTGCTGGCCGCGCGGGGCGACCGTACGGCCGGTGCAGCGGCTGGTCGTCCAGGGCTGGGCGGTGCTGACCGGCTCCACCATCGTGCTGCTCCTGCTCCGCAGCCCGTACACCGGCTCGGGCAGGCTCGTCGACGCCTTCGATCTGGCCGGGCTGCGGGCGGTGCTGGAGACCAAGCCGGGTGCGGCGCTGGTCTCCCGGCTGCTGCTGCTCGCGGCGGCCGCGCTGTTCGTAGCGGTGCTCTTCGGGGCGTACGCGCGGCGCGAGGACCCGAAGGAGCGCAGGGACCTCGCCTTCGGGGTCGGGGTCGGCGGGGCGGTCGTCGCCACGGGCCTTGCCGCGACCTGGGCCCTCGCGGAGCACGCCTCGACGGGGATCCAGCCGGGTGTGGCCATGCCCGTGGACGTCGTCCACCTGCTGGCGGTCGCGGCCTGGCTGGGCGGGCTCACCGCGCTGCTCGTCGCGCTCCACCGGGACCCGTCCGTCGAGCGGACAGCGGTCCACCGCTTCTCGCGGGTGGCCTTCGGCAGCGTGCTGGTCCTGGCGGCGACCGGGCTGTACCAGTCGTGGCGGCAGGTCGGCTCGTGGGACGCCCTGACCTCGACGTCGTACGGGCAGCTGCTCCTGGTCAAGGTCGGTCTGGTGGTGGTGCTGGTGGGCATCGCCTCGATCTCGCGGCGCTGGACGGCACGGCTGCCGGCGGCGGACGGGACGACCGGGGCGAAGGCGGAGGCCGAGGCCGAGGACCGGAGCGACGAACTGGACGAGGTCCTGGACGAGGAGCAGGACCAGGAACAGGACGAAGACCCGCACGAGGAGCTGGTCGAGGAACCCGCCACCGTACCGGCCGATCCGCGGCGCGCCGCGCAGCTCGCCCGCCAGCGCGCCGCCCAGGTCACCGCGCGCCGCAAGCGCGTACGCGACGCGGACCCGAAGCGCTCCGGACTGCGCCGTTCCGTGCTCGCCGAGGCCTCGATCGCCGTCGTCCTGCTCGCCGTGACCACCGTGCTGACCAGCACCGAGCCGGGCCGTACGGAGGAGGCGGTGCGGGCGGCGAACGGCGCGGCGGCCGCGCCGTCCCAGCGCCCCGTCTCGGTCAGAATCCCGTTCGACACCGGCGGCGAGGACGGCAAGGGCACCGCCAAGATCGACCTGGACCCTGCCACCAACCTCCTCCACGTCCGGCTGACCCGCCCGAACGGGAAGCCGCTCGACGTACCCGAGGTGAAGGTCGCCTTCACGCTCGAGCCCGAGGACCTCGGACCCCTGCCCGTGCAGCCCCCGCGGGTCGAGACGGGACACTGGTCGGCGAGCGGCGTGCAGATCCCGATGCCGGGCGACTGGGAGGTCTCCGTGACCGTACGGAGCTCCGACATCGACCAGGTGACCGAGACCAGGAACATGAAGATCGGCTGATGACGGACAAGGTCAAGGACCAGAACCAGGGCCAGGACCGGGACACGGACAAGGACGCGGGCTCCAGCGGGGCCGGGCGGGCCATCTCCCGGCGGCGGCTGCTCGGCACGGCGGGCGCCGCGGGCGCAGCGGGGCTCGCCGTGGGCGTGACGGGCGGCGTGATCGGGACCGCCGCCGCGACCGGCGAGGACGCGACGGCCCTCGCCACGGTCGGCTCCACCGCCGCCGCCTTCCATGGCAGGCACCAGGCCGGCATCACCACACCGCTGCAGGCCCGCGGACATCTCGTCGCCTTCGACCTGGCCCCCGGTACCGGCCGCAAGGGGGCTGCCGCGCTGCTGCGCCGCTGGTCGAAGATCGCGGAGGAGCTGATGGCGGGCCGTGCCCCGGCCTACGACACGGGCGTCGCGCTCGACGCGGGACCGTCCTCCCTGACGGTCACCTTCGGCTTCGGCCGCACCTTCTTCGACCGTACCGGCCTGGCGGCGCAGCGCCCGGCGGCACTGGACCCGCTGCCCGACTTCTCGTCCGACGCACTGGACGCGAGGCGCAGCAACGGCGACCTGTGGGTGCAGATCGGCGCGGACGACGCCCTGGTCGCCTTCCACGCGCTGCGCACCCTGCAGAAGGCGGCGGGAGACGCGGCCCGGCTGCGCTGGCAGATGAACGGCTTCAACCGCTCGCCCGGTGCCACCTCCCGTCCGATGACGGCCCGGAACCTGATGGGCCAGGTCGACGGCACCAACAACCCCAAGCCCGAGGACGAGGACTTCGAGCAGCGGATCTTCGTACCTGTCCGGGGCGAGCCGGCGTGGATGGCGGGCGGCTCGTACGCGGTCGTGCGGCGCATCCGGATGCTGCTCGACGACTGGGAGAAGCTGTCGCTCGAGCGCCAGGAGAAGGTCATCGGGCGGCGGAAGTCCGACGGCGCTCCGCTGTCGGGCGGCACCGAGACGACGCCGATGGACCTCGAGAAGAGTGAGCCCTCCGGCAACGTCGTGATCCCGGCGAACGCGCACGCCAGGATCGCGGCGCCGGAGACGAACGGCGGGGCCGCGATGCTGCGCCGCCCGTTCTCCTTCCACGACGGCTTCGGCCCCGACGGGGCGCCGGACGCCGGGCTGCTGTTCGTCTGCTGGCAGGCGGATCCGCTCACGGGCTTCGTGCCGGTCCAGCGGAAGCTCGACCGGGGCGACGCGCTGTCGCCGTTCATCCGGCACGAGGCGAGCGGCCTGTTCGCCGTGCCGGGCGGCTGCGAGCCGGGCGAGTACGTGGGGCAGCGGCTGCTCGATGCATGAGACGGGACACATGGGGTCGATCCACCCGGCTACGCTGGGCGCCATGTCAGCGAGCCGCTACACGTATCTCGGACCCGAAGGCACCTTCACGGAGGCCGCTCTCCGTTCGCTGCCGGAGGCCGCCACCCGCGAACTCATGCCGATGGTCTCGGTCCCGGCCGCGCTGGACGCCGTACGGTCCGGGGAGGCGGCCGCCGCGCTCGTACCGATCGAGAACTCCGTGGAGGGCGGGGTCACCGCGACCATCGACGAGCTGGCCACGGGCGAGCCGCTGATGATCTACCGCGAGGTTCTGCTGCCGATCGCCTTCGCCCTGCTCGTACGGCCCGGGACCGCGCTGTCGGACGTGAAGACGGTGACCGGCCACCCGGTCGCGCAGCCGCAGGTGCGCAACTGGCTCGCGGCGAACCTGCCCGACGCCCAGTGGGAGTCGGCGGCGTCGAACGCGGACGGCGCCCGGCTGGTGCAGGAGGGGCGGTACGACGCGGCCTTCGCGGGCGAGTTCGCCGCTCCGACGTACGGCCTCGAGCCGCTGGTCACCGATATTCACGACGCACACAACGCGGCGACCCGGTTCGTACTCGTCGGCCGTCCCGCCAGGCCCGCCGCGCGTACCGGCGCGGACAAGACCTCCGTGGTGATCTGGCTGGGCGACGACCACCCGGGCGCGCTGCTCGAGCTGCTGCAGGAGTACTCGGCGCGCGGGGTGAACCTGATGCGCATCGAGTCGCGGCCCACGGGCGAAGGCATCGGCCGCTACTGCTTCTCGGTGGACTGCGAAGGCCACATCACGGACCGGCGGGTGGGCGAGGCCCTGATGGGGCTGAAGCGGATCTGCCCGAACGTCCGTTTCCTCGGCTCGTACCCGCGTGCCGGTGTGAACCCCTCGGACGTGGCGCAGCTGCGGCACGGGACTTCCGACAGCGAGTTCAGTGCCGCCTCGGACTGGCTGACCCGCTGCATCGACGGCCGGGCCTGAGCGCCGCCTCCGCACCGCTCCACCTGCGAGTGTGGTTATCCACGAAAGTTATCCACAGGCGCTGCTCTCTGGCTGGGGATAAGTCGACACGACCACACGACATGGTCGACAAATCGGCGTACAGACCTCAGGTCTGCCCACAGGGCATCAGGTCACCCCTCGTCAGCCCCACTTCCCAGGTCAACTCTTTGGAGGGAGTCACTCCACCCGATTCCCACCCGAATGAGGGTGTGGCCGAGGTTTCGGAGGGGAATCCATCGCCCAGCACAGCGACGGACGGAATGATCAATTCCAATTTCCACAGATCTTCCTCACAGCCTGTGGATAAACTCCTTGATCCTCGACGGGCCTGTGGACAACCCGGACTCAACTTCCGCTCCGCGCAAGGGAAGCGGGTCAGCCAGGATGGCCGAACGCGCCCCATTTCAGCGAATGCAGGCCGAATTATTGACGACCTTCGGTGCCGAATTTCTCGATCGCGGCAAAACGGTCAAAATGGTGCGTAATGGAATATCGGGTCGAGCGTCGGCAGTGCGCACCGGTAGCCTGGTGGGGTGATTGACCTTCGTCTGCTCCGTGAGGACCCCGACCGTGTCCGCGCGTCCCAGCGCGCCCGTGGAGAGGACGTCGCGCTCGTCGATGCGCTGCTCTCCGCCGACGAGCGGCGCAGGTCGTCCAGCGTCCGCTTCGACGAGCTCCGAGCCGAGCAGAAGGCGCTCGGCAAGCTGATCCCCAAGGCCTCGGGTGACGAGAAGGCCGAGCTGCTGAAGAAGGCGGGCGAGCTGTCCGCCGCGGTCAAGGCCGCCGATGCCGAGCAGGACGAGGCCGCGGAGGAGACCCAGCGCCTGGTGCTCCAGCTGGGCAACCTCGTGCACCCGGACGTACCGGTGGGCGGCGAGGAGGACTTCACCGTCCTGGAGACCGTCGGTACCCCGCGCGACTTCGCGGCCGAGGGGTTCGAGCCGAAGGACCACCTCGAGCTCGGCCAGCTCCTCGGCGCCATCGACGTCGAGCGCGGCGCCAAGGTGTCGGGATCCCGCTTCTACTACCTGACCGGAATCGGCGCGCTGCTGGAGCTCGCCCTGGTCAACGCCGCGATCGCGCAGGCCACGGCCGCGGGCTTCGTTCCCATGCTCACCCCGGCGCTGGTCAAGCCGCGCGCCATGGAGGGCACGGGCTTCCTCGGCCAGGCCGCCGAGAACGTCTACCACCTGGAGAAGGACGACTTCTACCTGGTCGGCACCTCCGAGGTCCCGCTCGCCGCGTACCACATGGACGAGATCATCGAGGCCGACCGGCTGCCGCTGCGGTACGCGGGCTTCTCGCCCTGCTTCCGCCGCGAGGCCGGCACGTACGGCAAGGACACCCGCGGCATCTTCCGGGTGCACCAGTTCGACAAGGTCGAGATGTTCTCCTACGTCACGCCGGAGGACTCGGAGGCCGAGCACCAGCGGCTGCTGGACTGGGAGAAGCAGTGGCTGACCGGCCTCGAGCTGCCCTTCCAGGTCATCGACGTGGCCACGGGCGACCTGGGCTCCTCCGCCTCGCGCAAGTTCGACTGCGAGGCCTGGATCCCGGCCCAGGGCAAGTACCGCGAGCTGACGTCCGCCTCGAACTGCACCGAGTTCCAGGCGCGACGGCTGTCGGTGCGGATGCGCGACGGCAAGCACGTACGCCCGCTGGCCACGCTGAACGGCACGCTCTGCGCGGTGCCCCGGACGATCGTCGCGCTGCTGGAGAACCACCAGCAGGCCGACGGTTCTGTGCGCGTCCCCGAGGTGCTGCGCCCGTACCTGGGCGGACGTGAGGTCCTGGAGCCGACCGGCGCGTGAGTTCCGACGGCGGCTCCCCTTCCCTCCCGTACCAACTGATCGCGACCGACCTCGACGGCACGCTGCTCCGCGGCGACGAGACGGTCTCGCAGCGCTCGCGCGACGCGCTCGCCGCGGCCACCGCGGCGGGCGCCTCGCACATCGTCGTCACGGGGCGTGCCGTGCCCTGGGTCCGCCACATCCTGGACGACCTCGGCTACCGGGGGCTCGCGGTGTGCGGGCAGGGCGGTCAGGTCTACCACGCTGGCGAGCACCGGCTCCTGACGTCCGTCACGCTCGACCGGCAGCTCGCCGGGCTGGCCCTCGCCAAGATCGAGGCGGAGACCGGCCCGCTCGCGCTGGCCGCGAGCCGGGACGGCCTGGGGGGCGAGGTGCTGGCCGGCCCCGGCTACCGGGTTCAGGAAGGCCCCTTGCCAGTGGTGCCGTTCGAGGACCCCGCCGAGCTGTGGTCCGCCCCGCTCAACAAGATCTACCTGCAGCACCCGGAGCTGGGCGACGACGAACTCGCCCGGGTCGCGCTGGAAGTGGCGGGCCATATCGTGGGCGTCACGATGGCGGGCGAGGGCATCGTCGAGCTGCTGCCCCTCGGCCTGACCAAGGCCACCGGTCTCTCACTGGCGGCCCGCCGGCTCGGCCTGACGGGCGCCGACACCATCGCCTTCGGGGACATGCCCAATGACATCCCCATGTTCGGGTGGGCCGCGTACGGCGTCGCGATGGCGGGCGCGCACGACGAGCTGAAAGCTGTGGCCGACGAAGTCACCGCGTCCAACGAGGAGGACGGCATCGCGCTCGTCCTGGAGCGGCTCTTTCCCGCCGCCTGAGTCGGGTCGGCGCTGCACCGGGACCGGGTCCTGGCCTGCTCCGGCCGTGGTGCAGCGCCCTTCCCGTACGGATCCGCCCTACTCCTCCCCGGCCAGCGTGAGCGCCCGCAGCTTCTGGCCCGCGTACAGCGTGGCCGCCAGCGTGACGCCGGCCAGCAGGGACACCGCGAGCGGGAATCCGACGTTCGAGGTGATCAGGCCTCCGTCGGCGATCTTCTGTGCGAGGGCGAGCGCCCACTGCTGCACGCTCAGTTTCTGCGCGCCCGGCATCAGGCTGCCGAAGAGCGACTCCCACACCAGGGCGTAGACCAGGCCGAAGACCACCGCGTGCCGGGTGAGGGTGCCGAGAAGCAGGAACAGTGCGGCATAGGCGATGGAGGCCACCGTCGCCGCGGCCCCGTAAGCGACCGCGATCTGCTGGCCGTTGCCGTTGAGGAGGTAGCCCGCGAGCAGGGTGGGGAGCGCCGAGAAGGCGATCGTGACCCCGATGGCGACGACGAGTTTGGTGACGATGATCGTCGGCCGCTTCACGGGCTTGGCGAGCAGATAGACGATCGAACCGTCGTCGATCTCCGGGCCGATCGCACCCGTTCCGGCGATCACCCCGATCAGCGGCACCATCGTCGCCAGCGCGAAGCCGCCCAGCACGTCGGCCGCGATCTGGTCGTCGGGGCCGCTCAACGTCCGCACCAGCAGCGAGATGATCAGCAGCAGGGCGGGCAGCGCGAAGAGGATCAGTGCCCGGCGGCGGCCGAGCACGGCCCGGTAGGTGAGCCGGGCGACCGTGGGGTTGTACATCGGTTCAGGCTCCTTCAGGCCGCGACGAGATAGGAGAAGACGCTCTCGAGGGACTCGTCGGAGGGCGAGACCGTGAAGAGCCGGATGCCGTGCTCGCGGGCGACCCGCGGCAGCAGCTCGGTGAAGCGCGGAAAGTCGACGGCCTGGATATGCAGGGCGTTCTCCACCGCGTCGACCTCGATGCCCGCCGTGGACGGGTCCGCGATCAGCGCGGCGGCCAGCGCCCGGTCGTCGCTGGACCGTACGAGATAGCGGTGCGGCCGGTCCGTCATCAGGCGGCGGATCCTGCGGAAGTCGCCGGAGGCCGCGTGCCGCCCCGCCACGACGACCTCGATGTGGGAGGCGAGCTGCTCGACCTCCTCCAGGATGTGGGAGGAGAACAGGACCGTACGGCCCTCCTCGCCCATCAGCCGCAGCAGATCCATCAGCTGCATCCGCTGCCGCGGGTCCATGCCGTTGAACGGCTCGTCGAGCAGCAGCACAGACGGCTCGTGGACCAGCGCGGACGCCATCTTCACGCGCTGCCGCATGCCCTTGCTGTACGTGGCGATCTTGCGCTTCTGCGCGTATTCCATCTCGACGGTGGCCAGCGCCTTGCGGGCTGCCGAGCCCGGGTTGGGAAGGCCGTGCAGTTCGGCGTTGGCGAGCACGAACTCCTGGCCCGTCAGGAAGTCGTACATCGCCTCCCGCTCGGGGACGATGCCGATCTCCCGGTACACCTGCTCGTTGCGCCACACCGCGGCGCCGTCGAGGGTGACGGAGCCGGTGGAGGGGGACAGGAAACCGCCCATCATGTTGATGAGGGTGGACTTCCCGGCGCCGTTGGGGCCGAGCAGCCCGGTCACGCCGGGCCCGATCGTCATGGTGATGTCGTTGACGGCGACGACGTTCCCGAACCAGCGGGAGGCGTGATCGATGCGAAGTGTTGTCATGGGCGCAGCCCATTCCTTAGAAGAGTGGTGGCGGGCGACGGGTGGGGGGTCACAGCCCGACCTTTCGGTAACGGCGCATCAGGAGGGCGTACGAGCCGGCGATCAGGCCGAGGACGACGGCCAGGTAGACGGCTCCGGCGAGGGCTCCCGGCGGGCCGTAGCCGCCGGGGAAGGCGGAGGTCGCGCCGAGGAACTTCGTCTGCACGCCATCGATGAGGGTCACCGGCGAGAACAGGCCGAGCCAGCCCACCGCATCGGAGTTGCCCTCATCGTGCGCGATGGCCTGAACGGTGGTCACGGCGCCGTAGGAGATGGTCAGCACGGCGATGACAGCGGCGACGCCGAAGCCACGGCGCGGGGTGAGCGCGGCGATGACGAGACCGATGCCGGCGAAGAGGACGGACAGCAGGGCCACGGATACCAGTCCCTGCGCGAATCCCTCGGTCTGGTCGGTGAAATCGAGTTTGGCGAGCAGCGCCCCGGCATACAGGACGAGGAGCGGCACCGCGGTGAGGATGAACAGCGCCGATGCCATGGCCGCGAACTTCGCCGCCACGTAGTCGGCGCGCTCGATCGGGCGGGAGAAGTAGAGCGGCACGGTCCTGAAGCGCAGGTCGCGCGAGACGGACTGGGGTGCCTGGGAGGCGACGTAGAGACCGATGACCGCCTGGAGGTAGAGCGCGTAGCGGGTGTACTCCAGAGGCAGGTCCTTGGCCTTGGTGAAGACCGCGACCGCGACGATGATGCCCGCGGGCAGGCACATCACGGCGAACAGCAGCATCGGCAGCACCTTGGACTTGGCGGAGCGGCCGAGGCCGTACGCACCGCGCAGGCTCTGGGCGAACAGCGAGCGGCGGGCGTAGGCCCGGCCGAGGCGCGATCCTTCATAGGTGCGGTACCCGATGTTGTGGATACGGGTGGGGTCCGCGGACTGTGCCGGTGCCGCGGCCGGGGTGGTGGTCTCAGGCGGCATCGCGGCCTCCTCCATTCTGGTCTTCCGAACGGAAGACCTCGGCGATGTGGTGGCGGCGCTGTTCCATGCGCACCAGTCCGATGCCGAGTGCGGCGACGGTGTCGCGGACCGTGTCGTAGGTGCCGTCGTCGGTGACGTCCAGCAGCAGGACATGGCCCGCGCCGGGGGCGCGGCCGCCCGCGTGCACCTCGATGCCCGCGGCGGCGAGGGCATCGCGGAGGGCCGCCGTCCCGTCGGGGTGGCGGTCGGTGTCGGTGACCTCGACCGCGATCGTCGCGGTGGTCTGCGTGAAGTCACTGGTGGAGCTGGAGCGGAGCAGCTGCCCGCCGTCGATGACGACCACGTGGTCGCAGGTGCGCTCCAGCTCGCCGAGCAGGTGGGAGGTGACCAGGACCGAGATGCCGAAGTCGGTGTGGACGCGGCGGATCAGGCCCAGCATCTCGTCGCGGCCGACCGGGTCGAGGCCGTTGGTGGGCTCGTCGAGGAGGACCAGCTGCGGGTCGTGGACGAGCGCCTGGGCCAGCTTGACGCGCTGCTTCATACCGGTCGAATAGCCCCCGATGGGGCGGTAGCGCTCCTCGTAGAGGCCGACGTGGCGCAGGGTGTCGGCGGTGCGCTCGCGTGCGGCGGCGGGCGGCAGCCCGGACATGCGCGCCATGTGGACGACGAACTCGGTGGCCGAGACGTCGGGCGGTAGGCAGTCGTGCTCGGGCATATAGCCGACACGCTCGCGGATGGCGCTGCCGTGCGTGGCGACGTCGAGTCCCAGCACGGCGGCGCGGCCCTCGCTGGCGGGGGAGAGGCCGAGGAGGATCTTGATCAGGGTGGACTTGCCGGCCCCGTTGGCACCCACCAGGCCGGTGACGCCCGGCGTGATGTCCACGGAGAGCCGGTCGAGCGCGGTCACCCGCGGGAACCGCTTGCTGAGGCTTTCTGTCGCGATCACAGTCACGTTTTCGACGGTAGTGGCGCGGGCCACACCTTTCGTCAGACCTGGAGGCTGGTTCGGCATCCGACTCGAGGGTGACGTTCCCGTAGGGGTTCGTACACCTTCGTTGTTACCCGGGGTATGCACAGGGCCTGCACGGCCGTTGGCCCAGCCGCTCGGCATGGTCACATTCGTCATATGTCGGATTCGTCGAAGAGGCGCTCAGGGATGGACGGTTGACCGATGACCTCAGCAGTCGCCAGTGAACGGGCGGCGGAGCTGGGGGTTTTGCCGCGGTCGCCGCGGACTCCAGAGGGGTGCCCGCGGAGTCCGCGGCGTAGCCTGTGCCGCTCCCCGCCGGTACGGTCCGGGCCGTCCGCGACCTGGTCGGCCCCGAGGCGGCCCCGGCCTTCACCGGGGCTGCGGCCGAGCGCGAACTGGCCGCCCGCACCATGGACGCCCTCGCGGCGGACGGCGGCGCGGAAAATCGGCGGCCTCCCCCTCGGTAGCCGGGCAAGCTGGAGTCATGGACGACAGGCGGGCCGTGCCGCGAAACCGCGAGCCGGGTCGGTGCACGGTGCGGCAAGCCCGTGATCCTGTCGGTGGACGCCGGTGCGATGCGCCGCGCCGGACACGAGTTCCGGGTCAGCGCCAACGGCGTCTGGCTGGTGGACGCCGTGCCACCGGAGTTCCTCCGCTTCCCCGGCCGACACCCCGGCTACCCGGCGTCAGCCCCCGCCCAGGCCCGGTGCGCCCCAGACCGGAAACCAGCGCGCAAGATCCTGCTCCATCCGCAGGTCGTCCGCGAGAAGCGCCTTGACCTGCAGTTCCAGGGCGTTGTCGCGCTTCTCGGCGACGCCTGGGAGAGGCGCGAAGGGGTAGAAGGTGCCGCGCTTGTAGAGGTAGACGAGCGCCAGCGCGCGATCGCCCGCGGCCTCGCGGAAGCCGACCAGCGAGCAGAGCAGCTGGGGGCCGAAGCCGCCGTCCTGGAGGATGGTGTTGACGGCGTGCAGGTCGTTGACCAGCGAGGCCGTGTCGTCGGCCGGGTGGCGGGCCAGGAGCCAGGTGTAGCCGTACGCGTCCCGGCTGAACTCGACCGGTACGCCGCCCCGGTCCGTATCCGCGTCGAGCAGTTCCCGTACGTCCTGCTGGAGTTGGGCGAAGGCGCCGCCCTCGACGCTGGCGAAGCACACCGAGCCGACACCCGTCGGGGTGAAACCGGCGCCCGCCTGCAGCGTGATCGCCGCGGCGGGCAGGCCGAAGAGCTGGTCGAGGTCCGGGCGCACCGGCTTGCTGCGGCCGAGGATGGTGTCGAGAAGACCCACGGAACATCAGCCCCTCATGTCGTCTGTCGCCGTCACAGTCGTCCTCATCGCCGTCATCGCCGCCGTCCTCATCGTCGTCATCGCCCTCATCGCCGCCGTCCGCATCGTCGTCACGGGCGGCCCAGCTGCGCCGAGATGCGGCCCAGTTGCTCCAGCCTCTGCTCCAGCGTCGGGTGCGAGGACAGCAGCCGGCTCAGGCTCCCCTTGGAGGAGAAGGCGGGCGCGAACCAGAAGGCGTTGAACGGCTCCGCCTTCCGCAGATCCTGTGTGGGGATCTTCGCCATCTGGCCGGTCACCTTCGTCAGCGCGGAGGCGAGCACCGACGGGCGCCCGGTCAGCAGCGCGGCCGCGCGGTCGGCGGACAGCTCGCGGTAGCGCGAGAGCAGCCGGGTGAGCAGGAAGCTGATCACGTAGACAACGGCGCTGACCAGGGGTATCAGGAGCATGGCGATGGCGGAGTTGCTGTCCCTGCTGTCGCCCGCCCGGCTCAAGCCGCCCCACAGCGCGATACGGGTCATCACACCCGCGAGCACACCCAGGAACGACGCGATGGTCATCACCGCGACATCGCGGTGTGCGACATGCGACAGCTCGTGGGCGAGGACACCCTCCAGCTCCTCCGGCTCCAGGCGCCGGAGCAGGCCGGTCGTGGCGCAGACGAGGGCGGTGCGCTCGTTCCGGCCGGTGGCGAAGGCGTTGGGCACGTCGCTCTCGGCGATCGCGACGCGCGGCTTGGGCATGTCCGCGAGCGCGCAGATGCGGTCGACCGCCCCGTGCAGCTCAGGCGCCTGCCGGGGCGTGACCTCCCGAGCGCCCATGCTGTAGGCCGCGATCCGGTCGCTGAACCAGAACTGGGCGATGAACAGCCCGCCCGCGATGATGAGGATGATCGGCCAGGCTCCCCTGAGGAAGGCCATCAGGACGCCGACGAACACCACATAGAGCAGCCCGATCAGGAACATCGTCGTCACCATGCGGGTGGTGAGTCCCTGGTCGGGGACGTATCGGGAACGAGTCCGGGTCCCTGGCATCTGACACCCTCCAGACGCGACTGTCGTCCTGCGCCTACGTCTCGATTGTGCTCCTTTCGCACCTATAGGCGGGATAAAGAGAGGGAGAGGCCGCCCGCGTGCTCAGCCCAGCTGCGCCAGGCCCTCGGTCGCGATGCGCTCGAAGACCTTCTGGTCCGCCGCGAAGATCGAGTCCGGGATCGGCCAGTGCAGGACGATCTCCGTGAAGCCCAGCTCCGCGTGCGCGCCCGCGAAGTCCACGAAGGCGTCGAAGGAGTCCAGCGGGCGGTCCGGGGTGAAGCCCGTGAGCAGGATCTTCTCCAGCTCGTCGGAGCTGCGGCCGATCTCGGCGCAGGCTTCGGAGAGCCGCTCCAGCTGCCGGCCGATGGCGGCCAGGGACTCCGCGGGCATACCGCTCCTGGAGGTCTTGGGGTCACCGGTCGTGACCCACCCCTGGCCGTGGCGCGCGGCGAGCTTCAGCCCGCGCGGGCCGGTCGCCGCGACCGCGAAGGGGAGGCGGGGCCGCTGGACGCAGCCGGGGATGTTGCGGACCTCGTGCGCGGAGTAGAACTCGCCGTCGTACGTCACGGCGTCCTCGCTGAGAAGGCGGTCGAGCAGCGGCACGAACTCGCCGAAGCGGTCGGCACGCTCACGCGGCGACCAGGGCTCCTGCCCCAGCGCGGTCGCGTCGAAGCCGATGCCCCCGGCCCCGATGCCGAGGGTGACGCGGCCCCCGGTGATGTCGTCGAGGGACATCAGCTCCTTGGCGAGCGTGACGGGGTGGCGGAAGTTCGGGGAGGTGACGAGCGTGCCGAGCCGGAGGCGGCCGGTCACGGCAGCGGCGGCGGTCAGGGTCGGCAGGGCGCCGAACCACGGACCGTCGCGGAAGCTGCCGCGCCAGGAGAGGTGGTCGTATGTGAAGGCCGTACGGAAGCCCAGCTCCTCGGCCTGCCGCCAGACCTCCTGCCCGCCCTCGTGCCAGCGGCGGACGGGCAGGATCACGGTGCTCAGTCGCAGAGAAGACGCCATGCCCACGAGCGTATGCGCCGCCTGTGACAGTGCCACCACCCGCCCGCACCCCCCTGACCGGCTGCCCGGCGCTCTGCGCCCGGGCGAGGCGACCCCGCCCCCGGCGCCGCGGCCCCAGGGCGGGGCGTCCACGCCCCGCCGAGGCGCTCCTATGGGCACCCCGTCGCACGGCTGTGTCCGCATATGCGCGAAGATAGCCCTGTGACTTCAGCTACCGAGCGGCCTGAGCCGCAGACGCCGGAATCCGACCGCTCGGCGCCGTTCCCCCGCCGCGTACGGCTGATCGCCACCGACCTCGACGGAACGCTTCTGCGGGACGACAAATCGGTCTCCGACCGCACGGTCGCGGCACTCGACGCCGCCGAGCGGGCCGGAATCGAGGTCTTCTTCGTCACCGGCCGCCCGGCCCGCTGGATGGGCGTCGTCAGCGACCACGTCCACGGCCACGGCCTGGCCATCTGCGCCAACGGCGCCGCGGTCGTCGACCTGCACCGCGAGGGTCTCGTCCTGGAGGTACGGCCCCTGGAGCGGCCCGACGCGCTCACCGTCGTCGAGGCCCTGCGCGCCGCCGCGCCCGGCACCTCCTTCGCCGTCGAGCTGACCAACGGCATCCACTACGAGCCGGACTACCCGCCCTTCCACCTCGATCCCGGCTCCGACGTCGCCGCCGCCGAGAAGCTGCTCTCGCCGGAGTGGGCGACCGCGGACCAGCCCGTGCTCAAGCTGCTCGCGCACCACCCCGCCCTCGCCCCGGACGAATTCCTCGTGCTGGCCCGTACGGTGGTCGGCGAGCACGCCTCCTTCACCCGCTCCAGCCCCACCGCCCTGCTGGAGATCAGCGGCCTCGGCGTCAGCAAGGCGTCCACCCTCGAGCGGTGCTGTGCGGCGCGCGGCATCGCGCCCGAGGAGGTCGTGGCCTTCGGGGACATGCCCAATGACGTGGAGATGCTGGCCTGGGCCGGGACCTCGTACGCCATGGCCAACGCGCACCCGGACGTGCTGGCCGCGACCTCGGCCCGTACGGTCGCCAACAACGAGGACGGCGTCGCGATCGTCATCGAGCGGATCGTTGCGGCCCAGCAGAACGGCGCCTAGGGCTCCCGGTCGTCGTCTCTGCGGCTGACGTCGAGCCCGATGAGTCCCTCGGGCGGTCAGGGGCGGCGCGATCAGGGGGCGGCGCGGTCAGGCACTCAGGGCGGTCAGGCACTCAGGGCGGTCAGGTGGGTCTCCGCCGCCTCCTCCCGGTCCAGCATCCGCCGGAACGGGCCGTCCGCCGCGGCCAGCTCCCCGTACGTCCCGCGCTGCACGACCCGCCCCCGCTCCAGCACGACCACCTCGTCCACGGACGCGAGCCCGGCCAGGCGGTGGGTGATCAGGAGGGTCGTACGGCCCTCGGTCGCGGCGAGCAGGTCCGCGGTGAGCGCGTCGGCGGTCGGCAGGTCGAGGTGCTCTGCGGGCTCGTCCAGGACGAGGACGGGGAAGTCGGCGAGCAGGGCGCGCGCGAGCGCGAGCCGCTGCCGCTGGCCGCCGGACATGCGGGCCCCGTGCTCGCCCACGAGCGTGTCGAGGCCGTCGGGAAGGCCGTCGACCCAGTCGAGCAGCCGGGCCCGGGCGAGGGCCTCCCGCAGGTCGGCGTCCGCCGCGGGCGGCCTGGCCAGCCGCAGGTTCTCGCGCAGCGAGCTGTCGAAGATGTGCGCGTCCTGGGCGCAGAGGCCGACCAGCCGCCGTACAGCGTCGCCGTCGAGCGCCGAGGCATCGGTCCCGGCCAGGGTGTACGTACCGGCTTCGGCGTCCAGGAACCGGAGCAGTACCTGCGCGAGCGTCGTCTTGCCGGAGCCCGAGGGGCCGACGACGGCGATACGGCGGCCGGGGGCCAGGTCGAGGTCGAGGCCGCGCAGCGCGGGGGCCTGCTGCCCGGGGTGGCGGGCGGTCAGATTCCGTACGGCCAGGGGGAAGGGACCGGCGGGCGGCTCGGCCGGGTGCGCGGGTTCCCGTACGGGCGCCGGCGCGTCCAGCAGGTCCCGCACCCGCTCGGCGGCGCGGCGGCTGCGCTGCCGGTACTGAACGGCGAGGGGCAGACCCGCGACCGCCTCGAACGTGGCGAGCGGGGTCAGCACGACGACGGCCAGGGCCACACCCGAGAGGCGACCGTCGTGCACGGCCTGCACACCCGTCCAGGCCGCGGCCGCCACCGTCAGGCCGCAGACCAGCGCGGACAGCCCGGCGCCCGCCCCGGCGGCGGCCGCGGACCTCGCCGCGGACCGGGTCAGCGCGCGGTCCGCGGCGCGGGCGTCGTGCGTACGGGCCGCGAGCGCGCCTGCGACGGTGAACTCTGCCGCGCCGGTGAGGAGGTCGACGACCCGGGTCGCGAGCGCGCCGCGGGCGGGGGCGAGCTGCCGCTCGGCGCGGCGGGCGAGCGCCCCGGAGAGCAGCGGCACGCCGACTCCGGCGGCGAGCAGGCCTGCGGCGAGTACGGCACCGGCCTCCGGGAGGAGCCACATGGTGAAGCCTGCGGATCCGGCACCGACGAGTGCGGCGGCTCCTGCGGGGAGGAGCCAGCGGAGGAAGTAGTCCTGGAGCGAGTCGACGTCCGCGACGAGCCGGGAGAGGAGGTCGCCGCGGCGGGTCTCCTTCAGACCGGCGGGGGCGAGGCGCTCCAGGCGCGCGTAGACCGCCACGCGCAGGTCCGCGAGCATGCGGAAGACGGCATCGTGGGCGACGAGGCGCTCGGCGTAGCGGAAGACGGCGCGGCCGATGCCGAAGGCGCGGGTGGCCGTCACGGCGACCATCAGGTAGAGCACGGGCGGCTGTTCGGAGGCCCGCGAGATGAGCCAGCCGGATACGGACATGAGGCCGACGGCGCTGCTGAGCGCGAGGGTTCCGAGCAGCAGCGCGAGCCCGAACCGGCCGCGCCGCGCCCGCGCCATCCGGCGCACCCACCCCAGCGGACCCCCGCGCTCCGGGCGGGAGTTCTCTCCCAACCCACCCGCTTGAACGGGAGCTTCGCACCCGTCTTGGGGCGGGTGGCTGGGAAGAGCCCGCGCCGAAGCCGCGGTGCGGGAAGCGGCGCCGACGGCAGCGGCCGCGCCCGCCTCGGTGGCGGTCCCGGTCGCAGCCGCGCCCACTGCCCCGGACAGGGCGATCACCCGGTCCGCGAGCGGGAGGAGGGCCGGGCGGTGGGCGACCATGAGGACCGTGCGGTCGGCGGCGAGGCGGCGGATGGCATCGAGGATCGAGGACTCCGTCTCGCCGTCCAGGTTCGCCGTCGGCTCGTCGAGCAGGAGCACCGGCCGGTCCGCCAGGAAGGCGCGGGCCAGGGCGATCCGCTGGCGCTGGCCCGCCGACAGGCCCGCACCGTCCTCGCCGAGTGCGGTGTCCTGGCCTTCCGGCAGCTCGGCCACGAAGTCCAGCGCACCCGCGGCTCGCAGGACATCCCGTACCGCGGCGCCGTCCGCGTCCGGCCGCGCCAGCCGTACGTTCTCGGCGACCGTCCCGGCGAAGAGGTACGGCCGCTGCGGAAGCCACGCGATCTGCCGCCGCCAGCTCTCGCGGGATACGCCCGCCAGGTCCGCGTCGCCGACGAGCACCCGCCCCGACGACGGTTCGGCGAAGCCGAGCACTGCCCCGAGCAGCGTCGACTTGCCCACCCCGCTCGCCCCGGTGAGTGCGACCGTCTCGCCGGGAGCCACCACGAACGACGTCTCGGGAAGCGACGGTTCCGCACGCCCTGCATGCCGTACGACCAGGCGCTCCACCCGGATCGCCGCGCCGCCCGCGTCCGGCGCGGCCGCGGTGCCGTCCTCGCGCGGCGGGGTCTCCAGCACCGCGAACACCTCGTCCGCCGCCGCGAGTCCCTCCGCCGCGGCGTGGTACTGCGCGCCCACCTGCCGCAACGGCAGATACGCCTCGGGGGCCAGGACCAGAACGACGAGGCCCGTGTAGAGGTCCAGGTCCCCGTGGACCAGCCGCATACCGATCCCGACCGCGACCAGCGCCACCGACAGCGTCGACAGCAGCTCCAGCGCGAACGACGAAAGGAAGGCGATCCGAAGGGTCCGGAGCGTGGCCCGCCGGTAGTCACCGGTGATCGCGCGGATCGACTCCGCCTGGGCGCGAGCCCGCCCGAAGACCTTGAGGGTCGGCAACCCGGCGACGACGTCGAGGAAGTGCCCGGACAGCCGGGACAACAGCCGCCACTGACGGTCCATCCGGGCCTGCGTGGCCCAGCCGATCAGCACCATGAAGAGCGGGATCAGGGGGAGTGTCAGGACGATGACGGCCGCCGACACCCAGTCCGCCGTCACTATCCGCGCCAGCACCGCCACCGGCACCACCACCGCCAGCCCGAGCTGCGGCAGATAGCGCGCGAAGTAGTCGTCCAGCGCGTCGACGCCGCGCGTGGCGAGCGCGGTCAGCTCGCCGGTCCGCTGCCCGCTCAGCCATGCAGGACCGAGCCGTACGGCGTGCTCCAGCAGCCGGAGCCGCAGCTCCGACTTGACCGATGCGCTCGCCCGGTGCGCGGCCAGCTCCGTGAGCCACGACACGAGCCCCCGCCCCACCGACACGGCGGCGAGCAGCAGCAGCGGCCTGCCGAGATCGCCGGCCGTCAGGTCCCGCTGGAAAGCCCCGACGACCACCTCGGCGATGAGCATCGCCTGGGCGACGACCAGCCCTGCCCCGGCCAGCCCGAGCGCCACGGCCGCGGCCAGGAAACCGCGGGTGGCGCGGGCGTACCGGAGCAGTCGCGGGTCGATGGGTTTCACGTGAAACATCCCTGGTCGAGCATGCAGAGCATCTCAGCCCGCCGCATTCAGTCCACCGCCTTCACTGCGCCGCGCTCAGTGCGACGCATCCGCGATGTGCTGCGTACCGATGCGCTTGCGGAAGACCCAGTACGTCCAGCCCTGGTAGAGCATCACCAGCGGAGTGGCGATGCCCGCACACCACGTCATGATCTCCAGCGTGTACGGGGTGGACGATGCGTTGGCGACCGTCAGGTTCCACCGCGGGTCCAGCGACGACGGCATGACGTTCGGGAAGAGCGTCAGGAAGAGCATCGCCACAGCGGCGACGATCGTCAGGCCGGACATCGCGAACGACCAGCCCTCGCGCCCCGCCAGGTTGAACCCGATGGCTCCGACCAGCGCCACCACCGCGACGGCGGCCGCGATCAGGCTCGACCCGTCCCCCTTGTCGAGCTGGGTCCAGATGAGGAAGCCGAGCGCGAGCACTGCCGACACAAGGCCCAGCCCGGTCGCGAGCCGCCGCGCCCGCCCCCGGATGTCACCGACTGTCTTGAGCGCCGTGAACACCGCCCCGTGGAAGGTGAACAGGGCCAGGGTCACCAGACCGCCCAGCAGCGCGTACGGATTGAGCAGATCGAGCAGATTCCCGACGTACTCCTTGTCCGCGTCGATCTTCACCCCGCGCACGATGTTGCCGAAGGCGATGCCCCACGCCACGGCGGGCAGCAGCGATGTCCAGAAGATCGCGTGTTCCCAGTTGGTCTGCCAGCGCTCCTCGCTGCGCTTGGCCCGGTACTCGAAGGCGACACCGCGGATGATCAGGCAGACCAGGATCAGCAGCAGCGGCAGGTAGAAGCCGGAGAAGAGGGTGGCGTACCACTCGGGGAAGGCGGCGAAGGTCGCCGCGCCCGCGCTGATCAGCCACACCTCGTTCCCGTCCCAGACCGGCCCGATGGTGTTGATGAGCACCCGGCGCTCGCTCCGGTCCCGGGCCAGCAGCTTGGTCAGCACACCGACTCCGAAGTCGAAGCCCTCGAGGAAGAAGTAGCCGGTCCACAGGACGGCGATGACGACGAACCATACGTCGTGGAGTTCCATGCCTCGCACCTCTTACGTTCTCCGGGCCTCAGTACGAGAAGGCCATCGGGCGGTCGGCGTCCGCGTCGCCGCCGATCCTGGTGGGCGGGTTGCGGTCGGCGTCGGTGAGCTCGGGCGGTCCGGCCTTCACGTACTTCACGAGGAGCCTGACCTCGACGACGGCGAGGATCGCGTAGAGCGCGGTGAAGACGATCATCGAGGTGAGGACCTCGCCCTGGGAGACGCCGGGGGAGACGGCGTCGGCGGTGCGCAGGACGCCGTAGACGACCCACGGCTGGCGGCCCATCTCGGTGAAGATCCAGCCCCAGGAGTTGGCGATCAGCGGGAACGCGATGGTGAGCAGGGCGATCCGCCAGTACCAGGTGGTGAGCTTGGATCCGAGCGCCCTGCCCTTGGTGAGCGCGAGCCGCGGCACCTGGTCCTCGCCCGTGCGCAGCGCGGGCGCGAGCCAGCGCTTCTTGCGGGTGAGCCAGAGACCGGCGACGCCGATGGCGAACGACGTCATGCCGAAGCCGATCATCCAGCGGAAGCCCCAGTACGCGACGGGGATGTTGGGCCGGTAGTCGCCGGGCCCGAACCGTTTCTGCTCGGCCCTGTTCACGTCGTTGATGCCCGGGACCTCGGAGGTGAAGTCGTCGTTGGCGAGGAAGGACAGCAGCGTGGGGATCTCGAGGGCGACCGTGTTGTGGCCCTTCTCGACATCGCCGTACGCGAAGAGGGAGAAGGGTGCCGGCGCCTCGCTGTCCCACAGGGCCTCGGCCGCGGCCATCTTCATCGGCTGCTGCTCGAACATGACCTTGGCGAGCCGGTCGCCGCTGACCGCGGTGAGCAGGCCTGCGACGACGAGCGTGACCAGGCCGAGGCGGAGCGAGGTGCGCATGACCGGGATGTGCTTGCCGCGCATCAGGTGATAGGCGGCGATCCCGACGATGAAGGCGCCACCGGTGAGGAAGGCCGCGGTCAGCGTGTGGAAGACGACGACCAGGGTGGTGTCCTGGCTGATGACGCGCCAGAAGTCGGCGAGCTCGGCGCGGCCCGAGGCCTCGTTGAACCGCCAGCCCACCGGGTGCTGCATCCAGGAGTTGGCGGCCAGGATGAAGTACGCGGACAGCATGGTGCCGATCGCCACCGTCCACATGCACGCACAGTGGATCTTCTTGGGCAGCTTGTCCCAGCCGAAGATCCACAGCCCGATGAAGGTGGACTCGAAGAAGAACGCGATCAGCGCCTCGAAGGCGAGCGGCGCACCGAAGACGTCGCCGACGAAGCGGGAGTAGTCGGACCAGTTCATGCCGAACTGGAACTCCTGCACGATGCCGGTGACGACACCCATGGCGATATTGATCAGGAAGAGCTTGCCCCAGAACTTCGTCGCCCGGAGGTACTTCTCCTTGCCCGTCCGCACCCAGGCCGTCTCCAGGCCCGCGACCAGCGCGGCGAGGGAGATCGTCAGGGGAACGAAGAGGAAGTGGTAGACGGTGGTGATGCCGAACTGCCAGCGGGCCAGGGTTTCTGGCGCCAAAGCCAGGTCCATGCCGCCCTCTCCTTACGTCGTTGCGGCCACGCTCGCAGACTGCCCTTCGAAAGGGAGCTTGTGAACGCGTTCACATTCACAAGCCATGATGGCACACACACCTTCGCCGCCGACGGCCGGGGGTCCCCGGCCGCCCCGCGGCCCCGGCAGGCCGGTCCTACAGCCCCAGCCGGAACTCCGCCGCCACCCGCAGCAGCAGGTCGTTCGCCTCGTTCTCCCCGATCGTGGCCCGGACGCCCTCCCCCGGGAACGGCCGTACGACCACGCCGGCCTTCTCGCACGCCTCCGCGAAGTCCACCGTTCGCTCCCCCAGCCGCAGCCATACGAAGTTCGCCTGCGAGTCGGGGACCGTCCAGCCCTGCTCGGCCAGCGTTTCCTCCACCCGGTTCCGCTCCCAGACCAGCGAGCCGACCCGTCCCAGCAACTCGTCCTCGCAGCGCAGCGAGGCGACCGCCGCGTCCTGCGCGAGCTGGCTCACCCCGAACGGCACCGCGGTCTTGCGCAGCGCCGCCGCCACCGGCTCGTGCCCCACCGCGAAGCCGACCCGCAGCCCGGCCAGGCCGTACGCCTTCGAGAAAGTGCGCAGCACGCACACGTTGGGCCGCTGCCGGTAGATCTCGAGGCCGTCCGGCACCTCGGGGTCGCGGATGAACTCCCTGTACGCCTCGTCCAGCACCACCAGCACATCGGTCGGCACCCGGTCGAGGAAGCGCTCGAGCTCGGCCCGGCGCACCGCCGTCCCGGTCGGGTTGTTCGGGTTGCAGACGAAGATCAGCCGGGTCCTGTCGGTGACGGCGTCCGCCATGGCGTCCAGGTCGTGCACCTCGCCCGCGGTCAGCGGCACCTGCACCGGCCGCGCCCCGCTGATCTGCGTGATGATCGGGTACGCCTCGAACGACCGCCATGCGTAGACCACCTCGTCGCCCGGTCCCGAGGTCGACTGGACGAGCTGCTGCGCGATGCCGACCGAGCCGGTGCCCGTCGCCAGGTGCTCCACGGGAACGCCGAAGCGCTCGGCGAGCTCCGCCATCAGCACGGTGCAGGCCATGTCCGGGTAGCGGTTGAAGTCGGCCGCCGCGGCCAGCGCGGTCTCCATGACGCCGGGCAGCGGCGGATACGGGTTCTCGTTGGAGGACAGCTTGTACGTCACGCGGCCGCCCGCGGCAGCTGCGGGCCGGCCCGGCTTGTACGTAGGGATGCCGTTCAGCGCATCGCGCAGCTTCGGGGTCTTTTCAGTCACCGCGGGTCCTCCTCGACCGTCCGGCACAGCAGCAATACTCCACACCTTATGAGGATTGCCCGGCTGGGCGTGAGGGCCGGGGGGAGCGCCCTTTCTCGTAGCGCGCGCCCGTAGCGTACGCCTTGGCGCGCATCCCTCGTGAAGGTGACTTGAGACCGCTTCGAGACCAAGACCAATGCGCAGGTGAGGCCCCGAGAACGGCCCCCAGTTCCCCTCAGAAAACCCCAACTCCCTTGTATTTCAAGCCCGTTGAGGGAAGATGGCCATGCAGAAACGTGCCTGTCGTCGGCGATTCGAGGGGTCCCGCGAATGGACCACCCGAGCCCTACTATCGGCTCGCCATGACAGCAGCAGGGAAGCACCAGGTGAGCCGGTCGCCCGGCCGTCGACTGGGGCGCGCGGGCATCCGGGATGTGGCCGCCGCCGCCGGTGTCTCAATCACGACAGTCTCCGACGCCCTCAACGGCAAGGGCCGGCTCCCCGACGCCACACGGCGCCACGTTCGCGAAGTCGCCGACCGGCTGGGCTACCGCCCGTCCGCAGCGGCCCGCACCCTCAGGACCGGGAGATCCGGTCTCATCGGTCTCACCGTCACCACGTACGGGGATGAACCTTTCACCTTCACCGAGTTCGCCTACTTCGCCGAGATGGCGCGTGCCGCGACCTCCGCCGCCCTCGCCCGCGGCTACGCACTCGTCATCCTGCCCGCCACCTCCCGCCACGACGTCTGGTCGAACGTCGCCCTCGACGGCACCATCGTCATCGACCCCTCCGACCATGACCCGGTGGTGACCGAACTCGTCCGCCAGGGCCTCCCCGTCGTCTCCGACGGCCGCCCCGCCGGCTCGCTCCCCGTCACCGCATGGGTCGACAACGACCACGAGGCCGCCGTTCTCGGCCTCCTCGACCACCTCGCCGAGGCCGGCGCCCGCCGCATCGGCCTGCTCACCGGCACCAGCACCGACACGTACACCCGGCTGTCCACCTCGGCGTACCTCGCCTGGTGCGAACGCGTCGGCCAGGACCCGGTGTACGAGGAGTACCCGGCCCACGACCCGTGTGCCGGTGCCGTCGCCGCCGACCGGCTGCTGGCCCGGCCGGACCGCCCCGACGCCGTCTACGGGCTCTTCGACCCCAACGGCACCGACCTGCTCGCCGCGGCCCGCCGCTACGGCCTGCGCGTCCCCGACGACCTGCTGCTGGTCTGCTGCAGCGAGTCCACCGTCTACGCCTCCACCGAACCGCCCATCACCACGCTCTCCCTCAAGCCCCGCCGGATCGGAACCGCCGTCGTGCAACTGCTGATCGACGCCATCGAGGGCCTGAACGGCGGCCGTACGGTCGAGAAGGTGATACCGACAGAACTGATCGTGCGGACCTCCTCCCAGCGCCGCCCGCCGCGTACGACGGTCAGCGCACCACGATCGGCCCCACACGGCTGACCCGCTCGCCGGGCTTCTCGGAGCGTCCTCTCCACAGGGCGCTACCAGGCAATTTCGGGAGAAAAGCCCGGCGATCGCCGACGCCGCCGTGATTGACAGCCCCCTGGTGCGTCACAACCCGCGAGCAGCATTCCTATGATGGGCGCACGACACTGCGGACCGCCCGTCGACCAGGGGTTCTCCCGCTCGTTTCGCCGGGGTTCCCCCGCACCGGGCAGGGGAAGGGGTCCGACCGGTGCACGCCAGGCGCGAAGGTGGAGGGGTCGATGACTCAGGGGGCCGGTCAGGGACCCGCGGTAGGGGCCACGGCGGGGGTTTCGCCCGCACCCACGCACGGCATGCCTTCCGCGCCCCCGCACGGATCGCCGGAGCCCCCGCACGCCTCCCCCACGCACCTGTACTCCTCCCCCGCCGCCCTGCGCGCCTCGGTCCCGACGGACCTCCCGCCCGAGTACACCCCGACCGAGCGCGATCTCCCGGTCATCGGCCGCGAGGGCACGGACGACGGAGCGACCCTCGCCCTCAGCCCCGTCGCCGGGACCGAGACGGACGGCACCGCCGCTGCCGAGGGCGGCCCGGGACGGCTCTACGTCGTGGGCGACGTCCACGGCTACCTCGACGAGCTGCGCGAGGCGCTGCGCGCCCAGGGCCTGATCGACGCCGAGGACCACTGGGCCGCGGGCACCACCCGGCTCTGGTTCCTCGGCGACTTCACCGACCGCGGCCCCGACGGCGTCGGCGTCATCGACCTCGTCATGCGGCTGTCGGCCGAGGCCGCGGCGGCCGGCGGCTACTGCAAGGCCCTGATGGGCAATCACGAGCTGCTGATCATCGGCGCCAAGCGGTTCGGCGACACCCCCGTCAACTCGGGGGCGGGCACCGCCTCCTTCCAGGCCGCCTGGCTGCTCAACGGTGGCCAGCGCACCGACATGGAGCGCCTCGAGGACCACCACCTGCAGTGGATGTCGCGGCTCGACGCCGTCGCCGAGGAGGACGGGCATCTGCTCGTGCACTCCGACACCACCGCCTACCTCGAGTACGGCGACTCGATCGAGGCCGTCAACGACAAGGTCACCGAGATCCTGCAGCGCAACGACGCCGACGAGTGCTGGGACCTCTTCCGCAAGTTCACCAAGCGCTTCGCCTTCCGCGACGACGAGGCCGGACCGCACGCCGTGCACGAGCTGCTGTCGCGGTACGGCGGACGGCGCATCGTCCACGGCCACAGCCCCATCCCGTACCTCCTGGGCGAGGTCGGCTCGGAGGACGCCGAGGACGACGAGGGACCCGACGTACAGGGGCCGCATGTGTACGCCGACGGGCTCGCGATCGCCATGGACGGCGGCGTGACGATGGCCGGAAAGCTGCTGGTCGTCCAACTTCCCCTGGCTGACTGAGGAATATCGGGGCAGGCGTACGGGCAGGTGGATGCGCCCTCGGCTCGGGCATTTTCCGGAAACACCCTGTCACCCCGCGCCGGAAGCGCTCTACCATCGGCGTATCCGTAGCAGGCTCTCCTCCGTTTCCGCCCAACTGCCCGGTGAGAGCCGGCATGCAGGCCTACGGAGCATCGGGGGATGCACATGAACAGCGCTCCGCATCTGCTTCCCGAGGACCGCCCGGAGTTCGAGCGGATCCTCGGTGAGGCGCTGCGCACGGCGAATCAGCGGCCGGATCTGGCCGCAATCGGCCGGCGGCTCAACATCGAGCAGCTGCGCACCATGGCGCTGGCCGCCTCCGCCGCCATCTCCGCCTGCGCCGCCGCCGAGTACCAGCAGTACGTCAAACTCCGCGACGAGCTGCGGGACCCACCGCCCGCGACCTCGTCCCGTACGGAGTCCCAGGGCGGCATCGGGCAGGGCGGCAGAGGTGGGATGGGGCTGGCCGCGGTCGCGGGCGGGACGGCGGAGGCCCCGGGCGCGGGCCTGCTGGCCATCTTCTCGGTGCTCGCCCCGGTGCTGGCCGGCACCGCCGCCGTGATCTTCCTGCTGATCGGCTACCTGCTGCACGCCGTCGCCCCGGACGAGCCCGCCGCGGGACCGCTCATCAACGCGGGCTGGGTTTTCGTGGCCCTGACCGCCGCGGGCATCGTCATAGCCATGGCCGGGCTGCTGCTCACCGCTCTGCGCAACGGCTCGAGCTCGGTGCGCGCGTCGGCGCGGGACGAGCGCTCCGTGGAGCTCGACCGGGCCAGAGATGCATGGCGGCTGGCGCTGCTGGAGCGCGGCGTGCTGCCCTTCCTCCGCGAGGCGCTGGCCGACCCCGCGGCCCCGGCCAAGCGAAGCGGGGAGGGCAGGTACGGGGGCGAGGGCGCGTACGGCGGTGACCCGGACCTGCAGGGCCGTACGCCCCAACTGGGCTATTCGCGCCCGGGCTTCAGCACGGAGGGCGGCCCCGAGGAGGAGACCTCGCAGCGCCCGTCCTTCAAGAGCCCCGGCTACACGAGCCCGGACTACGGCGGCCCTGAGCATGAGCCGACATGACCGGCCGCGAACCGATGTGGCGGGCCCCGCGCACACCGAGTGCGGTGACGCGTACCCGGCGCGTCTGTTCGTGACCGGATTCATATGGCAGTCTCGTTCCGTCGCCCCCTCACGACCGAAGCGAACGCCGACGTGCCGTCTCTCCCTCTCACGCTGGCCGCCCGCCTGCTGCCGGTTGCCGTACTCGCCACCGCAGGCTGGGCCATGACGTCGCGCCCTGCCGCGGACTCCGGCTCCGAGCCGGCCGGCGCCCCGAACCCGGCGCGCAGCGCGGCCGTCGCCCCGGCGATCGCCAAGCCGCCCGCCCCCTGCCCCGCCATCCCCGCAGAGACGGTGAAGGAACTCGTCCCGGGCGCGAAGACGGCAGGCGCGGAGCTCGATACCGCCGACCCCAAGCGCCGTACGGGCTGCTCCTGGCACGCGCTGGAGGGATTCGATTACCGCTGGCTCGACGTGACCTTCGAGACCACCCCGGCCGACCAGGCGGCCCGCTCGGCCTACGCCGACCGGAAGCAGCCCACGGCCGCGCCCGGCCTCGGCGACGAGGCGTCCGTCGGCACGAAGCTCACCAAGGAGGACGGCCAGCAGACCCGCGAGGCCGTCGTGGTCGTACGCAAGGCCAACGCACTGGTCACGGTGACCTACAACGGCAGCGACTTCGACAGCAAGAAGGCGCCGGGCGCGGACGCGATGAGCAAGGGCGCACTCGCCGCCGCCAAGAACGCCCTCGCCGCGCTCGACGACTGAGCGCGCCCCGACGACTGAGCGGGCCCGGAGCACGGCTCACCACCGCGGCCCCGGACCCCGCTCGCGCCGCGCTCAGTCCGCGATCGGCAGGTACACGCGGTTGCCCGCCGCCGCGAACTCCTCCGACTTCTGCCGCATCCCGGCCTCGGCGTCCGCCTCCATCTCGTCCATCGCGCCGCCGTGCTCGCGCCGGATGTCGTGCGAGATCTTCATGCTGTAGAGCATCAATAGATGATGCACATCCGCTACCGTGGTCGTACCGGATGACCACCGGACAGGGGAGGGCTCCAGATGGAGAAGCGGGAAGAGGTCGTCAGCAGGCTGCGCGGAGTGCCCGAGGGTCTGCCCTCGGTCGAGGAGGTCCGGGCGATGCTCGCGGCAGACCCCGACCTGAAGTGCGTTGTCTGCTACGCGCGGATCTCCTTCGACGGGCGGGTGAAGGACGCCCACGGCATCGAAGACCAACACCGCGACATGACCGAGACCGCCGACAAGTTCCGGTGGCTGGTCGTGTACCGCTACACGGACAACGACAAGAGCGCGTCCAAGGAGACCGTCGTACGAGACGACTTCGAGCAGCTGCTCGCGGACCTCACCACGGGCACCACGCCCGAGGGCTATCCGATCCACGGCGTCATGGCCGTCAACGACGACCGCCTTTACCGTCGCCCGAGCGATTGGGAGCGCTACCTGAAGGCGTTCACCTCCCACGAGGGTCGCGTCTATCACGACTCAAACGGGGTGCAGGATCTCTACGCCGAAGGGTTCGAGATCAAGGGTCTGGTCGGAGTCGCCATGTCGCTCAGCGAGACACGCAAGAAGCAGCGCCGATCGCGGAATAGCCACCGCAGCAGGGCGATTCGCGGCCAGTCGGTGTCAGCGTGGCGCCCCTTCGGTTGGGACGACGACATGACCGCCCTTCGCCCCAAAGAGGCTGAGGCGATCCGCAAGGCAGTGCATGACGTACTCGCCGGAGCCTCCATCTCGGAGATCACCAAGAGGTGGAAGGAAGCCGGATTCATCACCAGCCGTGGCAATTCCTTCCAATACCAGACGGTTAAGCAAGTCCTCATGAATGCCCGACTCTGTGGCTACCGGGAGATCAAGGGTGAGCTGGTCCGCGATGGCGACGATCAGCCGATCGTCGGAGAGTGGGAGCCGATCATCACTCCCAAGGAGTGGTACGCCGTGACAGCCAAGATCCGCGAACGCGGGCGCGGAAGCGGTTTGCCCCGTGGAGGCCTGGTTCACAAGTACCTGCTGACCGGCATCCTCCGATGCGGCAACGTGCTGGAGGGCGGGACCGTGTGCAACCACAAGATGATCGGGATCAAGGCGAACGACTGGCTCAAGTACGAGCACGCTTACATGTGCAAGAAGACCGTGGACGGTGGCTGCAACAAGACCTACAAGCGCGGCGACAAGACGGACAAGTACATCGAAAGGCTGGTGGTTGCCAAACTCAAGGCAGAGGCCGAGGCAGCCCAGCGCGACGTACCCGACTGGGACAAGGGCGACGTCCTGGAACGCGCGATCCAGAGCCGTAAAGCGCTGGAGAAGCGATGGCAGGACGGCGACGTGGATGACGAGACGTTCTTTCGGAACCTCCCGGCCCTCGAAGCACGAATCAAAGATCTACGTGCTGACCAGGCGCAGCACCTGGCGAGGAAAGCCGAAGCCGAGGCTGCTCGGGAGGACATCGCGAAGTCTTGGAAGTCGAAGACCCTCACCCAGCGACGTGAACTGATCAAGAAGGCCGTTCACGCAATCGTCGCCCTCCCCGGAGGCAAGGGGAACAAGGCGTTCGATGTCGACCTGCTCAAGCCGGTGTGGCGGTCCGCCGAGTGAGCGTCATCCCCAATATCTGACCCATGCTGCGCAGTTGATCGTTCGAGAGCGGGGGAGACTCCCGTACGTGCCGCTCGATCCAGGCCCGCACGGCAGCCTCCTCCGCTTTCTCCCGCTCGCTTGTGGGTCCGCTCGTCTCATCGCGGCTCATCGTGTGGCATCACCCGCCGCGCCGAGAGCCTCACGCGCGATCTCCCTGTTGCGGGCGAGATCATCCGCGATGCCAGCGGCGATGAGTGCCGCGCCGGGTGTGTGGCCAGAACCGACGTAGCGCCAGTGCGCCTCCGTGACGGTGTCGAGGCCATGAGCGGGTACTGCTCCGGCGCGTTCATGCGCCGCGCGGTCTGCTCGCAGTGCCGTGTACGTGGTGGAGTAGGCGCGGGATTTGGTGAGGATGTGGCCGCGGTATCCGAGGCTGTGGGCCCAGGCGTGCAGATGCAGCGGCTCCAGTTCGGGGAGGTTGCCGAGGCGCCAGCAGGCGTGCATGAGGGTGCGGACGTGTGGGGATACGGGTGCGTGGTTGATGGCGTCCGCGGTGGTGATGCGGTGGTCGGTGCCGCCGGCGGATCCGGCAGCACCCGCGCCCTTGGTGACGTACTTGGCCACGTACGCGGCTACCGCTTCGTCGGCCAGCGCGTCAGGGCCCCCGAAGGCCCGCAGCGGCCGGACGGCGAACTGCGTGCCCCAGGTCAGTTCATGTTCGCCCAGAGCTCCGCTGTAGGGGGTACGCAGGCACACGGCCCCCGCAGCGGTGGCTATCGCGTCGGCAAGCAGCTCCGTACCGATCCAGGCCGGGGGTTCGTCGAGCGGGCCGCGCGCGCCGTCGAGGCGGATCACGGCGTGCACGTGGACGGCCGCGCGGCGCTGGTACTCGGCGACCTTGGCGTAGGAGATGCGCACTGCTCGGCGCAGGCCGGTGCGGGTGCGTCCGGTGCGTGCGGCGAGGTGGTTGTAGAGGTTGTCGGTGAAGGCTTTCCACAGTCGTCCGGCGTGTGCGTGCCAGAGGACGTGTCCGGTGTAGTCGTAGCAGTCGGGGCACAGCGGCTGGCCGACGAGCGGGTCAGCCTCGCTGTGGTCGGCCGGGCAGCCGAGCGGGCGGCCGTGTTCGCAGAAACCAGCCGCTCGCCGGGGCGGCAGAGTTCACCGTCCGCGGCGTGGTGCACGGGCCCGAACGACGGCGCGGTCAGGGTGACGAACAGCCGAGGGCGTTCCCGGACGTGGTCGGGGACGCTCTTGCCGCCGATGAGTCCGGCACGGACGAGGTGGTAGGTGTCGCCTGCGTGGAGGCGTGAGCAGGCCCGGCACACGGTGGCTCGGCGGTTACGGCAGCGGACCAGGAGCCGTTCCCCGGGTTCGGCCGCAGTGTCGTAGTGGTGCAGCACGGCGCCGGTTGCGGTGTCGTAGACGGTCGTGGAGCCGGTGAGGTGGATCGGGTGGGCGCAGCCGCCGGTGGCGGTAATCTGCTCCAGCCAGCGGCCGAACCGCGGATCGGTGGCCTGGCGTATCAGATCCTGATCAGCTTCGGAGAGATGGCGCAGGCGCGCCGCGCGGTCGAGCACGGCGCGCCTGTCAGCCGAGGGCATCTCGGCGGTAATGGTGGGGACCTCCCAGGGTGGGCCGCCGTAGCGGCACGGGTGGATGGGGTTGGGTGGTGTGCATCCATGGCGATCGCTCCTTGCGGGTCGGTCGGTCGTGCGGTTAGTCAGCGGATGGTTCCCTTGCCCCGGCAGCAGCGGCAGCGCCGCTTACGTCCGTTGCGGGTGATGCGGTAGCGCTCTCCCTTGCAGATGGGGCAGCGCACACGGCGCATGGGCATGAAGGTGCGGCTCCTCCCGTCGTCGCTTAGGTGTGGGTGAAGCCGGAGAGGACCCAGTTCACGACGCCGACTACGGCCCAGCCGATCGGCGTGAGCGCGGTGTAGAAGCCGAACAGGCCGATCAGTACGGCTTCCCACGCCTTCACATCGCGGGAGCGGACCAGGAGGACGGTGATGATCCCGAAGACCACCACCAGCGGCATTGCAGCCGACGCACTCACCCCCGCTCACCTCCCGTCGGCGCCTCCAGGGCGCGGGCCACGCCGAGGAGTTCGGGCGTGATCTCCCGGTACTCCTCGGCGATCTGCCGGGCCTCTTCGGTGGTGGTCAGGTGGGAGCGGGCATGGCCCCAGCCGCCGTCAGCAGCCGTGCACACCGCCACGCCCTTCTCCTCCGGGGTGATCGATTGAGCCACGACCACGGCATCCTTGTTCAGGTCCCCCAGGGCCATCTCTGCCGTTCCGGGGTCGTTGACGCGGTGGCAGATCCGGCCCGAAAGCTGGGCGCGCAGCGCGGTAACGCCCGGCCCCAGATCGGAGCCGACTCGCTGCCCGGCGACCACCAGATGCACCCCCAGCGCTGCACCGAGCTGGGCCAGGCGCAGCAGAGAGGTGGAGCACCGCTCGGCCTCCACCCGTCCCTCTCGGGTGCCATCCGAGAGATACAGCTCGGCCAGCTCGTCGACTAGGACTACGATCGGGACCGGCCGGGCCTTCTCGGGAAGTTCCCAGATCGATCGGGCCCGGGCGGCGCGGCAGGCGTGCATGCGTGCCTGCACCTCGACCACCAGCGCGCCCAGCACCGCCACCGCCTCCCGGCGTGAGGTGGTCAGCGCCGACAGGCGTGCGCCGAACAGTCCGAGTTCCATGCCGCCCTTGCAGTCGATCCCCACCAGCGCCACCGGCTGCGGCGCCAACTCGGCCACCAAGCGCGCGAGCAGCGTGGACTTGCCGGACTGAGTAGCACCGACGATCAGCCAGTGCGGCACCTGACGCAGGTTGATCACCCACGCCCCACCGGACTCCAACACCCCCACCAGCGCGGACAGGAGCGCGGCCGGAGCCGTAGCGAGCCCCGGACGCTGAAGCGGATCACCGGCGGTGGCGGTCAGCCGCACCACGCCGCGTTCCGGCGAGGTAACCCGTACGGCGCGCACCCGCCAGGCGTGCGCAAGGGCGTCGGCCGCCGCGATGAACGGCGCCGGGGTCTGCCCCGGGTGCAACCGCACCACCAGCGACAGCCCGTTGCGGGTCGCGCGGGGGAAGGAGATCCGCGGCGCGTGAGGCCGCAGCGCCTCACCCTTCACGGCCAGGGTGCCGAGCACAGCCCGGGTGGGCTGCGGCGTCACCGACAGGTCGTTGAGCCGCGCGACCTTGCGCCAGGTGGCCAGCACCCGCACCGCGGTGACCGGGTAGCCGGTGAGGATCCAGAACCACGCCGGATGCTTCTGCCGCAGCGCGGAGCCTGCCACCAGGAGCCAGGCCAGCGCGGCGAGAACGAACGCGAGCACGATGGAGCCCATCAGGCACCACCCGCCTTCCCGCCACCGGCCGAGGATGACGGCGCCGGGACGGGGGCGATAGCCGCGGCACGGAAGCTGATCCCATGCCGGTCACCCATCGCCCAGGAGAACGCCTCCAGGCCAGTCACTCGGACGGGCATGCCTTCTTCGACGCCCTTGGGCTCGCCGGTCACCGAGATCTCGATGACGGAGACCCGGCGTCCGTCCTGCCGCACGGTCACGGCGACGGTGTAGATCGTGTTGCCGTCCCGGTCCTTCTTGACCTCCTTGCTCTCGAAGTCCGCGATCTTCGGCTCCGGCTTGACCACGCACATCAGCGCGCCCAGCCGGGATGTGTCCACAGGTATGGACTGCATGTGTTGTCGGCCTCCCCTGGCCATCCAGACGACTTAAGCGGTCGTCACTCGTCCTTACGAGTGATGACTATGCGTCTCCAGCGCCGGGAGAGTCAAGCACTTATGCTGACGAGTGACGTGAAGGAGACCGACGACACACAGGAGACCCACGCATGGGAGAGATCCAGCGGCCCGGAGCGCTGTACCAGCAGGTCGCCGCCGCCATCCGCGACGCCATCACCGCAGGTGAGTTCCCGCCCGGCAGCCCGCTCCCCTCTGAGACCCAGCTCATCGACCGCTACAAGGTCTCCCGCCCCACCGTCCGCAACGCCATCGCCGCCCTCCGCTCAGAAGGACTGATCGAAGTCCGCCACGGCAAGGGCTCGTTCGTCCGCGCCACGACCGCACCCGCCGTGACCATCGAGCGGAACATCACCCGCAACGGCTCCGGCCGGTACATCACCCACACCGGCACCGTCTGGGACCACGAACAGGAACCGGCCGTCTACCGCACCAAGACCACCCCGGTCACCGGGCCGCTCCTCCAACTCCCCGAGGGTGAAGCACTCTTCGGCTGCGACCGGCTGATGATCGACCCGGTCACCGGGACCCGGCTGCTGCATCGCACTCTGATCCCGTTCGCCACTGCCGAAGGCACCCCGCTGGCCGACGCGCCCGACACCGAACCCGCAGAGATCTACGCCCTGCTCACCAAGGTGGGGCACAAGCTGTCGTGGTCGGAAACCGTCCGCGCCCGGATGCCCCTCCCCGACGAGCGCACCGCCCTGGAGCTCCCCGACGCCACACCGGTTGTTCACACATTGCGGATCACCCAGGGCGCCGAGGACGCTCCCCTGATCCTCGAAGAGCTACGGGCCAGCGGCGACCGTGCCCAGCTCTCCTACCGCATCACTGCTGATCCCCCGCGACGTTTGCGCAGCGTCAAGAACGCGTAGTCGGCGAATACGGCTCCCTATCCCCGTCTCAAGGAGAGGTGCGCGCGTTCGCCATCACCGCGTGCGAACTGTCGCTCCAGAGCCCCGACGTTCCTCCACGTCGCTGTCCGCATGCGTAAGGCGTGAGCTGGGACAGTGCAGACACCGGCTGAACGGCAACAGGACATTAGCTGAGAAACCCCAGCGCCCCGGGGCGAGAGTCAGCAACGCCCGACAGGGATGCAGCCCGCTGCGTCCAGGCGCAGGCTGGTGGTATGGGTCAGCGTCGCCCCGAGGCTGCAGCCCGATGGCTCGAGACACCTGCGGATGAAGATCAGGGCGATCTGGTCGAGAAACGCCCCGGTGGGCCGGGTCCGGATCTCCGGGAGTCGCCTGGGGAGCGGCGGGTACCCGCGCGTGTTGGTAGCCATGATGCGCCCTATGGAGGAGGCACTGATGAGTGAATCCCCGAACGAAAACACCGGGTCTGCGCAGCAGGCCGGGCAGGTGGCCAAGCAGGAAGCCTCGGCCACGGCGGGCCAGGCCAAGGTAGCGGCCGGTGAGGTGGCTGGCACGGCCAAGGAACAGGCGCAGGCGGTGACGGAACAGGCCAGTGAGCAGGTCCGCACCGTGGTGGTCGATCTGCGTGAGCGCGCTGGCGATGAGGTGCAGTCGCAGGCGCAGAAGGCCGCCGGCAACCTGCGCCAGTGGGCGGATGATCTCGCTGATATGGCCGAGAAGGCCCGTCCCGACTCCCCGGCGCGGAGCATGATCGCTCAGGCCGCTGATGGGGGCCGCCGTGCCGCGAACACTTTGGAGCAGCGAGGAGTGGGGGGCCTGGTCGAGGACGTCGAGACGTTTGCGCGCCGCAAGCCCGGAACCTTCCTCGCTGGAGCGGCGCTGGCCGGGTTCGTGGTCGGCCGCCTGGCTAAAGCGGGGAGGAAGGCTGGCCAGTCCGATTCGGGCGGGCAGCCGGGTTACGGGGAACCGGAAGGGCCGCGTTACCGGGAGGTGAGCTGAAGGATGACTGACCTGTCCACGTCACCGCCCCGTAGTCGGGCACGCGGGCGCCCCGGCCACAAGGACCAGTCGGTTGGTGAGCTGATGTCCGAAGTGGTGGGGGATGTAGAGACGTTGTTCCGCCAGGAGGTGGAGCTGGCGAAGGCCGAGATCCGCGAGGAGGCCACCAAAGCGGGCAAGGCGGCCGGGATGTTCGGCGGGGCCGGTTTCGGCGGCTACATGGTCGCCCTCTTCGGTTCCCTGGCCGCGGTGTTCGGTCTGGCCAACGTCGTGGACTGGGGGTGGGCCGCACTGATCATCACCGGTGTTTGGGCGGTGATCGCGGCCGTGCTGTTCGTCAGGGGCCGGGCCAAGATGCGCAAGGTCTCTCCCAAGCCCGAACAGACCTTGGAGACGCTGAAGGAGGATGCGCAGTGGGCACGTCACCCGACCGCATAAGGTCCCAGATCGATACCACTCGTGAGGAGCTTTCCCGCGACGTGGAACGGCTGGCCGAGCGCACCAGCCCCCGCCGTGTGGCCCGTCGGCGTACCGAGCGGGTGCGGGGCAAGGTGTCCGGGATCCGGGAACGGGTCATGGGCAGTGCGCCCGACGGCGCGCAGCAGCGTGCAGGCCAGGTCCAGGACCGAGTCCAGGAGCGGACCCGGCAGACCGCGCAGTCGGTGCAGGAGAGCGCGGGGCAGGCCACCGACAAGCTGAGTGCCGCCGCCGAGCAGACGGGCGAAGCGGTGAAGTCGGCGCCGCAGCAGGCGATGCGTCAAACCGAAGGAAATCCCCTGGCGGCCGGTCTGATCGCTTTCGGCGCCGGTCTACTGGCCTCTTCCGTGCTCCCGAGCTCACAGGTCGAGGAGCAAGCGGTGAGCCAGCTGACCGAGCGGGCCGGCGACCTCGCCGAGCCGGTGAAGGACGCGGCCGTGGAATCGGCTCAGCGGTTGAAGGAGGACGCCACGCAGTCCGCGCAAGAGGCGGCCCAGCAGGTCAAGGAAACCGCCACCGGCGCCGCGCAGGAAACCGGCCAGCAGGCACGCGAGCGGGCCGATCAGGTCAAGGACCAGGCCCGCGAATCCGGGCAGAACGTGGCTGGCGAGGCACGCGGGCAAACTTCCGGTCCTGCCCAGCCCTGAACGGCCGCAGGGGCCGCCGCACGGGCTGAGTTCCTCCAGCACCCGGCCGTGCGGCGGTGCGGACGGCATGAGCCGAGTGTGGTGGCCCAGTCCTTCCTGGAGGCGGTAAGCCATGGCGCGAGACAAAGATCAGCACAGCGGCGCGTCCGGCACCGGGCCCGACGCGCAGCCCCCGGCCGAGAAACCGACGGACCTGTCCAAGCAGTCCTGGGTGGGAGTGCTCAAACGCACGGTGAAGGAGTTCAAGGGAGACAACCTCACCGACTGGGCGGCTGCCCTGACCTACTACGGAGTGTTGTCGATCTTCCCGGCCCTGCTGGCCCTGGTATCGATCCTCGGGCTGCTGGGCACGGACACCATCAGGCCGTTGATCGACAACCTGGGCAGTATCGCCCCGGGAGCGGCCCGCGACATCCTCACCAGCAGCCTGGAGCAGCTCGAGGGCAACCAGGGCCGAGCAAGCATCGCGCTGATCATCGGCATCGTGGTGGCCCTGTGGTCGGCCTCCGGATACATCGCGGCCTTCATGCGGGCCTCCAACGCGGTCTATGACGTCGGCGAGGGTCGGCCGGTATGGAAGACTCTGCCCACCCGGCTCGCCATCACCATCGTCGTGGTGGTGCTGCTGGCCGCCATCGCGGTGGGCGTGGTGTTCACCGGCACCCTGGCCGAGAGGACCGGGAAGATTCTGGGGCTCGGCGATACGGCCGTCACGGTGTGGAACATCGCCAAATGGCCCGTGATGATCATCCTGTTCATGCTGATCATCGCGCTGCTGTACTGGGCGTCCCCGAACGTCAAGCGCCCCTTCCGCTGGGTCAGCCCCGGCAGCATCATCGCTGTGCTCATCTGGATCATCGCCTCCGCTCTGTTCGCCCTGTACGTGGCGAACTTCAGCAGCTACGACAAGACCTACGGCAGCATGGCAGCGGTCATCATCTTCCTGATCTGGATGTGGGTCTCCAACATCGCCATCCTGCTCGGGCTGGAGTTCAACGCTGAACTCGAACGCGGACGCGCCATCGAAACCGGCCACCCACCGGGCGAAGAGCCCTACGTAGAGCCACGCGACACCCGCAAACTCTGACCCAGTACACCGCCCCCGCTTCCCCGCCCAGAAGCGCAAGTGGCGCCGGGCGCCGGTTGCACCACTCGGCGTGCCGATGGATGCCACGGGATGCGGGCCTGGGGCGGGACACACCAGTGAGCCGGGCGAAGCGGAGGTGCCATGCTCGATGATGCACACCGCTGGGAGCGGCAGCAGGTTCGCCGGATCGCTTCATGGGATTCGCCATGGGTCCGGCATGGGCTGCCTGTCGTGGAATCCGCAGCCGAGCGCACCAGACTATGGTGGGGCGCTGCGGCGCTGATGGCCTCCCTCGGGGGACCGGCCGGTCGCACCGCCGCTGTGAGGGGACTGGTCAGCATGGGGGTGGCGGAACTGTTGTCCAACACGGTCGCCAAGCAGCTCGTCCGCCGTCGCAGGCCGCCTGCCCACCTGCTCCACCACGCCAACGTCCAGCGCAGACCGGCCAGCTCGTCCTTCCCCTCCGGGCACACCGCCGCAGCCACAGCCTTCGCCACCGCGGTCGCCCGCCACTCCCCTTGGTGGGGAGCCGCCGTCGCCGTACCAGCCACGATGGTCGCCGTGGAACGCCTCCACACCGGGGCCCACTACCCAAGCGACGTCACTGCCGGAACAGCCATCGGCCTGGCCAGCACCTGGCTGACCCACCACACACATTGGCTCTCCGCCTCCCTCCGGTCCAATCTTCCTTCACGTCGGTGCCCGCCTGCGTAAGGCGTGAGCTGGGACAGTGCAGACACTGGCTGAGGAGTCCCAGCGAACCGGAGCCAGAGTTAGCAGCCCTTATCGCACAGCACGATCACGCCGTTATCGGCATACTCACCGGCGCCGCATTCATCCTCGGCACGTACGTCGGCTGATCCGCCCGGACGAGGCGCCTCCCATGCGCAGTGCCTACCGCACGGGTCCCGATCGAGCCGCCCGCCCACGGTCCACGCACTCAGGAATCGGCGGACTGTCGAAACCTGGCTTTACTTACTCAAGGGCGCGCCTGCGGCGCGCCGGGCGGCTGGGCCGCCCCGGCCGGGCATGCGGCCTGGCGGCCGGTCCCGTCCGGGCGCCCACCGCCCACACACCCAGCGGCGAGCTCAGAGCAGCGACGAGAGCGACGTTCCGCCTGTCTGTGGCGTAGCCGTTATGGCTGGTGGTCGACGGCCTACGAGACTTTAGGCAGCCACCATGGGGCGAGCCTCTAAGATCGGGGGCCCAGATCAGGCACTTGCGGGCAGGCGAGGAGCCAGCCCGATCCGCGGGCCAGCGTAAGGGCCCCCGATCTCTCGCCCCATGGCAGCTCCCGCCCAAAGTCTCTCCGGCCGGCGACGTGCCCACAGCGCGCCATCGGGCACCGCGGGTCCCATGGTCAGCTGGCCCTACGCCAGGCCGACGCATCACGTACCAGTGCCGCCACGTCCCGCACCGTAGCCGCGGACAGCCTCAGTTGGACCACCCCCGAACCGTCCGCAGCAACCTCGGCGCGTGCCTGCGCGCCTGTCGCCTCGATGCCCGCGACCCTCAAGACGTCCACCAGCTCCGCGGCCGCGTCCTTGGCCTCCCGCCAGCCCGCAACGTAGTCCACACCGCGCACCCACAGCACAGCGCCAGGGTCCAGCTCTTCGCTCTCGAAATCCCGCTTCCTTGGGTCGTCCACCCTTCAAGTCCCTTCCCGGTGTGGGTAGCTGATCTCTGAACTTGCCCGGTCGCATCGCATCAGCGAACGCGTCCGCCCCGGTACCATTCGGCACCGGGGTTCCCTGTGGACTCCCGCCGGACCACCCCGCGCTTACCAGGGCTCAGGGGTGGTCCGGTCTCATATGCGCTTGTCTGCGACCCTGACCCGAATCGGTCGCCATGGGTTCGTACATGGGCGGCCGGGCCCTCCGCATCTCGGGGGTATCTCCGGAGAGCCGGACCGCTTCGACAACGTTGACGGTCCGTTGCCGCCCCCTACACGCCACACCGGTAGACGGAGTGCCCCCAGCGGTGCCCCACCCACCTGGTCGCGTGATCCCGGGGAGTTGGAAGGGCGAGGGCTACCGCTGATGTCGACCGCGGTGGCCCCGCCCAGCTCTATGGCGGACACAACCTCAGCCGCGCCTCGCGATGCCTTGTGATCGCCTGATACAGGCCGTACCGGCTGACGCCGAAGCGATCCGCGATCTCCTCATGCGGCACCCCTTGATCCCGCAGCCTGGCGTACTCGGCCAGCTGCTCCGCGCTCACTGCGACGTTGTGCAGCCGTACCCGCACCCCGTGCGCCTCCAGCAGCCACAGAGCCCGCGCACGCGAGAGCCCATACCGGCCCGCAACCCAGAGCCTCTCGCCGCCGCTCACTGGACGTTCACCATCTGCGCGCGGAAGAACGAGGTGGTGATGCCTCGGAAGCCCGTATGCCCCGTACTGCCCGCATGCCGCAGACACCAGGTCTCCGGGCCTTCCTTCTTATCCGCCGCCCCGGACGACTCACCACACGTCGTGCACTCAGACTCAAAGATCGGCCCACTACCCGACAGGTCCGCACTCAGCGACCAGTCAGCGAACCGGATCACCGACCTGGCCGCCATCACCGGGCCCCCCGACGACCACGCCGTCCACCGCGATCTACGGTCAGGGCATCCGCCGCTTTCACCCGCAGCGCGGGCCCGGACTTGAAGACCAGCACCACCGCAGGACCGTCCGAAGCGCGCCGGTCCGACCGAACCGCCTTCACTTCGCGCCACTGGCCCCGCACACTTACCTGATCGCCCCTGCGCACGCCCAGTGCGCGGGCACGACCCCGATCACGAGCCATCCCAATCACCATCTCCGCTACTCGTCGTCAACACGGCCCACACCGACTTGCCGACCCCGACCCGCTCACTCACGCCCCAGCGGTTTGCCAGAGCTGCCACCAGCGCCAGGCCCCGCCCGTGCTCCGCGTCTGCGTCGGGTGCCTGCTTCTCGGGCCACATGTCGGCCGCGTCGTGCACCTCAATGCGGACGCCGTCGCCTTCTCGCAGGTAGCGGGTCTCGATCTCCCGCCCGGACGACACACGCGCATGCTGCACGGCGTTGGTCACCAGTTCCGACACAGCCACGAGGGCCGCGTCCTCGATTTCGATCAGGCCCCAACCAGCCAGCGCTTCACGTAGCTGGGCCCGCGCCAGGCCAACAGTGCGAGGGTGACGAGACCAACGTCGGATCACTGCTGCACTGTCCGTCTCCACTCGGTGCAGCCGAGGCACTGGCGCTGTGGATGGGCGATCAACATGTCCAACGTTGCTCTTCACGTCGTCTACCTCAGGTCCCGTTGTCGGCGAACCGGCTGTGTAATTCATGCTGACGACGTGCCAAGCCCCCGACTTTCACACTCCAGTGAAAGCCGGGGGCGAGAGGTGAAAGGGGCTACAGCCCTACCCAGGCGGCCAGATGATCAAGAGTGTCCGGCGTACGTCGGGACAGGTGGACGAGACCTCTGATCGTTTCGCGAGCGCCAGAGTGATACCGAGTCTGCTGCGGCGCCAACCTGCGTGCAGTCACGACGGACTTCAAGGCCGCTTCGGATCGCCCAGCCTCCATCTGGGCGCGCGCCTGGTCGATGTGGAAGTGGGCGGCGCGGGACAATGCCCAGTCCTTCGGGATCCGCACGTCTGCCGCGTGCCGCAACGCTTCGCCGTACTGCCGCATTTCGACGTTGGCGGACACGGCATGTACTGCCACGTTGGTCGGCCCGAAGGACAGCCAGTGCACGTCCGTTGCCTCACCAACGCGATCGGCGTAGGACCGAGCCTCGGCGAGATGCGTGGTCACGGCGTTCTGGTCGCGAGCGCGGGCGGCGATGATGGAGGCCCCGAGGTGGAGCTGTCCCGTTACGGCATGCCGCTCCCTCGTCTGCGGCGACTGCTCCAACAGCCCCTGCCCGGACGAGATGAGTCGTTGCCCGATCGTGTACTCGCCTTCCCGGAAGTAGACGAGCGCGCGCATGTACTGGCGCACTGCCGACAACAGTGGATCGGAGGCGCGCGATGCCGCCCAGTCCATACGGTCCAACGCCACCGTCGACAGGTCGTAGTACCCGAGCTTCACGGCCACGTCGTGTGCCGTGCGGTACGTACTCGACAGCGCCGCCCACAGCTCGGACGAGGGCGTGCGATGCGCGGCTGTAGTGATCTCAGCCATCGTTCCGGGAAGATCACGAGCAGCGTCGTGGAGCTTCGTAGCCCGGACCTGTTGGCACAGACGCTGGGCGGCAGCGACGAGTTCGGGAGCCGGACGAGGGGAAATCTGCGGATCTGCACCCAGGTCATAGAGATCAAGGGCCTCACGGATCGGCCGTATCAACTCTGCCAATCGATCCTGCTGGAGCTCTGTCACATACGGCTGACCCGTCAGCGCGGTGACGTCGATGCAGAGCGCTTGCGCGACGGTGGCCACCAGGTCCGGGCTGGCCGGCTTGTGTCCGGACTCAACCTGCGTGAGCAGGCTGTAGGAGTACGGGATCTTTTGAGCCAACCCGCGCTGCGTCAGTCCGGCTCGCTTCCGATGATGTGCGATCCGGGCGCCCGTATGATCGTCGCCGGGGAAGGGCATCCATCGCTCCGTTCCGTGACTCGCTCACAGGAACGCTACCCGTTGGGCCGAAGCCGAGAACGACGAACGACGATCTGCCCGGCGCCGAGCACAGTTGCGGGCAGCAGGCGCGGCAGGGTGGACTGCGGCCATGACCGCGAATCGTGTCCTGTATCTCCTGGGCAGTGCCGCCCCACCGGTACTCAACATCGGGAACGTCATCGAACGCGCCCACGCCGCGGGCTGGGATGTCTGCCTAGGGCTCACTCCCACGGCTGCGCGCTGGCTTGACGATCAACTGCCCGCCTTGGAGAACCTGACCGGACGCCCCGTGCGTAGTCAGTACAAGCTCCCCCAAGAACCGGACGTCTGGCCCCCCGCAGATGTCGCCGTTGTGGCACCCGCCACGTTCAACACGATCAATCAATGGGCGCTAGGGATCACTGAGAAGTTCATCGTCGGGTTCGTGGCCGAGGGCATCGGCAAGGGAATCCCCATGGTGACGATGCCGTGCGTCAACGCCGCCTACGTCCAGCACACACAGTTCGCGACGAGCATTGCGACCCTGCGGGCAATGGGCGTGCACGTGCTGTACGGAGAGGGCGGGTTCGTTCCCAACGAGCCAGGCAAGGGGCGACCGGAAGCGTATCCGTGGCATCTTGCCTTGGACGCAGCCCAGTCAGCCCTCACTTAGCGCTCCCGGTCGGGAGCAGACTTCCCTACGCGACGGGGCGGGCTCCGGGCCCCCGGAGTGCTGGAGACTGATCCACCAGTCTGAGAGAGGCCCGACGCAAGCCAGGGCCTCTCTCAGCGTTCAAGGCGAGTCAGTCAGCCAGCGGCAAGTAGATGCGGTTGCCCGTCTCCGCGAACTCCTTGGACTTCTCCAGCATTCCCGCCTCGATCTCCTCATCCGTAGCCGGTCCGGCCACGTCGGGGGCGAACTGCTCTGTGATGCTTCTGCTGATTTTCATGCTG
>NZ_JBQQBY010000014.1:0-187143 GCF_052246385.1 Streptomyces sp. 8N616 | reverse complement strand
GCGATGGGGGTGCCCCCATCGCCCCGCGGAACGCATGCCCACAACGCGTTTGGCCGGGCGGCGGGCGGCTACTCAACCGGGGTGAGTGAGCAGCGCACCATCCGCGTCGGCCGACGAACCCTCCCCCTCCACCGCCCCGACAAGGTCCTCTTCCCCGACGACGGATTCACCAAGGCCGACCTCGCCGAGCACTACCGCGCCGCATCCCGGCGCATGCTCCCCCACCTCCGCCACCGCCCCCTGATGATGGTCAGGCACCCGGACGGCATCGGAAACCAGGGACTGGTCCAGAAGAACATCCCGGACTACTTCCCCGACTGGATCCACCGCGCCGAGGTCCCCAAGGAAGGCGGCACCGTCACCCACGTCGTATGCGACGACGCGGCCACCCTCGTCTACCTCGCCGACCAGGCGTGCGTCACCCCGCACCGCTGGCTCGCGCGCGCCGACGCACCCGACCACCCCGACCGCCTCGTCTTCGACCTCGACCCTTCCGAAGGCACGGACTTCGAGGACGTACGGTGGGCCGCCCGCCGGGTGTGCGGGCTGCTGGACGAACTCGGGCTGCCCGTCCAGCTGATGACGACCGGCTCGAGCGGTGTGCACGCCGTGGTCCCGCTGGACCGCAAGTCCCCGTTCGACGACGTACGGGACTTCGCCATGCGCGCGGCCCGCCTGCTGGCCGACCGCCACCCGGACCGGCTCACCACCGAGCAGCGCAAGGCCGACCGCAAGGGCCGGGTCTACCTGGACGTCCAGCGCAACGCGTACGCGCAGACGGCGGTGGTCCCGTATGCCGTACGGGCTCTGCCGGGCGCCCCGGTCGCCATGCCCTTCGCCCGCGAGGAGCTGGACGACCCGGAGCTCACCGCGCGCCGCTGGACGATGACCACGGCGGGTGAGCGGCTGTCCGCGGACCCGTGGTCCCCGGCGCCCCGCGGCCGCTCGCTGCGCACCGCCGAGCGCCGTCTGTCCGGAATGCAGTAGCCGAAGCGGCAGTGGTGGCCGAGCCGGTCACGGGCGCGGCGACCGGCTACCGACGGTAGCCGGATCTCCTGGCAGGGTGGCCGGGAGTGATCCCTGGACGGGTTTTGCACGGGTAGGGTCCCACTTTTGATCTACCCGTAATCCCGTCATTCCAGGAGTGGTTGATGCCACGTCATCACATCAGGGTCCAAGCCGCGGCGGTCGTCGCGTCCGCCGTCCTCATGGCCGCCGCACCCGCCGCCTACGCGGCCGCGACCACGCACGCGCCGAATTCGCGGGCGGGCCACGCCGCGGCGAAGGCCCCGCAAAACCCCGGCAGCGAGGAGATACGGGCCCAGTTCGACCTGTGGCAGGCGGCCCTGGCCACGGGCGACCCCGAGCGCGTGGCGGACCGCTACGCGCCGGACGGTGTGCTGGTCCCGACCATGTCCAACCGGATCCGCACCGACCGCGCCGGAATCGTGGACTATTTCGAGCACTTTCTCGCACAGAAGCCCGAGGCCCGGATCACGCGCTCGGTCGTCAGCGTGCTCGACGGAAACAGCGCCGTGGACACGGGCACCTACCGCTTCACCCTGACCGAAGAGAACGGCTCCGAGCGCACGGTCGACGCCCGCTACACCTTCGTCTACGAGAAGAAGGCGGGCAACTGGCTGATCATCAACCACCACTCCTCGGCGATGCCCGAGGGATGAGAGGAAAGACAGCGCGGGAGACCCGTCTCACCGAGACGGGCCTCCCGTGCCCCCCGTGCCCCCCTGCCCCCGTGGTCCCGCGGCGCGAATCATCCGCGGCACGCGACCATCCGCTCAGACGCCGATGTCGCGGCCGTCCTCGCGCCAGACGCTGACGACCGACGGCCGGACGATCTTCCCCGCCCCGTCCGGCCAGGTCGAGGCCGGCTTCTCGACGCTCGCGCCGTCGACCTCGCCCGGGTGCTGCACGGCCACCAGCACCCGCCGGGCCTGGACGATCGGCCCGCAGGTCTCCGCGCCCTTCGGAACGGTGAGGAACTGCTTCACCTCGCCGCGCCGCTGCCCCGCCGTCGCGACGCCGAACAGCCCGTCGTGCGAGCCCAGCGCGTTCCCGTCCGTCGAGATCCACAGGTTGCCGTGCGGGTCGAACGTGACGTTGTCCGGGCAGGAGATCGGGCTGACCTGGTCCTTCGGGAAGCCCGCGAAGTACGTGCCCGGGTCGTTCGGGTCACCGGCGACCAGGAAGAGACGCCAGGCGAAGCGGTCCGAGGTGGGATCGTCCCCGTGCTCGGCCAGCTCCAGGATCTGGCCGTGCTTGTTGAGGTTGCGCGGGTTGGCCTCGTCCGCACCCGCCTTGCCGGGCTTTCCGCGGTCGGTGTTGTTGGTCAGCGCGACGTAGACGCGGCCGGTGCGCGGGCTGGGCTCGACGTCCTCGGGGCGGTCCATCTTCGTGGCGCCCACCTTGTCGGCGGCGAGCCGGGTGAAGACGTAGACCTCCTCGGCGGTCATGCCCTCGACGAAGGACTTGTCCCCGCCGGCCAGCGGGATCCACTCGCCGCTGCCGTCGAACTCGCCGTCCACCGGCAGCTTCCCGGTGCCGTCGATCTCGCTCGCCGGGCTGTCCCCGGTCAGCTTGGCGACGTAGAGCGTGCCCTCGTCGAGCAGCGTGAGGTTGTGCTCGCGCGCGGCCCGGCTCGTACCCTTGATCATCCGCTTCGACGAGACGAACTTGTAGAAGTAGTCGAAGCGCTCGTCGTCGCCCATGTAGACGACGGGCCGGCCGTCGGCGGTCAGCCGGGGCTGCGCGGCCTCGTGCTTGAAGCGGCCGAGCGCGGTGCGCTTGCGGGGCGTCGACTCCGGGTCGTACGGGTCGAGTTCGACGACCCAGCCGAAGCGGTGGGACTCGTTCGGCTCCTGCGCGGCGTCGAAGCGCTTGTCGAAACGCTCCCACTTGCGCTCGCTGGCGCCGGTGGAGAGGCCGTACCGCTTGTCGGTGGCGGAGCTGCCGTTGGCGAAGTACTGGTTGAAGTTCTCCTCGCCGTGCAGGGTCGTGCCCCACGGGGTGGTGCCGCCCGCACAGTTGTTGAGGGTGCCGAGGACCTTGGTGCCGGTCGGGTCGGCGGAGGTCTTCAGCAGGGCGCTGCCCGCGGCGGGGCCGGTGAGCCGGAACTCGCTGGTCGCGGTGAGGCGGCGGTTGAGGCGGTGCCGGGTGACGGCCGTGAGCTTTCCGCTCTCCCCGTCCCCCTGGACGACCACGACGGACAGGCCGTGCGCGGCCCAGGCGATCTCGGCCTGCTCGCGGGTGGGGTTCGCGGGGTCGTACCCCTTGAACATCAGGATCTCGTCCGTGTACTCGTGGTTGGCCACGAGCACCTGGCGGCCGGGCTCGCTCCGCAGCGGCAGCAGGCTGAGGAAGTCGTTGTTGTAGCCGAACTGTCCGGCCTGCGCCTTGGCCGACTGCTTGTCCGGGTCGAAGGCGGGCGCGCCGCGCAGAATCGGTTCGCCCCAGCGGATGACGACATTCTGGGCGTAGCCCTCGGGGACGGTGACGGCGTCGGTGGTGTTGGGCGCGACCGGGGGGAAGCGCAGCCCGCGCGCAGGCCTGCCGTACGAGGCGGAGCCCTGCTCGGCGGGCGCGGCCCCGGGGACGGCGGCCGCGGCCTGCGGGGCCTGGCCGACCGCGGTGGCACCGGTCGCGGCGGCCACCGTCACGACGGCACTGGCGCGCAGCACGTTGCGGCGCGAGAGGGCACCGGCTATGACATCGCCGACGTAGGCGTTGTCGCTGGTGTTGGGAACCTCGTGGAAGCAAGCGTCGCCGCAGCGGTAGCGGCAGGTCATCGCGGAACGTCCGCCCGGGTGCGAGCTGATCAGCGGCAGCAGTCTGCGCACGTCTTCCCCTCCGTATGAGCTCTGATGGGCACTCAACCGGCGCAGCCGGCGCCGACATGATGTCGGAATATGTCCGCGGCGACGCTATGGGCGTAGATGCGCCGGGCGGCGGACTCCAGGTGAACGAAGGATGAATCCCAGGCGGACTGCTTAAGTTTCAATTTTTGCAGGGGAGTTGGGGACGCTGGCGCCCGGAGTGCGCAGCGGGCTGCGGCGAGGCCCCTCGGCGGGTGGCGGCAGGCCACCCGCCGCAGCGGGCGACAGGCCACCGCCGCAAGGGGCGACAGGCCACCGCCGCGGGCGGCGACAGGCCCCGCTGCCTCCCGGACGCCCCGGAGGCGAGGCACTAGCATCCGGGCCCATGGCCGATGACTTGGTGGTCGATCTCCGCGGCCGCGACCTGGCGGACCTTGACGCCTTCTGGGACGCGGTCGCGGAGCCGTGCGGCCTGCCCGGTTGGTTCGGCCGGAACCTCGACGCCTGGTGGGACACGGTGGAGTCCCGCGGCGTGTCGCCCGTGATCGACGCGCACGACGTTCTGGTCGTACGGGCCGAGCCTACGGGCGTCTTCGCGCCGGGCAACGCGGACGGCGAGCGACTCGCCCGGCTATTTACGGAGGCCACGCGCGCCCGGCTGGAACTCTCTCAGTAGCCTTACGTGTCCGTGCCGGTAGGGGACGATTCCCGCACCTCGGACATTCATCGCACCGATACATGTGAAGGACCTCTCCCATGGGCATTCGGAGTCTGCTGCGGAATGTATTCGGCCGGTCGCGGGCGGACCGGGACGAACCGACCGTGCCGGAGGCACGCGTCGCCGAACCGGATGCGGTCGCATCCGGCCCGGCGGAAGAGCCCGCGCCGGCCGCTGCGCCGGTCCCGTCCCAGTCGGCCGCGGCCGACGCGGGGCGGAAGCCCGCGAAGGAGCCGGAGGCCGAGGCGAGGGCCGAGGCGGCGACGCTGCTCGCCGCCTTCGACGCGGCGGCGGCCAAGCCGGTCGCCCCGAAGCCGGACCCGGCGAAGAACACGGACGACACCGCGGCCGAACGGGACGCGGGCCGGACCTCGGCTTCCGAGCCGGAGCCGCGGCCGAAGTCGACGGACGAGTTCAGCGACGCCGGAGAGGCGCAGGGCCCGACCATCGCGGTCCCGGCGCAGGCGGCGTCCGACGAGCCGGAGCCCGAGGCCACGGACGATCGGCGACCGGAGGCGGCCGTCCCCGCTCAGGCCAAGGCGACCGAGGAGCCCTCGCCCACGACGGTCCCGGCCCAGGCGTCGGCGACGGAGCGGGACGCGACGGAGCGGGACGCGGACTCGTCGGACCCCGCGGCGGCCCCGGCCCTCGCCGGACCGGAGACCCCGGCAGTCCCGCCCCAGGCCGAATCGCTCCCGGAGGACCCCGCACCGGCGAGCACGGGCGAGATCCCGCAGCAGCCCGAGCACCTCTCGGACGAGGCGCCCGCGGCCGCTGCCGAGGACGCCGACGCGCCGATCCCCGAGATGATCGCCGAGCCCTCGAGCCGGCCCCGCACCACGGCTGACACGGAGCCGGCGACGGCCGGAGCGGGCGAACCCGCCGACGCAGAGCCCGCCATCGCGGCAGAGGCGCGCACGCCCACCGCCACCGAACCGGCAGCCACCGCGCCCGAAACCGCCCCCGCGCCCGAGCCACTGGCGGCCGCCCTGGCCGACGCAACCACCACCGCCCAGCCCGCCGCAGGCGAACCCGCGGCCGAGCCGCCGGCCGCCGCCCCGGCGGCCGAGGCCGCCACCACCCAGCCCGCCGCCGCGATGTCGCCGGCCGAGGTCGAGGCGGTTGCGCCCGGGCTCGTCGAGCTCCGCGAGGCCGCCGCCGGCGCCGTTGAGGCGCAGGGGATCGCCGGGGAGCGCGCCGTCGTGTATCTCGTGCTCGACCGGTCCGGGTCGATGCGGCGGTACTACAAGGACGGCACCGTCCAGCACCTCGCCGAGCAGGCGCTCGCACTCTCCGCGGCCCTCGGCGGCAGCGGCAAGGGCGACAGCGACGGCAACGACAACCCCAACGCCACCGTCCCCGTCGTCTTCTTCTCCACCGACGTCGACGGCACCGCCGACCTCGCCCTCGACGCGTACGAGGGCCGGATCGAGGCGCTGCACGCCGACCTCGGCCACATGGGCCGTACGAACTACCACCGCGCCATCGAAGCCGTCGTCGAGCACTACGAGAAGTCCGGCTCCACCGACCCCGCCTTCGTCATCTTCCAGACCGACGGCGCCCCCACCTCCAAGCCCGCCGCCGAGAAGGCCCTCTGCGAGGCGGCGAAGCTGCCCCTCTTCTGGCAGTTCGTCGGATTCGGTGACCCCGAGGCGAAGGGCTTCGACTTCCTCAGGAAGTTGGACGCCCTCACCGTCCCCGAGCGCCGCGCGGTTGACAACGCCGCCTTCTTCCACGCCGGCCTCGACCCGCTCCTGCTCGCCGACGACAAGCTGTACGCGCAGCTGACGGCCGAGTTCCCCGGGTGGCTGGCCCGCGCCCGGGAGGCCGGCATCATCGGCTGACCCGCGACAACCCCCGCGGCAGCCGCACCCACTACAGCAGGCCGCCGTACACAAGGGGCCGCCCGCGCGAGAAAAGGCCGCGCGGGCGGCCCCTTGCTGTCAAGTACGATATTGACAGCCTGTAGATCAAAAACTCACTCCGCGTAACGACTTGGGAGCAGCCGGCAATGGCTCGACACCTCATCACCAGCGCCCTTCCGTACATCAACGGGATCAAGCACCTGGGCAACATGGTGGGGTCCATGCTCCCGGCCGACGTCTACTCCCGCTACCTCCGCCAGCGGGGCCACGACGTGCTGTACATCTGCGCCACCGACGAGCACGGCACCCCGGCCGAGCTGGCCGCCAAGGAGGCCGGGCTCCCCGTCGACACGTACTGTGCCGAGCAGCACGACCTGCAGAAGGCGATCTACGACGGCTTCGAGCTGTCCTTCGACTACTTCGGCCGCAGCTCGTCCCCGGAGAACGTCGAGATCACCCAGCGCATCGCCCGCAGCCTCAAGGAGAACGGTTTCATCGAGGAGCGCTCCATCCGTCAGGTCTTCTCGATCGCGGACGACCGCTTCCTCCCGGACCGCTACATCGTGGGCACCTGCCCGCACTGCGGCTACGACAAGGCGCGCGGCGACCAGTGCGAGAACTGCACCCGCGTCCTCGACCCGACCGACCTGATCGACGCCCGCTCCGCCGTCAGCGGCAGCAGTGACCTCGAGGTCCGCGAGACCAAGCACCTCTTCCTCCTCCAGTCGAAGCTGCAGCGCGAGGTCGAGGACTGGCTGGACGGCAACGGCAGCAAGGAGTGGCCGACGCTGGCCTCCTCCATTGCCCACAAGTGGCTGACGGAGGGCCTCAACGACCGGGCGATCACCCGCGACCTGGAGTGGGGCGTGCCGGTCCCGGCGGACACCTGGCCGGAGCTCGCGGCCGAGGGCAAGGTCTTCTACGTCTGGTTCGACGCGCCCATCGAGTACATCGGCGCGACGAAGGAGTGGGCGGACGCCGACCCGGGCAGCCGCGACTGGAAATCGTGGTGGTACGGCGCCGACGACGTCCGCTACACGGAGTTCATGGCGAAGGACAACGTCCCGTTCCACACGGTGATGTTCCCGGCCATGCTGCTCGGCACCCGCGAGCCGTGGAAGAAGGTCGACTACGTCAAGGCCTTCAACTGGCTGAACTACTACGGCGGGAAGTTCTCCACCTCCCAGAAGCGCGGCATCTTCACGGACGCGGCGCTCGAACTGCTGCCGGCCGACTACTGGCGCTACTTCCTCATGGCGAACGCGCCGGAGTCGGACGACACCTCCTTCTCCTGGGAGCTGTTCTCGTCCGTGGTCAACAAGGACCTCGCGGACACTCTCGGCAACTTCGTCAACCGCGTGCTGTCCTTCTCGCGCAAGCGCTTCGGCGACACCGTCCCCGCGGGCAAGGAGGCGGGAGAGGCGGAGGCGCGGCTGGGCGAGGAGATCGCGCGGCTGCTGGCCGAGTACGAATCGCACATGGAGGCCCTCCAGTTCCGCAAGGCCGCGGCCGCGCTGCGCGCCCTGTGGAGCGCGGGTAACGCGTACCTGGAGGAGAAGGCCCCCTGGCTGGAGATCAAGACCGACCAGGAGGGCGCGGCGCTGACGCTGCGCACGGCGATGAACCTGATCCATCTTTACGCGGTGGTGTCCGAGCCGTTTATCCCGGCGTCCGCCAAGGCCATGCGGTCGGCGTTCCAGCTCGCGTCGGACGACGCGAGCTGGGTCACCGGCGAGCAGGCCCGCGCGCTGTCCTCCGTACCGGCCGGGACCGCTTTCACCGTGCCGCCCGTGCTCTTCGCGAAGATCACGGAGGAGGACCTGGAGTCCTACCGCGACCGCTTCGGCGCCGAGGGCGCGTAAGGGGTGTGGGCATTCGTTCCGCGGGGCGATGCCGCGGAACGAATGCCCACCACCGGGTCACTTGGTCGGCTTGTACGGCGTCGGCTTGGCCGGGCCCTTGTAGATGCTCAGGTGGAGCTCCTTCAGGCGGGCCTCGTCAACCTCGCTCGGCGCACCCATCAGCAGATCCTGCGCGTTCCCGTTGAGCGGGAAGGCGATCGTCTCCCGGATGTTCGGCTCGTCGGCCAGGAGCATGACGATGCGGTCCACGCCGGGAGCGATGCCGCCGTGCGGCGGGGCGCCGAAGTGGAAGGCGCGGAGCATGCCGCCGAACTCGCGCTCGACCTCCTCCTTCGCGTAACCGGCGATCCGGAACGCCTCGTACATGACCTCCGGCTCATGGTTCCGGATCGCGCCCGAGGACAGCTCGACGCCGTTGCAGACGATGTCGTACTGCCAGGCCAGAATGGACAGCGGGTCCTTGGTGCGGAGCGCCTCGAGGCCGCCCTGCGGCATGGAGAACGGGTTGTGCGAGAACTCGATCTCGCCGGTCTCCTCGTTCCGCTCGAACATCGGGAAGTCGACGATCCAGCAGAAGCGGAAGACGTTCTCCTCGAACTGCCCGGCCCGGCGCGCCGCCTCGACCCGGACCGCGCTCATGATCTTGGAGACCTCGTCGAACTCTCCCGCACCGAAGAAGACCGCCGTGCCCGGCTTGCCGCCGACCTCGGCGGCCAGCTTCTCGACGTCGGCCTCGGTGAGGAACTTGGCGATCGGCCCGGTGAGCTTGTTCTCCTCGCCGATACGAACCCACGCCAGACCCTGCGCGCCCTGCTGGACCGCGAACTCGCCCAGCTGGTCGAAGAACTTCCGCGGCTGGTCCGCCGTGTCCGGCACCGCGAGGGCCCGTACGTGCTTGCCCGCGAAGGCCTTGAAGCCGCTGTCCGCGAACACGTGCGAGACGTCGACGAGCTCGAGCTGCGCCCGCAGGTCGGGCTTGTCCGTGCCGTACTTCCGCATCGCCTCGCGGAACGGGACGCGCGGGAACGGCGAGGTGACGTGGCGGCCGTTGCCGAACTCCTCGAAGAGATCGGTCATGACCTTCTCGATGACCTGGAAGACGTCCTCCTGCTCGACGAAGCTCATCTCCACGTCGAGCTGGTAGAACTCGCCGGGCGAGCGGTCGGCGCGGGCGTCCTCGTCGCGGAAACAGGGCGCGATCTGGAAGTAGCGGTCGAAGCCCGCGATCATCAACAGCTGCTTGAACTGCTGCGGGGCCTGCGGCAGCGCGTAGAACTTGCCCGCGTGCAGCCGGGAGGGGACCAGGAAGTCGCGCGCGCCCTCGGGCGAGGTCGCGGACAGGATCGGGGTCGCCATCTCGTTGAAGCCGAGCGCGGTCATCTTCTGCCGGATGGCGGAGGTGACGGCGGTGCGCAGCATGATGTTGCGGTGCATGCGCTCGCGGCGCAGGTCGAGGAAGCGGTATTCGAGACGCCGCTCCTCGTTCACGCCGTCCTCGGGAAAGACGGTGAAGGGCAGCGGCTCTGCCGTGCCGAGCACCTCGACGTCGCCGACCTCGACCTCGATGTCGCCGGTCGGCAGCTCGGGGTTCACGTTCTCGGCGCCGCGGGCCAGGACCTTGCCGTCGACCCGGAGGACGGTCTCCTTGGGGAGGTGGCTGAGCTTCTCGTTGACCGGGCTGTCAGGACGTACGACGAGCTGGACCAGGCCGTAGTGGTCCCGGAGATCGATGAAGAGGATGCCGCCCAGGTTCCGCCTGTTGTGCAGCCAGCCGCTGAGCCGTACGTCGGCGTCGACGTCAGCGGCACGGAGCTCGCCGCAGGTGTGGGACCGGTACCGATGCATCGTTCATCCAAGTCGTCTGGTCGGGGTCGTGGGCCCTGGGGTGAGCGCTGGGCAGCACACGGCAGGGACTTGTGCAAGGGTACCGGCACGCCTCCGTCGCCCCGCCCACCGTCCGGTCGGCCGTCGCCCGCGGTCCCCCGGCGCGGAGGGGCCCCCGTCGAGGCGCCCGGGCGCCTCCTGCGCACCCCCCGGCGTCCGGCCGGTCGTCAAAGCCGGAGAAAGCACCATAATGTGGTGCAATGCGCACCGAGGATGTCCTGGCCTCCATCGCGACCGGCCTCTGGCGATGGGACAGCGCTTCGGGGGAAGTGACCCTGGATGCCGAGGCCGCCCGGCTGCTGGGCCTGCCCGCGGTGCCCGTCACCCTGACCGAATCCGCCGTACGCTCCCGCTTCCACCCCGTCGACTGGGTCGAGATCCAGGGCGTGATCAACCTGGCGGTCGCCGAGGGAACCCTCGCCGAGGCCCGGCTGCGGATCATGTCGGACGACGGCAAGGTCCTGCGGATCGTCCGCAGCCGCTCCCGCCAGTACCTGCGCGGCGACGACTACGAGATGACCGGCACGCTTCAGGAGGTCCCGGAGCCGCAGCCCGGCACCGCCGCGGCCGTGCACAGCCGGGTCACCGGCGACTGGCGGCGCTCCCGCGAGGCCTTCCTGCTCGACGCGGGCCGGGCACTCGCCGAGGCCCGCTCCACCTCCGAGGTGCTGCGCGTGGCCGCCACGCTCTCGATGCCCGGCTTCTCGCCGGACGGGCTCGCCGTCTTCGGGGTCGAGGGCGACCGGCTGAAGATCATCGGGTACCACGGCTACCAGGACGGCGACGAAGGCCCCTTTCTCCACATGTCGCTGGACACCGAGTACCCGGCCGCGGAGGTCATACGGAACGGCCGCGCGATCTACCTCCCCAGCCCCGAGGACTACCAGAGCCGCTTCCCCTCCACCTGGCCGCTGGCCGCCCGCTTCCACCGCAAGTCCTGGGCCTTCCTGCCGCTGATCGTCGGCGGCCGCACCATGGGCGCGTGGATGGCCGCCTTCAGCTACCCCGTCGCCTTCACACCCGACGAGCGCTCGGTCCTCACCACGGTCGCCCGGATGCTCGCCCAGGCCCTCTCCCGCGCCAGCGTCCAGGAGTCCGAGCGCGAGCTGACCACCGGGCTGCAGCGCAGCATGATGCCCACCGTCCAGCCGAACATCCCCGGCATGACGGTGGCCGCGCGGTACGTACCGACCGGCGGCGGCCTCCAGGTCGGCGGCGACTGGTACGACATGATCCCGCTGCCGTCCGGCCGCATAGCCCTGGTCATCGGCGACGTCCAGGGGCACGACGTACGGGCGGCCGGTCTCATGGGCCAGCTGCGGATCGCCCTGCGCGCATACGCCGCCGAAGGCCACCACCCCGACGCGGTCCTCTCCCGCGCCTCGCGCTTCCTCGCCGGACTCGCCGAGCAGTGGCCCGACGGCGAGAGCGCGAGCGCGGGCGACCCCCGCTTCGCCACCTGCCTCTACATCGAGGTGGACCCGGAGACCGGCACCCTGGACATCGCGCGCGCAGGACACCCCGACATCGCCACCCGGATGAGCGACGGGACCATGCTGCTCCGGCCCACCGCGGGCGGGCTGCCGCTGGGCATCGACCCGGACAGCGACTACCCGACGACCCGGCTGGCGCTGGAGCCCGGCGAGCTGATGATGGTCTGCACTGACGGACTGATCGAGACCGGCGGCCACGACCTCGAGACCGGCTGGCAGCGGCTGCGCGAGACCGTCGAGAAGCACTCGGGCGACATGGAGTCGCTGGCCGACGCGCTGGTCCAGGCCGTGCACGGGCCGACCTCGCACCACATGACCGGGCCGCTCGCCGACCGCCGCGAGGACGACATCGCGCTGCTGCTGCTCCGCCGCAACGCGCCCGCCGGCGGCTGTCACCCCGCCGAGGGCAAGGCGCCGCGGCCGATCCGCCGTACGGTCCTGTCCGTCCCGCAGGCGGCGCCCGAGCAGGTCGCGCTCGTACGGCAGCAGCTGCGGGAACTGCTGCACGACTGGGCCGACGACGAGCAGATCGACTCGGCCGTCCTGATGATCTCCGAGATGGCGAGCAACGTACTGCTGCACACCGACGGAGACGCACTGATCATCGCCGAGCTCGTCGGCGCGCGCGGCGCGCGGCGGCTGCGCGTCGATGTCGCCGACGCCAGCGACGAGCTGCCGCACCGGCGCAGCCCCGGCGAGATGGCCTCCTCCGGGCGCGGTCTCGTGCTGATGGAGATGCTCGCCGAAGCGTGGGGCGTGGACCCGCGGGGCGAGGGCAAGTGCATCTGGTTCGAGCTCTACGAGTCGGGGCCGGTGTCGGGTCCGGATGCCGGTCCGGAGTCGGGTCCGGGTCCCGGGGGCGGGGAACTCGAGGGGGAGGAACCGGCCGCGTAACGGGCCCGGAGCTCGGAGATCACCCCGAAGGCAGCCGCGGACAGCGGCACCGCGAGCAGCATCCCGAGGACCCCCGCGATGCTCGCACCCGCCGTGATCGCGATCATCACCATCGCCGGGTGCATCCGGACCACCCGGCTCTGGATCATCGGCTGCAGCACGTGCCCCTCGAGCACCTGCACCGCGAGCACCACGCCCAGCACCCACAGCGCGACCGCGAAGCCGCGGTCGGCCAGCGCCACCAGGATGGCGGCCGTGCCGGAGATGAACGCGCCGAGGTACGGGATGTACGCGCCGACGAACACCAGCGCCCCGAGCCCGACGGCGCCCGGAACCCGCAGGATCAGCAGCCCGACGGTGATGAAGATCGCGTCGATGAGCGCGATGAACGTCGTCCCGCGCATGAACCCCTCGACCGCACGGAACGCCCGCCGCGCCATGGCCTCCAGCTGCGGACCGCCGCCGCGCGGCGCGACCCCGTGCAGCATCGCGGCCGCGCGGTGCCCGTCGCGCAGGAAGAAGAAGGTGAGGAAGAGCGCGAGTACGGCGTCGGCGATCAGGTGCCCGACGACGCTGACGCCGGTGATCAGCCCGGACGCCGCCGTGCCGCCGAACCTGCCGATCAGGTCCTTGGCGTTGGAGGCGAGGTCGTCGAGCGAGGTGCCCGCGGCGCCGAAGTGGTCCGCGACGCCCTTGGCCGCGTCCCTGAGCGACGCGATGATCTGGTCGCCGCTGTCGGCCAGCGCGCCGACCACGATGTAGACGGCGCCGCCGACGACCGCGATCAGCGCCACGCAGGTGAGGCCGGCGGCCAGCGAGCGGTTGAGCCTCAGCGTGAGCAGCCTGCGGTTGAGCGGTCCGAGGAGCGCGGTGCCGAGCATGGCCAGCAGGATGGGGGTGACGGCGGCCTCGAGTTCCACGCAGAGCCAGATGGTCGCGGCGGCGACACCGGCGACGAGCAGGGCGACGCCGCACCAGGCCGCCGTGCGGCGCGCCCCGCGCGGCAACAGCGGCGGCTCGCGATCGCTCACGGCCCCAGCGCACCAGCCGACTGGGGGCCGCGCCCCCCGGACAGGGCCACCCGGGTGTGGGCAGTCGTTCCGCGGGGGCGATGGGGGGTGCCCCCCATGCCGTTCAGGCTATGGGGGAGGGTGGGCACACCCGGCCACCGGGCCGCACCCGGTCACGATGCGCCAGCCCCCCGCCGGGGCGCCCCCGTTTCGTACGCGTCCACCGGCCGGTGGCCGGTTGGACTGCGCCCGGCCCCGGGCCAGGCGCTAGGAGTGGGTCGGGATGACGCCCAGGCGGCCCGCCTGGAAGTCCTCGAAGGCCTGCGCCAGTTCGGCATGCGTGTTCATGACGAACGGCCCGTACTGCATCATCGGCTCACGTATCGGCAGGCCACCCAGCAGCACCACCTCAAGGTTCGGGCTCCGCGACTCCTGCGACTCGTCCGCCCGCACCGTCAGCGACTCGCCGTGCCCGAAGACGACCGCCTGCCCCGTGCGGAAGGGCCGCCCCTCCGCGCCCGCACCGCCGGCACCGGCCGTACCGCGCCCGGCCAGCCCGTACGCCAGCGCGTTGAACTCCGCCCGCCACGGCAGCGTCAGCTCCGCGCCCGGGCTGACCGAGGCGTGGATCATCGTGATCGGCGTGTGCGTCGAACCGGGCCCGCTGTGGCCCTCGATGTCACCGGCGATCAGCCGCAGCAGCGCCCCGCCGTCCGACGACGCCAGCAGCTTGACCTGACCACCGGCGATGTCCTGGTACTTCGGCGGGATCATCTTGTCCTTGCGCGGCAGGTTCACCCACAGCTGCAGCCCGTGGAAGAGGCCGCCGCTCACGACGAGCGACTCCGGCGGGGCCTCGATGTGCAACAGCCCGGACCCGGCCGTCATCCACTGTGTGTCGCCGCCGTTGATGACTCCGCCGCCGCCGTGCGAGTCCTGGTGCACGAAGGTGCCGTCGATCAGATACGTGACGGTCTCGAAGCCGCGGTGCGGGTGCCACGGGGTTCCCTTCGGCTCCCCGGGCGCGTACTCCACCTCGCCCATCTGGTCCATCATGATGAACGGGTCGAGGTAGCGGTAGTCGATGCCGGCGAAGGCCCGGCGCACCGGGAAGCCCTCGCCCTCGAGACCGCTCGGCGCCGTGGCGACGGCGAGCACGGCACGCGGCTCGGACCCGGCCGGGGCGGTGACGCGCGGCAGGGTCAGCGGGTTCTCGACAGTCACTGCGGGCATGGCCGCCTCCTGGCCTCTCGCGAGTAATTTAGTTGAACGCTTAACGTCCACGCAAGGCGCCGTATTCCCCAGGCATGTTCGCGGGCATGAGTAAGCCCCCACCGCCATGGCGGTGGGGGCTTACTCGACCAGCCCGGGGCGGGCTGCTAGCCATACATGCGCCGCATCGCGAAGTCGACCATCTGCTCCACGGCCTTCGCATCGAAGACCATCCGGTGCTCGCCCTCCATGTCGAGCACGAACCCGTACCCGGTCGGCAGCAGGTCCAGCACCTCGGCGCCCGTGATCACGAAGTACTTCGACTCCTTGCCCGCGTAGCGCCGCAGCTCCTTCAGCGAGGTGAACATCGGGATCACCGGCTGCTGGGTGTTGTGCAGCGCCAGAAAGCCCGGGCCCTCGCCCCGCGGGCAGTAGACCTTCGACGTCGAGAAGATCTGCTGGAAGTCCTCCGCCGACATCGAGCCGGTGGTGAACGCCCGCACCGCGTCGGCGAGCGACGGCGGCGAGGGCTCCGGGTAGAGCGGCTGCTCACCGTAGCCGCCGGGCGCCTGATGCTGCTGCGGGGGCGGCGGCGCGGCGTACTGCTGACCCGCGCCCGCGGTCTGGTCGTAGCCGTACATGTCCGCAAGAGTACTGAGTGAACCTCTCCGAGTGAGCCGGAGCTTCTGTCTTCCCGAGATCCTCAGGCGGCACGGGCACACGCCCTGCCGGCATCCGGCGAGGTGGCGGCACCGCCGTCAGAGTCCACGACGTCCCCCTGGCGGCGGGTGACAGCAACGCCTGGACCTGCGGATTCACCGGTCCAGGGGGCCCGGTTCCGGGCACTACTCCGTGCTTCGCACCGACGGCTTCCACCGGCGCGGGCCTGCGCCTGCTGATGGAAGCCGTGGCGTGCCCGCTGGCCTGGTGACCAGCCGGGTTGGGCCCGTAGATACTTCACCCGGAAATCCGTTCCGGGTGGAACCGGGAACAGTTTTCCCGTCGTTGACGGCCAGAGTGTGGATATTCACCCCGCCCACCGCGTCCCGGTTCAACACCAGGTCACCGTTGCTGTTCGTGCAGACATACCGCCGTCCCCGCACCTTGCGCCGGCCGAGGCACCGCGGACAGGTCTGCGTAGCGGGCCATCAACTCACTCTCGCTGGGTACCTGCTGTCCAGTTTTGAGAGCGCCCACCCGAATCTGGTTCACGATGTCTTCGGCGACTTGGAGGTACTTGGGCACCGCCCTCCGCTGCGCGGGCTCGTTCCGTGCGAAACCGTGGTCCGCGGCGACGGGCGTGCGCTCGCCGTCCAGCGGGCCGGCAACGGCTTACACGGCGTACGCCGTACGCATCCCGGATGCCCGCCCGGACGGGACCACGCCCGTCCCCACCCACGACGGGAAGCGGTCCAGGAGGGCAGACTGACACCCACCCGAAGATTAGAGCCTCGTCACAGATGCCCCGATGGGGTTGATTCTTATTACCGGCCGGTAGCATCATCGTAGGCATCTGCTGGTTGCATATGAGGAACCCGCCTCCCTGATCCCTAACGGAGCCGTCGCCATGGGGCACTACAAGTCGAATCTCCGCGACATCGAGTTCAACCTCTTCGAGGTGCTCGGCCGCGACGCCGTCTACGGCACCGGCCCGTTCGAGGAGATGGATGTCGAGACCGCCAAGAGCGTTCTCTCCGAGATCGCCCGGCTCGCGGAGAACGAGCTGGCCGACTCCTTCACCGACGCCGACCGCAACCCGCCGGTCTTCGACCCCGACACCAACACCGCGCCTGTCCCCGACAGTTTCAAGAAGAGCTACCAGGCGTACATGGACGCCGAGTGGTGGCGTCTGGGCATCCCGGAGGCCATCGGCGGCACCGCCGCCCCGCGCTCGCTCCTCTGGGCCTTCGCCGAGACGATCCTCGGCTCGAACCCGGCCGTGTGGATGTACGCCTCGGGGCCGGCCTTCGCGGGTGTGCTCCACGACGAGGGCACCGAGGAGCAGCACGCGATAGCCCAGCGCATGGTCGAGCGGCAGTGGGGCTCCACCATGGTGCTGACCGAGCCGGACGCCGGCTCGGACGTCGGCGCCGGCCGTACCAAGGCCGTGCAGCAGGAGGACGGCTCCTGGCACATCGAGGGCGTGAAGCGCTTCATCACCTCCGGTGAGCACGACATGTCCGAGAACATCATTCACTTCGTGCTCGCGCGCCCCGAGGGCCACGGCCCCGGCACCAAGGGCCTCTCCCTCTTCATCGTGCCGAAGTACGACTTCGACTGGGAGACCGGCGAGCTCGGCGAGCGCAACGGCGTCTACGCCACCAACGTCGAGCACAAGATGGGCCTCAAGGCCTCCAACACCTGCGAGATGACCTTCGGCGACCGCCACCCGGCCAAGGGCTGGCTGCTCGGCGAGAAGCACGACGGCATCCGCCAGATGTTCAAGATCATCGAGTTCGCGCGGATGATGGTCGGCACGAAGGCCATCGCCACCCTCTCGACCGGCTACCTGAACGCGCTGGAGTACGCCAAGGAGCGCGTGCAGGGCCCGGACCTGGCGAACTTCACCGACAAGACCGCGCCGCGCGTCACCATCACCCACCACCCCGACGTGCGCCGCTCGCTGATGACGCAGAAGGCGTACGCCGAGGGCATGCGCGCCCTCGTCCTCTACACCGCCTCCGTCCAGGACGAGATCCTGATCAAGGAGGCCGCGGGCGAGGACGCCTCCGCCGCGAACCGCCTCAATGACCTGCTCCTGCCGATCGTGAAGGGCTACGGCTCCGAGAAGTCGTACGAGCAGCTGGCCCAGTCGCTGCAGACCTTCGGCGGCTCCGGCTACCTGCAGGAGTACCCGATCGAGCAGTACATCCGGGACGCCAAGATCGACACCCTCTACGAGGGCACCACCGCCATCCAGGGCCAGGACTTCTTCTTCCGGAAGATCGTCCGCGACCAGGGCCAGGCGCTGACCACCCTGTCGGAGGAGATCAAGAAGTTCCTGGCCGACGCCACCGGCGGCGAGGACCTGGCCGGGGCCCGCGACGAGCTGGCCAAGGCCGCGGTGGACCTGGAGGCGATCGTCGGCGCGATGCTGACCGACCTCGCGGCCACCGAGAAGGACGTCAAGTCCATCTACAAGGTGGGGCTCAACACCACCCGCCTGCTGCAGGCCTCCGGCGACGTCGTGATCGGCTACCTGCTGCTCAAGGGCGCCGCGATCGCGGGCGAGAAGCTCACTTCCGCCTCGGCCAAGGACAAGGCGTTCTACGAGGGCAAGATCGCCGCGGCGAAGTTCTTCGCGCACAACGTCCTGCCGGGCGTCTCCGTGCAGCGGGGCCTGGCCGAGACCATCGACCAGTCCCTGATGGAGCTGGACGAGGCCGCGTTCTAGAGCGAAAAGCCGCTGAACTCGGCGCGCACGCCGCGCCGCCCGCTTCGGGGCCCCTGTCGGTCGGGCAGGGGCCCCGAGGCGTTTTTTCGGCTCCTACTCCTGGGCACAGAGGCAGCCCCGCCCGCGGAGCGCGAGAAGGGAGCCGCGCGTGGCTGAGCTCACCGCGCACATGAAGGCGTACTCCGCTATGCCGCGGCGGTGGACGACCGGAGGGCCGGGTACGCGGCCCGGCTGCTCTTCCACGAGGACCGGCCGGCGGGACGTACGGCCGCTGCCGGCCTGGTGGCTGCGCCGGGCCCGACAGCACCTCGGCGGCGAGCCCGAGTGAGCCGAGCACTGCTACCTCGCCTGGACGGAGGCGGAGGAGGGGGCGGTCGGCGACTGGGTGCGCGGCTACCCCGCCGCCCTCCGGCCGCACTCCGCGGAGGGCGGCTACGTCAACTTCATGGACCACGACGACCGGGACCGCGTCCGCGTCAACTACCGCCGGAACTACGACCGCCTGCCGAGGTCGAGCGCCGCTACAACCCCGGCAACCTCTTCCGCCTGAACCACAACATCGCGCCGCGACAGGCCGCCCGGCGGGGCGTCCGGGCAGCGGCGCGGGTCAGGGCGTGGACTACGGCGTGGACTACGGCGTGACGGTGAACTCCTTCATGATCGCCTGCGCCAGGGCCTGGTCGCCCTCGACCTTCACCCGCTCCGTCAGCGCCTCCCGCCTGCCGCGCCCACAGGCCAGCAGCACGTACGCCTCCCAGTCCAGGGTCAGCGTCACCGCCGGGCCCAGCGACGGGCTGCCGTTGACCGACCCCTTCCCCTCGGCGTCCACCCGGACCGTGCGCATGAACTCCAGCGGGCCGTGCACATCGAAGACCACCGCCGAATTCGCGGGCGCGGCCGCGTCCTTGGCGACGACCTCCGGCAGGGCTTCCACCAGGTAGTCGCGGGTGACCAGCGCCCCCGGCGAGTCGAGGTTGCCCGGCTTGCCCAGCGCGCGGCGCAGGTCCTGCTCATGGACCCAGACGTCGAACGCCCGCCACTGCAGGGCCTCTTCGAGGGTCTGCTCGACACCGAGCGGCCCGCGGACCTTCGTACCGGGGTCGCGCGTCTCGTTCCGCAGCTGCCGCGAGCGGCGGATGATCGTGTACTCCAGTTCCGAGGTCATCTCCGGTGCCGTGTGGCACCGCCGTACGTCGACGGGGACCTCCATGTAGCGCTTCTGCTCGTTCGTCACGTGGTAGAGGTCGCGGGGCAGGGTGTGGATCGGGCGCGGATCGCCGAGCATTTCGCAGTCGACGCCGATGACATGGGAGACCACGTCGCGCACCGACCAGCCGGGGCAGTCGGTGGCGTGGTTCCACTCGCCCTCGACGAGCGGTGAAACCAGCTCGGATATCGCCTCGATGGAGTGAGTCCAGGCGTCGATGTAGGGCTGCAGACTTGGATGGACGGTCACGGGACCCCTCGGGCGGTTGGACGCGGGCTGGGTGCTCGAGCCTCTGCTCTGGCAGTTAAGTTACGCTGCGCACGGGCACCCCGGCAGTGCTTTCGGGACTGAATCGTAGGCCCCGTTGCTGGGCGAATCGAACACTCGAATGTCGAGGGTGGTGGTAGTGTGCGCGCCTCGTTGCTCCAGATCGACGTGAACCCCCATGAGTCGGTCGGATCGCGCCGCGAACGCGTGGCCGGGCTCGTCCGCGAGCAGGCCGGTGCCGACCTCGTCGTCCTGCCCGAGCTGTGGCCGGTTGGGGCCTTCGCGTACGAGGACTTCGACGCGTACGCCGAGCCCGCCGAGGACGGCCCGACGGCCCGGGCGATGGGGGCCGCGGCGGCCGCGGCGCGGGTCTGGCTGCACGCGGGTTCCGTCGTCGAGCGGGCCGGAGACGGCACCCTCTACAACACCTCCCTGGTCTTCGGCCCCGACGGCGCGCTGCGCCGCACCTACCGCAAGATCCACCGCTTCGGCTTCGACAAGGGCGAGGCCGTGATGATGGGCGGCGGGGACGAGATCGCGACCGTCGAACTCCCGGACGCGGTCGCGGGTCTGGCCACCTGCTACGACCTCCGCTTCCCCGAGATGTTCCGTCAGCTGACGGACGCGGGCGCCACGCTCCTCGTCGTACCGGCCGGGTGGCCCGCCCGCCGCCGCGCGCACTGGACCCTGCTGGCCCGCGCCCGCGCCGTAGAGAACCAGGCCTATGTGCTCGCCTGCTGCTCGGCCGGCACCCACGGCGGGGTCGAGCAGGCCGGGCACAGCCAGGTCGTCGACCCGTGGGGTGAGGTGCTGGCCGAGGCGGGCGAGGCGGAACAGGTGCTGAGCGTCGAGCTGGATCCGGCGAAGGTGGCAGAGACCCGTGAGCAGTTCCCGGTCCTGCGCGACCGCGTCCTGGGCCTGCCGGAGCCGCTCCGCGGCCGGCACTAGTCGTCCCCTCTAGTCGTCCCCAAGTCGTCCCCGACCACGCCTCGCTCGCGTTCCGCGAGCCGGATCACGCACACCGCGACGGCGATGATCAGCGCCGCGTCCGCGTCCTCCCGCAGGACGTTCACGGCGTATGTGTCCCGCACCCGGAACCACTGCCGGGAGATATGGGCCAGCAGCTCGTCCTCGTACTCGACGGTGAACTCCCGGTCGAGGATCCTGCCGCTCACGTCGAGTTCGGTGCCGTCCACGAGCTCGACGCGGTAGTGGTTCCTGAGCAGCGAGAGGCGCTTCTTCCGGATCACGGCGAGCCTGCCGTCCTCGCGCTCGATCTGCATCGCGTCGCGCAGGCTGAGCATCTTCTTCCGGATGGTGACGAGCACGCGCCCCTGCGGGTCCTTCAGCTCGAAGGTCTCGCGCAGCCGCAGCGCCTTCCCGTCGACGAGGAAGGCCTTGCGGCCCTGCTCGTCCTCGATCCAGTAGTCCTCGCCGATCCCGAAGATCCGATCCCGCACCAGGTATTTCATGGGTGGGGTGTTCCCGTTCCGCCGCCCGGTGACCGCCGGAATAGGCCGTACGCCTGATGTGGTTGGCTTGAACCATGGCTCCACGTGCACGCGTCCGCGCCCCCGAGCTCGTCGGCAAGGGTGGCTGGCTCAACACGGGCGGTAACGATCTCACCCTCGCCGACCTGCGAGGACGTATCGTCATTCTGGACTTTTGGACCTTCTGCTGCATCAACTGCCTGCATGTCCTGGACGAGCTGCGGGAGCTGGAGGAGAAGCACCGCGACACCGTCGTGATCATCGGGGTCCACTCGCCGAAGTTCGTGCACGAGGCCGAGCACCAGGCGGTCGTCGACGCCGTCGAGCGGTACGAGGTGCACCACCCCGTCCTCGACGACCCCGAGCTGGCGACCTGGAAGCAGTACGCGGTCCGGGCGTGGCCGACGCTCGTCGTCATCGACCCCGAGGGGTACGTCGTCGCGCAGCACGCGGGCGAGGGGCATGCCCACGCCATCGGGAAACTCGTCGGGGAGCTGGAGACCGCGCACGCCGCCAAGGGCACGCTGCGACGCGGCGACGGTCCGTACGTGCCGCCGGAGCCGGTGGCGTCCGAACTGCGCTTCCCCGGCAAGGCGCTCGCCCTGCCCGGGGGCACCTTCCTCGTCTCGGACACGACGCGCCACCAGCTGGTGGAGCTCGCGGCGGACGGCGAGACGGTGGTGCGGCGGATCGGGACCGGTGAGCGCGGGCTGGCGGACGGCAGGCCGGAACGGGCGCGGTTCAGCGAGCCCCAGGGTCTCGCGCTGCTGCCTGGGGGCCCCTCCCGGACGGAGTCTGGGGGAGGTGCGGTCGCCGTCGCCGACACCGTGAACCACGCCCTGCGCTCGTACGACCCCGCCACCGGCGAGGTCACGACGATCGCCGGGACCGGGCTCCAGTGGTGGCAGGGTTCCCCCACCTCAGGGCCGGCCCGGGATGTGAACCTCTCCTCGCCGTGGGATGTGGCGTGGTTCGCCGGCCGGCTGTGGATCGCGATGGCCGGTGTCCACCAGCTGTGGACGTACGACCCGGCGGCGCGGACCGTCGAGGCCGTGGCCGGGACGACGAACGAGGGGCTGGTCGACGGCCCGGCCGCCGAAGCCTGGTTCGCCCAGCCGTCGGGGCTCGCCGCGACGGACGACCGGCTCTGGATCGCCGACTCCGAGACCTCGGCGGTGCGCTGGGTCGAGCGGGACGGCGACGGCTTCGCCGTGCGGACGGCGGTCGGCACCGGCCTCTTCGACTTCGGGCACCGGGACGGGCCCGCCGGGCAGGCGCTCCTCCAGCACCCGCTCGGCGTGACCGCGCTCCCGGACGGCTCCGTCGCCATCAGCGACACCTACAACCACGCCCTGCGCCGCTACGATCCGGCGACCGGCGAGGTGAGCACGCTCGCGACCGATCTGCGCGAGCCGTCGGGCGCCGTACTCGCCGACGGCGACATCGTCGTGGTCGAGTCCGCACGCCACCGGCTGACCCGGCTGCGGCTGCCGGAGGAGGCCGTACGGGTCGAGGCCGTCGCCCACCGCACGCAGCGTGCCGCCACCGACGTCGCCCCGGGGAAGCTGCGCCTGGACGTGGTCTTCCAGGCGCCCGCGGGGCAGAAGCTCGACGAGCGCTACGGTCCTTCGACCCGGCTGATCGTCAGCGCCTCGCCGCCTGAGCTGCTGGCGGACGGCGCGGGCACGGGCACGGACCTGAGCCGCGATCTCGTTCTCGCGGACGGGGCGGTGACGGAGGGCGTGCTGCACGTGTCCGCGATGGCCGCCTCTTGCGACGACACCGCGTCCGACATCGGCTCCGGCGCGGGGTCGAACGAGTACCCGGCCTGCCATGTGCACCAGCAGGACTGGGGCGTCCCGGTCCGTATCGCCGACGGCGGAGCGGACCGGCTGCCGCTGGTCCTGGCGGGCCTGGACGCCTGAGGCCGGCCGAGGGCCGGGGAGCCCGAGGCCGTGACTGCCTGAGGGCAGGGGGTGTCCACGTGCCGGGGGCTTCACCGTCCGAGCGCCTCACACATTGACCCAAGCAGGTGGCGTAAGAGGGGAGTTGCCGGGGTACGGCGTTGCCCGCGACCGAGCAGGTCGCAAGCATGGATCACTCCAGGATGTGATGTGGCTCACCCGGGAGGGATCGTGGCTGTGGGCAATGGTGGCACTCCGAACCCGCCGGACCCGCCGGCCCCCGCTCCCTCGCCGGGACCCTCCTCTCCAGGCCGCGGGCAGCGGCTGCGTGCATGGGTCCGCGGCCACGGGCCGCAGACGCTCGCGGGCGGCCTCATCGTGGCCGTGGCCGCCGCGGCCGCAGGGGCCTTCGTGACCGGGCTCTTCGACAGCGGCGGGAACGAACCGGCAGAGAAGCCTCCCGTGAACGGCGGCCCGAGCCGACCGGGCGCGGACGGCCCGCTGCGCGACTGCATCGGCGGCGCCTGCCAGGGGCAGGACCCCTCTGCATTCGGGTGCAACGCCGACGCGCAGGTGCTCGCGGAGCGGACCGAGCCCGTACGCCTGCAACTCAAGTACAGCCCGACGTGCCGGGCCGCCTGGGGCAGGATCCTGGAGGCCGGGATCGGGGACCAGGTAGTCATCTCCCCCGCAGTCGGCAAGGCGGCCAAGGCCGTCATCTCGTCCGGGCACGACAACTACACGAAGATGGTCGCGGCCGAAGGCCAGTTCAGGCTGACGGCCTGTGCGGAAGCCGACGAATCGAGCGGATCACCGGCCTGGACGCGGTTCTGCGTCGACGCCGGGCCCGAGAACGTGAGCCGAGCCCCCGTCTCCGGGGCCGCCGAAGCGGCTCACCGGTAGAAGCGGTTGTGGTCCTCGACCTCGACGACCGGCGCGCCGGGGGACGGGGGCTGGACCCGCCGCCGCTTGAGGATGCTCACGTATGCGGCGAGGCCGATGAAGCCGACGGCCATCATGATCAGGCCCGCCAGATCGAGGTTGACTCCGGCCATGTTCCAGTCCGTCGCGAACGTGAGGATGGCCCCCACCGCGATCAGAACAATGCACCCGCCGATACCCATTCTGTCCGCCTCCCGTGATCATTGGTTGTTCCGGGCTGGACCGCTTCCGGGTACCCGGGCCCGGAACAGCCATGCCGCGGCAGGGGAGTTCGAGGCCCTGTCGCGGCGTTTGTGCGGGTCGCCAGACCGGTCGCCGGCCGGTTCGCCGGGCCGGGCCATCAGGCGGTCACCAGGCGAGGGCGTCCCCCGCGCTGTCCAGCCAGTACGTGACCCGGCCGCTGTCGTCGACGTGGACCGAGCCGCCGGGCGCGGGCAGCGCCACCGGGCGGCCCGGCTCCCCGGCGGCGTCCACCTCGGCGAAGGCGACCGCGATTTCGGATGCCTCGCGACCGTTCGCGCCCGAGCCGTCGGCGGCGGAGAGGCTGATTCCGGCGTAGGCCGTCTCGCCCGGGGCGATGGTGGTGACGGCTTGTGGCTTGCTGTCCTCCACCGCCTCGAGGCCCGCCTTGTCGCCGTCGAAGGTCACATACGGGTGGGCGTACGCGTTGCAGGGCCTCCTGGACGTGTTGGTGGCGGTCAGGATCATGTGGTTGACGGGCCGCTTCACCGCCTGGAGTTGGACCTCGACGTTCGCGGGCGTGCAGGTCGGAACCTTGCCGCCACGGCCCTGCCCGGCCGTCGTGCCGGAGCCGTCGGCGGAACCGCCGCCCGCCGTGCCTCTCTTACTGCCCTTGCCGGAGCCCGTACCCGTCCCGGCGGAGGTCCTGGCCGCCGCGGAACCGCCGGACTGCTGCTCCGCGGAACCCTTGGCGCCGGTGCGCTGCGCGGCCGAGGCGTCGTTCGCGCCGCCGGAGGTCCGCACCCCCGAGCCGGAGTCCCCGCCGCAGGCGGTGAGCGTGAGGGCTGCCGCGGCGGTCAGGCATACGGCGGTGAGGCGCAGCGAGCGGGAACGGCGGGCGGCGGCGGAAGAGGCGCGGCCAGTGGCGTACGGCATGTCAGGTCTCCCCGGACTGAGGGCGGTCGGTGGGTACGGCCTGAACCCTGCCGACCCCCGCTGCCGTACCGCTAACCTCCGGCTAACGCTCCGCTGCCCCGGCTGAATCGGCCCCGGACACATCGGTCCCGGACGCATCCCTCTCGCCCGGCTCCCCGCCCCGCGCGAAGAGCTGCACCAGCGCGCTGATGACGTAGCGGTCGGTGGCCTCCTCGTCCACGAGGTGCATTTCGGCGAGCCGGTCCAGGCCGTCCCGGGTGCGGTCGGGGTCGGCGCCCGCGAGTGCGGCCACCGCGGACGCGTCGACCTGGCGGCCCGAGCCGGTGGCCAGCGCGCTCAGCAGCCGCGCGTCGTCCGCCGAGAGCCGGGCCACGGACGTCCGCAGCGCGGCCGCGATTCCGGTGTCCTCGGCGGACAGCAGGGCCAGCCGCCGCCGCTCGTCGCGCAGCGCCGCGGCCAGCCGGGACAGCCGCCAGCGCGGGCGCGCCGTCAGCTGCGCGGCCGCAGCGCGCAGCGCTAGCGGGAGCCCTTCGCACAGACCGACCAACTCGCGGGCGGCGTCCGGGTCGTCGGCGACCCGCTCGGGGCCGAGCACGGTGCCGAGCAGCGCCACGCCCTCGTCGGTGGCCAGTACCTGTACGGGTACGGGCCGGGCGCAGTCGGTGGCGACCAGGCCGTCGAGGCGGCTCCGGCTGGTCACGAGCGTGGCGCAGCCCGCCCCTCCCCCAGACTCCGTCCGGGTGGGGGTACCCCCAGCGGTAGCCGGGGGAGTACCCCCGGGCAGCAGCGGCCGTACCTGCGCAGAACTGCGTGCGTTGTCCAGGACGACCAGGATCTTGCGGCGGGCGACGATCGACCGGTAGAGCGCGGATGCGGCCTCCGCCGACGGCGGGATCTGCCCGGGCGGTGTCCCGAGTGCGAGCAGGAACTCGCGCAGCACGGCCGCGGGCGCCGCCTCGTCGCCTTCGCCGAAGCCGCCGAGGTCGGCGAAGAGCTGCCCGTCGGGGAAGGCGTGGGTGTGCAGGTGTGCCCACTGCACGGCGCACGCGGTCTTGCCGACACCGGCCGGGCCGGTCACGACGGCGACGGGGCTCTCGCCGTTCGCCGTCGCCGTGATCCAGCGGGTGAGGTCCGCGAGTTGTGCCTCCCGGCCGAGGAAGCGGGCCGGGGGCCGCGGCAGATGGCGGGGGACGACGTGGCCGGCCGCGGGCGGCGGGGAGCTGTCCGGTGGCGGGTGGCCCTGGGCCGCGCGCGCCGCGTCGCTCCGGCCCGCGCGCGCCCGCGGGTCCGCGTGCCCCTGCGGGTCGCCGTACGCCTGCGGGACGCCGTGTGCCTGCCGATCGCCATGCCCCTGCGGAACGCCCTGTGCCTGCCGGTCGCCGTACACCTGCGGGTCACCGTGTGCCCGCAGGCCGTCGTGCGCCCGCGGATCGGGGTGGGCCTGTGGAGCGGACGGCGCCGCGGCCACCGCCTCGGCGCGCAGTATCTCCTCGTACGCCCGGCTGAGCCGCTCCCCGGGGTCGACCCCCAGCTCCTCGCCGAGCAACTGCCGGGTCCGATGGAACCAGTTGATCGCGTCCGACTGGCGGCCCGCCCGGTACAGCGCCCCCATCAGAGCCGCCACCAGCCCTTCGCGCAGCGGGTTCGCGGCCGCCTCGACGTACAGCACGGCCGCGGCCCGCTCGTGTTCGCCGAGCGCCCCGTGTGCCGTCGCCAGCGCCTCGACCGCCGCCAGCCTCCGCTCCTCGAGCGCGTGCGCCGCGGCGGCGAACTGCGGTCCCGCCACCGTCCCGCTGAGCGCCGGTCCGCGCCACAGCCCCAGCGCCTCGCGCAGCAGGGGCACGGCGTCCTGCGGCGCCGCCTCGGGCCGCGCGAGGGACAGCAGCTCGCTGAACCGGTGGGCGTCGATCAGCTCTTCGGGCAGCCGCAGCAGATACGCGCCGGCCCGCGTGGCGAGCTCGATGCCGTACGCGTCGGCTCCGCCCTCCGCCAGGGCCGCGCGCAGCCGCGAGACGTGGCCCTGGACGACCGTACGGGCGTGGGCGGGCGGTTCGTCCTCCCAGAGGCAGGTGATGAGCTGCTCGACGGAGACCGTGATGTTGGGCTGCAACAACAGCATGGCGAGCACGCTGCGGCGCTTGGCGGGCCCGAGCGGAAGCTCACCGGAGCCGGTGGTGACACCGACCGGGCCGAGCAGCGCGAACTCCAACTCAGTCCTCCAGGAAGGCCGCCAGCACATTCGCCAGCAGAAACGGATCCTCCGCCCCGCACAGTTCACGGGCCGAGTGCATGGAGAGGATCGCGACACCGATGTCGACCGTGGCGATGCCGTGCCGCGCGGCGGTGATCGGACCGATCGTGGTGCCGCAGGGCATGGCGTTGTTGGACACGAAGGACTGCCACGGTACGCCCGCGCGCTCGCACGCGGAGACGAAGACCGCGCGGCCGCGCCCGTCCGTCGCGTAGCGCTGGTTGACGTTGACCTTGAGGATGGGGCCGCCGCCCGGCACCGGGTGGTGGCCGGGCTCGTGGCGCTCGGCGTAATTGGGGTGCACGGCGTGACCGGTGTCGGAGGACAGGCAGACGGTTCCGGCGAAGGCGCGCGCCCTGTCCTCGTAGCCGCCGCCGCGCGCGAAGACCGACCGCTCCAGGACGTTGCCGAGCAGCGGTCCTTCGGCGCCCGTGTCGGACTGGCTGCCGTTCTCCTCATGATCGAAGGCGGCCAGGACGGGGATGTACGGCAGGCTCCGGCCGGAGGTCGCCATGGCGGCGAGCGCGGCCGTACCGGCGTGCACGGACAGCAGGTTGTCCAGGCGCGGCCCGGCCAGCAGCTCGCGGTCCCGGCCCAGGTACGCGGGCGGCTCGACGCTGTGCACCATGAGGTCCCAGCCGGTGACCTCCTCGGCCGGAAGGCCCGACTCCTCGGCCAGGAAGCGGATGAGGTCCCCCTCCTGGACTTCCCCCAGGCCCCAGACCGGCGTCATGTGCCGCTGCTTGTCGAGCTTGAGGCCCTCGGTGTTGACGGACCGGTCGAGGTGCACGGCGAGCTGCGGCACGCGCAGCAGCGGCCGGTCGACGGATACGAGGTGCTGCGCTCCGCTGCGGAGTGTGAGCCGTCCTGACAGGCCGAGGTCGCGGTCGAGCCAGGTGTTGAGCAGCGTGCCGCCGTAGATCTCGACGGCGATCTGCCGCCAGCCGTGCGCGCCGGTGTCGGGGATGGGCTTGACGCGGAGGTTGGGCGAGTCGGTGTGCGCGCCGATGATCCGGTACGGCGTCTCGGCCCCGGCCCCCTCCGGCACGTACCAGGCGACGATGGCCCCGCCCCGCAGCACGTACTTCCCGCCTGCCGCCCCGTCCCAGACGGCGGTCTCCTCGACCTTCCGGAACCCGGCCTTCTCGAGCCGCTCGGCGGCGCTCGCCACGGCGTGGTACGGCGAGGGGCTCTGGGCGAGGAATCCGATCAGGTCGTCGGTATGGCCGCGGTCGAAGCGGGGGTGGGGGCTCATGCCGACAGCATAGAGAGGGGGGCGTGCGGGCGGCTCGGGTGCGCTACGCGATGCGGCGGCTCCGCGCCGCACGGTGACTGATCCCCCCCAGTCCGGGGGCGAGGCGGGGGCCCGCGCGGCACCGCGCGGGCCACCGCCGAGGGGGCGAGGCGCATGCGGGCGCTCCGCGCCGCACGGGATCGCCCGCCGGGCCGGGGCGCGGGAGCGAGGGCGGCGCGGCACCGCGCGGGCGACCGCCGCCTGCGCAAAGCGAGAGGCGCGAGGCACCAGCGAGAGGCCGCGGCGTTCTGCGGCCCACGCGGCCCGCGGCCGGCGGGCCGCGCCCGCTACGCCGGTACGTGGACCGTCTCCACGCGGCTCGCCACCACCCGTTCGCGCTCGCGCCGGTCCGCCCGCCCCCGCAGCCGCAGGATCTGCGCGACGCCGACCGCCTCCAGGACGAAGACCGACGCGAAGGCGATCCGGTAGTTGTCGCCGGTCGCGTCGAGCAGGACGCCGATCGCGAGGAGCGTCGCCATGGAGGCGGTGAAGCCGCCCATGTTGACGATGCCGGAGGCGGTGCCGAGGCGCTCGGGAGGGTTGGCGGGGCGGGCGAAGTCGAAACCGATCATGGAGGCGGGGCCGCAGGCGCCGAGGACCGTGCACAGGACGACGAGCAGCCACATCGGTGCGTGCCCGCCCGGCCAGCCGAGAGCCGCGCCCCAACTCAGGGCCGTCACGCCGACCGTGCCGAGCGCGAGCGGCGTACGGGCCTTGTGATGGCGGGCGATGATCTGCCCGTAGACGAGGCCGACGGCCATGTTGGCGAGGACGACCAGGGTGAGCAGTTCGCCGGCCTCGGCCCGGGACAGGCCCTGGGCCTCGACCAGGAACGGCATGCCCCACAGCAGCAGAAAGACCATGGCCGGGAACTGGGTGGTGAAGTGCACCCACATGCCGAGCCGGGTGCCAGGCTCCCGCCAGGCCGCCGCGATCTGCCGCCGTACGAAGCCGCCACCGCGCGCGTGGTCCTGCGCGTGGTGGCGGACCGCAGGCTCCGGCTCGTAGCCCTCGGGGTGGTCCTTGAGGAAGACCAGCAAAAGCACGAGCACGACCGCGCCGCCGATCGCGCTGCCCGCGAAGGCCGGCGTCCAGCCGAGGCTGTGCAGGAGGCGGGAGAGCACGAGCGTGGAGATGAGGTTGCCCGCCATCCCGAACAGCGCGGCGATCTGCGCGATCAGCGGCCCGCGCCGGGCCGGGAACCAGCGCGAGCCGAGCCGCAGCACGCTGATGAAGGTCATCGCGTCGCCGCAGCCGAGGAGCGCGCGGGCGGCGAGCGCGGTAGCGTACGAGTGGGAGAGCGCGAAGCCGAGCTGGCCGGCCGTGAAGAGGACAACGCCCAGCGCCAGGACCTTCTTGGTGCCGAGCCGGTCGACCATCAGGCCGACCGGTATCTGCATCCCGGCGTAGACGAGCAGCTGGAGGATCGAAAAGGTCGACAGGGCCGAGGCGTTGATGTCGAAGCGGTCGGCCGCGTCGAGGCCCGCGACGCCCAGGCTGGTGCGGTAGGTGATGGCGACGAAGTAGACGGCGACGCCGATGCCCCAGACGGCGACGGCCCGCCGTCCGCCGGGGGGATCGCCGGGCAGGCGTATGGCAGAGCCAGAGGCTGCGTCGGAGCCGGAGCCGGAGCTGGAGCCGGAGCCGGAGCTCACCGCTCATCACCCCGGACGAGGACGCGGACCCAGCTGACGTGCTGGTGTACGGCCTCGGCCGCGGCGTCGGCGTCGCCGGTGCGCAGGGCCTGGAGGATCTCGGCGTGCTCGGCGATGTTCTTGGCGATCCGGTCGGGGTGCGCGTGCATGACCGCGACGCCCATCCGCAGCTGGCGGTCGCGCAGTTGGTCGTAGAGCCGGTCGAGGATCCGGTTGCCCGCGCTGCGGACGATCTCGGCGTGGAAGCAGCGGTCGCTGGCGGCCACGGCGGCCAGATCGCCCTGGGCCGCATACCGCCGCTGCTCCTCCAGCAGCTCCTCCAGGCGCGCGATGAGCCGCGGCCCGGCGGGCACGGCCTTGCGGGCGGCGTGCTCCTCGACGAGCAGGCGAGTCTCGACGACATCGCCGATCTCCTGCGCGGAGACGGGCAGCACGAGCGCGCCCTTCTTCGGATAGAGCTTGATCAGCCCTTCGACCTCGAGCCGGAGCAGCGCCTCGCGCACGGGCGTACGGGATACGCCGACGGCTTCGGCGAGGTCGCCTTCGGTGAGCAGGGTGCCGCCTTCGTAACGGCGGTCGAGTACGGCCTGCTTGACGTGGGCGTAGACCCGCTCTGCGGCGGGCGGTTGCTTGACGGGGGCGGGGACGGCGGAGGGCATGCGCACATCTTAGATACAACAGAGATGCGTCCGCTGACCCCGTCCGGGATGCGGACAGGGGCGGTCCCGCCCACGGATTTGGACCCGGTGCCCATCCACGCCACGCTGAATGCATGGCAACAAAGCGGATCCGGAACCTCGACGATGAGACCTACGCCGTACTGCGCAGACGCGCAGCCGAGGCGGGCCAGTCCCTTGAGGCGTACCTGCGCACTCGCCTGGAGGACGAAGCACGGCAACCGACGATCGACGAACTGCTCCGGGCAGCTCGCGCAGAGCTGACGAGCGACGTGTCGATGAAGGACATCCTCGCCGTGCAGAACGAGGGTCGCGAGGAGTGATCGTCATCGGCTCTGCCGATGCGCACCCCCAGGACCTCACGCAGGGTCGAAGCCCCCGTGCACCAGCTCAGTGCGGAAGGCCGACCACGCGGCCGGGTCGAAGCGGAGTATCGGACCCTCCGGGTCCTTGGAATCCCGCACGGCGACCGTGCCGGGGACGTTGGTCGCGACCTCGACGCAATCCATGCCGTCCCCGCTGCGACGCGACTTCACGAAGACGAACTGCCGCATGTTTCACATCTCCTTGCAGATTCGGTCAACCAGATCGCGCGAGTCCTGCTCCGACAGCGCCAGCCTCACGGTCTGCTTGAAGATCTTGTCGTGCGCCAGGGCGTCGGCCTCGCTCTCCAACCAGATTGTGCCGGACGCGTTGTCCGCGTAGACCACGTCCAGGGCTGTGGACTCGGCGAATGAGGCGATGTTGAACGGCCCGATCATGCCGGGAAAGCCACCGCCGCTGAGCGGAACCACCTGGAACACAACGTTCGGATAGTGGGACACGCGCAGCAAGTGCTCCAACTGCCTGCGCATCACGTCAGCACCCCCGACACGCTGCCGCAGCACCGGTTCCCATACCACTGCCCATACTTGAAGCGGCTTCTCTCCATGGAGTCGCTTCTGCCGGTTCTGTTTCACCTCCACACACTGCTTGATCACGTCTGGGTCATCCAGCATGGCTTGATCGCGAGCGAGGGCGGCCGTGTATTCCGGCGTGTGCAGCAGACCCGGCACCAGCGCTACCTGCCACGTACGCATGCGCACCGCCACGTCCTCCATGGCGATGTATTCGGCGATGGCGACGTCGGGGTAGCGCTTCCACCACCCCTTCGCCTTGCGGCGCCCCCGGTCGAGTTTGGCCAGCTCAAGGAGGTCATTGACGGTTTTCTGATCCGTCAGGCCGTACAGGGCGCAGAGCGCCACGACATCAGGGTCACGAAAGGGAACCCAGCCCCGCTCCATCTTGGCGATCTTCGCCGCTGTAGCGCTCAGCGCATCTGCCGCTTGAGGCTGAGTCAGCCCTGCCGCGGTTCGGAACCGCAGTAGTTCGCTGCCCAACTTACGAGCCAGCACGGTCGATACGCGGTTCCCCAGAGCCGCCCGATCCCTTGCCACGACACATCACTCCCAAAGCCGGAATCAGTCTGCAGTGGTCCGGAGCGACCGCACAACCATGATCTGGAGACAGATTTCCCCGAGACAGCTTGTGTGGCTGACGCGAGCAAGACTACCTTCGGTACGCAACCGCTCGCACAGCGGAGCCAGTTGGCGGAAGTGCACCGCCTCGCCATGCCCGGCGACGACGGCAACGCCACCGCCGCACCCAAATCCCCAGCACAACCGGAGGCGTCAGCCCATGGCCTTCCCACAACCCGACGTCGTCCTCCACGAGGACGCGCTGGACTACACCCCGAGCCCCCGCAGCGTCTCCATTGCCCGCCGACGCGCGGCGCGGCTGGTTACCGAGTGGGGGCACGCCGCCCTCGCCAGCGAAACCGCACTGGTCGTCAGCGAGTTGTCGACCAACGCTCTGCTGCACGGCTCCCTACCGGGCCGCCTCTTCCGCGTACGGCTGGCCCTGACCGCCTCCGCCGTACGCGTCGAGGTCAGTGATACGCGCGGCGAGCACATGCCCTGCGTACAGACGCCCGTCGCAGACGAGTCGTTCGGGCGCGGCCTGCTCCTGGTCGGCGACATCGCGGACCGCTGGGGCACGAGGCCCCGTACCCCCGGCAAGACCGTCTGGGCCGAGCTCGACACGTGCCGTCCTGCCCCTGTCGCAGCGACCCCACAGCCCCGGCCAGGAGCCAGGCAGGCTCCGTAGGAGACGTGCAAGTTCACGCAATTTCCTCGCGCCACCAACTCGCTTGAGCGCATGCTCAAACACAGAATCGTCGGCTTCGACCGAGGAGGACATCATGGCTCTGCACAGGCTTGGCAAGGATCCTGAGAGCAAATCCGGCGGCTCTCCCACGATCTACCTGGACGACGAGACCGACAGTTACCTCGTCCAGGGCTGGAAGGTGCTGGACGAGGAGCGCCTGTCCACGATGGGCATCCCCGACCACGAGACCGTAGTTGAGATTCCGCGACGCATGGTCCAGTTCTTCCAGGAGATGAAGCGTGACGAAGGCACCGACGTTTGAGGAGCTGCTGGCCTCGGTCCGGCACTCGGCCGTGCACCTTGAGATGCGCGACGGCTACATGACGTCAGACCCTGCCTACATCGCCTGGCAGGAGGGCAAACTGACCGACCCGGTGGGCGGTGACCCAGAGTTCGAGGAGTGGCTCACGCGGGTCCGTGCGGCCACTGACCGCGGTGTCGTGATCCGCCGGGCGAGGGTGTTCTCAGTCCCGGTGTCGGACTACATCAAGTTCGAGCATTACGTCTCCGACGCCAATGTGAAGGCCGGCGAGCAGATTCGTTGGCTGCCTCGCCGTCGAGCGACAGACATCGCCTTCCCCGGGAACGACTTCTGGGTCTTCGACAACGAGCTGGTCCTGGTCCTCCACTTCACCGGTGACGGGGAGAGCGCCCCGGATTGGATGGAGCTGACGACCGACCCCAAGATCCTCAGTCTCTGCACCAGTGCGTTCGAGGCGGTGTGGGAGCGCGCCATCCCCCAGGCCGAATACCACCCGTCCTGACCGGCACGCCAGCGAAGCAATCCAGTGCCATCCTCGCCCTCTTCAGCTGTCCAGGAAGCCCGTCAGGCCCTGGGAAAGCGACTTCGAGAGATCCGCAAAGCAGGAGGCTTCAAGACGGCACGGGCCTTCGCCGCCCGTGCCGGCTGGAGTGAGTCGAAAGCCTCCCGAATCGAGAACGGCATTACGGCTCCGGGCGAGGAAGACCTCCATCGATACGCGGTGCTCTGCAAGGTGCCCGACGTGTACCCGGACCTCATCGCGACATCGCAGAACATTGAGGAGATGTACGTCGAGTGGCGGAGGTTGCAGCGGCAGGGGCTGCGCCCGATCCAGCAGGCTCACATTCCGCTGTACGAGCGCACCAAGCACTTCCGTATCTACGAGCCGGGGGTGATCCCCGGCCTCTTGCAAACCGCTGACTACGCACGTTCGATCATGAGCCGCATCATCTCGTTCTGGGACATACCCGACGACAGCGAAGCCGCAGCCGAGGTACGCGTGAGACGTCAGTGGGTTCTCCGTGACGCCAGTCGGCGATTCGGCATATTGCTGGAAGAGACCGCGCTGAGGTCAAGGTTCGGCGACGCCTCAATCATGGCAGCGCAACTGGGCCACCTCCTCACGGTGGCCTCCCTGCAACAGGTCAGCTTGGGCATCATCCCCACGACCGTCGACCGGACCATGTGGCCCGTCGAAGGCTTCTGGATCTTCGATGACAGCCAGGTGATCATCGAATTGGCCACGGCCCAGGTGACTGTGAAGCAGCCGAGCGAAATCGCCGCGTACTCGCGGATGTTCGCTGAGCTTGCAGCGATGGCCTGCTACGGACATAGGGCCCGCGCCTTGATCGCGGAAGCAATCAGCTCGCTCGAGTGAACATCTGCAAGCACGCGCAAGTTGTTTGAGCGGCGAAGTCCCCCTCTCCGATGCTCTCCGCACAAGAGATACACCGAGGAGGGATCCCCGATGCACAACCTGTACGGTCTGCCCCTCGAGGGCGCGGAGTTCGCTCAATTCTGCGGCGGCAACCTGGGAGGCGAGCACGAGACGTGCCTCTCCGTCGCGGAGATCCCCGGCGCCACGGGAGCGTACGTCCTCCGCGACACCAAACCCTCGGGCGCTGGCCAGGAGCTGCGTGTCACAGCCGACGAGCTGGACACGTTTGTCCTCGGCTGGGCCCAGAAGAGGGGTCTCAGGATCTAGATCATGCGCTGGCATGGACACTGGCACGGTTACGGCCCCTGGGTGGGCGGCGGTGCGCAATACGCTCAGGAAGGTTTGCGTCGGCCGGGTCGGCAACCCAACGACGAGCAAACCCGCGCCTTCCTGGGCTCAACGCTGCCTCCGATGATGACCGGCCACTGGTTGTTGCGTCAGAACCAGACTGCCGCCGATCGCACATGGACCGACGTAGTAGACACCGTCTTCTGGCTGAGCGGGCGTTACCAGGAGAATCCACCGTTCACCCGCGAGGACGGCAGGAACGCGTATCCCGGGCTCGACGAAAAGACGGCGTACGCGCTCGACGCACTGTCACGCGGAGTGGACGTGACCTGGGCCTACTGGACTGTCTCGGGCTCCCTGGCGTCCTACTCGGTGGTGTCGTGTCCCAGCCGGCACCATCCCAAGATCGCCTGCCCGCTTCCGCCCACCCGATCTCACAGCACTGGGGGGGACACATGTCGCTGAGGCTGCTGCTGAACGACTCCGTGGACGAACTGCTGAAGTCGTGGCCCACCGAGCCGCAGGTGCACCACCGCGGCGCCACCGACCTGGATCGCAATGTGCCGCTGTCCCTCATGGACTCGTACATCGATTACGACCTTCCATCACCGCAGTACGTCGCAGTGGTCAAGAACGGCCAGGCCGTACACCCCGGCCGGTTCTCGCATGACGGCAGGATGACTCCCGGAAAAGTCCGCGGTCTCATCGACGAGGGCCATACCGTGAACCTCCGCGAGGTGCAGCGAGCGATCCCGTACCTGGCCCGCGTCTCGCGGGTGATCCAACAAGAGACGGGCTACTCGAACCACATCAGCGCGATCATCACTCCGCCGGGACAGCAGGGACTCACGCATCACTGGGACCAATTCACGGGGATCGTCGCACAGATCACGGGCAGCAAGCGCTGGCCGCTGTGGCGCCCGGTGGTCGACCAGCCGACGGGGGACTATCTCTCATCGCCGCAGGTATGGACCCAGGAACTGCAAGAGCGTTTGGAGGCGAGTCCACCGGATGCGGAGTTCGAGCTGACGCCCGGTGACACGTTGGTCTTGCCCAGAGGCTGGGTGCACAGCCCACACGCCGTGGACGGCAGCACGAGCTTCCACCTGACGTTCGCGATTAAGGAGCGTTCGTGGCTGTGGCTGGCTGAGAAGCTCATCGGGCTGGCTGTCGAGGAGCAATCCTTCCGGGCCGAAGTGCCGCCGAGAGCATTCGCCGGAGAACTTGAGTCCGACGTTCTGGTAGCACGGTCGATGGTGGTCGACTTCCTGGGACGGATCGACCCGACTCTGGCCGCCGAGCGGATTCGGAAGGCCGCGGTGAGCGAGAAAGTCGGATAGCTGCTGCGCCACGCAGAGGGCCCGGACGCACGTGCGTCCGGGCCCCTGACCATGGTGTTGCCTTCGCGGGCTACGTCCAGGTGATCAGCCGCTTGGGCTGTTCCAGGACCGCTGCGATGTCCGCGAGGACCTTGGAGCCCAGTTCGCCGTCGACCAGGCGGTGGTCGAAGGACAGCGCCAGCGTCGTGACCTGGCGTGGCTTCACCTTGCCCTTGTGGACCCACGGCTGCAGCTTGACCGCGCCGAAGGCGAGGATCGCCGACTCCCCGGGGTTGAGGATCGGGGTGCCGGTGTCGACGCCGAAGACGCCGACGTTGGTGATCGTGACCGTGCCGCCCTGCATCGCCGCGGGGGACGTCTTGCCCTCGCGGGCCGTGGTCACCAGCTCGCCGAGCGCGGCGGCGAGTTCGGGCAGGGTCTTCTCGTGCGCGTCCTTGATGTTGGGGACGATCAGGCCGCGCGGGGTGGCCGCGGCGATGCCCAGGTTCACGTACTCCTTCCGCACGATCTCCTGGTTCGCCTCGTCCCAGGCCGCGTTGACCTCCGGGTTGCGCCGGATCGCGACGAGGAAGGCCTTCGCGACCAGGAGCAGCGGGTTGATCCGCAGACCCGCCATGTCCGGGTCCTGCTTGAGCTCCTGTACGAGCTTCATCGTGCGGGTCACGTCCACGGTGATGAACTCCGTGACGTGCGGCGCGGTGAAGGCGCTGGCGACCATCGCCTGGGCCGTCGCCTTCCGTACGCCCTTGACGGGCACACGGGTTTCGCGCGGCGCGGCGGGGGCGGCGGCAGGCGCGGGCGCCGGGGCCCCCACCGGTGCGGCCTCGGTCGCCGCCATGGCGGAGGCGGCGGCCGCGTGCACGTCGTCGCGCGTGACGATCCCGTCCGGGCCGGTCGGGGTGACCCTCGCCAGGTCCACGCCGAGATCCTTGGCGAGCTTACGGACCGGTGGCTTGGCCAGCGGCCGCCCACCCGGCACGGAAGGAGCCGCGGTCCCGGCAGCCCGTGCCCCCGGCTGCGCCACGGCGGCGGCCTGCGGCCCGCCGGGAACCGCGGCGGCCGTACCGGCGTGGCCGTTCAGCTCGGACTGCAGCGCAGCCGCGGCCGGCTGCGCCGCGGGCGCTGCCCCGCCGGCACCGGCGGAAGGCTGCCCCTGCGGCGCCGCGGGCGCCTGGTCGGCGCCACCGGCGCCCGGCTGGGCCGGGACACCCGGAGCCTGCCCCGGCTGCGGCTTGCGCGGGCGGCGCTTCGTCGAGGAGGCGGAGACGCCGTAGCCGACGAGGACCGGCTGGCGGCCCTCGGCCTCGGTCTCGCCTTCGCCCTCGCCCGGGACCGTCGGCGTGGGCGCAGGGCCGGGCTCGGCCGCCTCCCGGGCCGCCTCCTCCGACTTCGGCGGGTAGTACGCCGGCTGCCCCGCGGCGCCGGGCGCCGCCCCGCCCTCGCCCGGTGCGGCGGAGCCGCCCCCGGGCTCGGTGTCGACGGCGATGATCACCGTGCCCACGTCCACCGTCGTCCCCTCGGGGAACCGCAGCTCGTGGACGGTCCCGTCGAAGGGGATCGGCAGCTCCACGGCCGCCTTGGCGGTCTCGACCTCGCAGACCACCTGCCCGTCGGTCACCCTGTCGCCGGGCTGGACGTACCACTTGAGGATCTCGGCCTCCGTCAGTCCCTCGCCCACGTCGGGCATCTTGAACTCGCGGAAGCGCTGACCAATATCCGTCATCGTCACGATCTCCTCGGCCCCTCAGTACGCCAGCGCGCGGTCGACGGAGTCCAGCACCCGGTCGAGCCCGGGCAGGTACTCGTCCTCGAGCCGTGCCGGCGGGTACGGCGCGTGCATCCCGCCGACCCTCAGCACCGGGGCCTCCAGATGGTAGAAGCACCGCTCGGTGATCCGGGCGGCGATCTCCGACCCCGTCCCCAGGAATACCGGGGCCTCGTGCACGACGACCAGCCTGCCGGTCTTCTCGACCGACCGCTGGACGGTGTCGAAGTCGATCGGCGACATCGACCGCAGATCGACGACCTCGACGGACTTGCCCTCCTCCGCGGCCGCGGCGGCCGCCTCGAGGCAGACCTTCACCATCGGCCCGTACGCGGCCAGCGTCAGGTCCGTGCCCTGCTGGACGACGCGGGCGGAGTGCAGGGGTCCGGGGATGGCGCCGGTGTCGACCTCGGCCTTGTCCCAGTAGCGCCGCTTCGGCTCGAAGTAGATGACCGGGTCGTCCGACTCGATGGCCTGCTGCATCATCCAGTACGCGTCGGCCGCGTTGGAGGGCGAGACCACCTTCAGCCCCGCCACGTGCGCGAAGAGCGCCTCGGGCGACTCGCTGTGGTGCTCGACCGCGCCGATCCCGCCGCCGTACGGGATGCGGATGACGACCGGCAGCTTGACCTTGCCCAGGGCGCGGGCGTGCATCTTGGCCAGCTGCGTGACGATCTGGTCGTACGCGGGGAAGACGAAGCCGTCGAACTGGATCTCGGCGACGGGCCGGTAGCCGCGCAGCGCGAGGCCGATCGCGGTGCCGATGATGCCGGACTCCGCGAGCGGGGTGTCGATGACCCGGTCGTCGCCGAAGTCCTTCTGCAGCCCGTCCGTGACGCGGAAGACGCCGCCGAGTTTGCCGACGTCCTCGCCCATGATGAGGACCTTGGGGTCGGCCTCCATGGCCGTACGGAGCGATTCGTTGATCGCCTTGGCGAGCGAGAGCTTCTCGGTGGCCATGGTCAGTTCTCCTCCGCGTCCGCGAACGAAGCCTGGTACGCGGCGAACTGCGCGCGCTCCTCGTCGACGAGCGCGTGCCCGTCGGCGTAGACATGCTCGAACATCGCCATGGAGTCCGGGTCGGGCATGGCGCGTACGGCCTCGCGGACCCGCTTGGCGAGCGCGCCGCTCTCCTGCTCCAGCTCCTCGAAGAAGGCTGCGTCGCCGAAGCCCTCCCGCTCCAGGTGGGTCCTCAGCCGCAGGATCGGGTCCTTGGCCTCCCACTCCGCGCGCTCGTCGTCGCCGCGGTAGCGGGTCGGGTCGTCGGAGGTGGTGTGGGCGCCCATGCGGTAGGTGAACGCCTCGATGAGCATCGGGCCCTGGCCGCTGCGGGCCCGCTCCAGCGCGGCGCGGGTGACGGCGAGGCAGGCGAGGACGTCGTTGCCGTCGACGCGGACGCCCGGGAAGCCGTAGCCCTGGGCGCGCTGGTAGAGGGGGACGCGGGTCTGCCGCTCGGTGGGCTCGGAGATCGCCCACTGGTTGTTCTGGCAGAAGAAGACGACGGGGGCGTTGTAGACCGCGGAGAAGGTGAACGCCTCGGCGACGTCGCCCTGGCTGGAGGCGCCGTCACCGAAGTACGCGATGACGGCCGAGTCGGCGCCGTCCTTGGCCACACCCATCGCGTAGCCGACTCCGTGGAGCGTCTGCGAGCCGATGACGATCGTGTAGAGGTGGAAGTTGTTGGTTGTGGGGTCCCAGCCGCCGTGGTTCACGCCGCGGAACATGCCGAGCAGATTGGTCGGGTCGACCCCGCGGCACCAGGCGACGCCGTGCTCGCGGTAGGTCGGGAAGACGTAGTCGTCGTCGCGCAGCGCCCGGCCCGAGCCGATCTGGGCGGCCTCCTGGCCGAGCAGCGAGGCCCACAGGCCCAGCTCGCCCTGTCGCTGAAGTGCGGTGGCCTCGGCGTCGAAGCGCCGGGTCAGCACCATGTCGCGGTACAGGCCGCGCAGCTCTTCCGGGGTCACCTCGATCGAGTATTCGGGGTGCTCGACCCGCTCGCCCTCCGGCGTCAGCAGCTGTACGAGTTCGGGGCGGGCGTCGGTCGGCGGCTTCTTGACGCCGGCGCGCTTGCCGGTGCTGCTGCGACGCGGTTTCCGCGCGGCAGTGCTCTCCACGGTCACGGTGTGCTCCTCCGTCTGTCCGGCCCCCGGGATCCGCCGGTGGCCAGTTTGGGGCTCACCCGCTTCGAAACGGCGCACGGGGTATGTGCGGCACGGCCGAACCGGGCGTGACAGGTGTCCGGACGCGGCCTGCAATAGGCACGTTACCCAGTGCGCCACATGTCTGCGAAACCCCTCTGACCTGCGATTTTGCTTGGATTTCCAAGTAAATTGCGAGGTGAGCGGGAACTGCACTGGTCACGGCCTTGCGGCTCGCCGGACAACGGCACGTTATCCCGGAGCACAAGAGCACGGGAAGAGTTGGTGTGTGAGACTGACGGCGTGCGCGAAGAAGGGCAAATCAGGGTATTTCTGCTGGACGACCACGAGGTGGTCCGCCGCGGAATCCATGACCTTCTGTCGGTCGAGGAGGATATCGAGGTGGTCGGCGAGGCCGGCACCGCGGCCGAGGCCCTGCCCCGTATCCCGGCCACCCGCCCGGACGTCGCCGTACTGGACGTACGGCTCCCCGATGGCAGCGGCGTCGAGGTCTGCCGGGAGATCCGCTCCCGGGACGAGGACGTGAAGTGCCTGATGCTCACCTCCTCCGCCGACGAGGCCCTCATCGACGCGATCGTGGCGGGCGCCTCCGGCTACCTCCTCAAGGCGGTCCGCGGGCATGAACTGCTCTCGGCCGTACGGGAGGTGGCGGCCGGGAAATCGCTGCTCGATCCGGCCGCGACGGCCCGCGTGCGGGAGCGGCTGCGCGACGGAAACGGCGCGAAGAGCGATGAAAAACTCGCGCACCTCACCGAGCACGAGCGGAAAGTCCTGAAGCTGATCAGCGAGGGCCTGACCAATAGGGCCATCGGCGAGCGCCTGCACCTCCCCGAAAAGACGATCAAGAATGATGTCTCCGGCCTGCTGGCGAAACTCGGATTGGAGCACCGCTCCCAGGCCGCGGCATTCAGGGGCCGCATGCAGACGGAAAAGGGCTGACCGGAAGATCGAGCCGCGGTTCGTCGCCGTCCACTACCTCACCGGAGTCCCCGCGCGCCAGGCCGACCACGCTATGTAACCCGGTCATCTAGCATCTGGCGCGTGCCGCGCTCATATGACGCCTCTGGCGCTCCCGAGGCCCCCGTCGCTCTCGACGCCCTGCTCCGCCAGTACGAGGGCGCCGGCGAGCCGCTGTCCTGCGAACCCGTCGCCCAGGGCCTGCTCAACCGCGGCTACCACCTGGCCACCACCAGCGGCCGCTACTTCCTCAAGCACCACCTCGACGGCGACAGCGACGCCATCACCCACCAGCACGGCGCCATCGCCCGGCTCGCGGCGCTGGGCCTGCCGGTCGCCCCGCCCCTGGCCGACACGGACGGCCGTACGGTCGTGGTGATAGGCGGCGGCTGCTACGCCCTGCACCCCTGGGTGGACGGCAGGCACCGGGACGGCGCCCAGCTCAGCTGCGCCCAGTCCCGGCGGCTCGGAGCGCTGCTGGGGCTCGTCCACACCTGCCTGGAGCGGGTGATGCTGCAGTCACCGGTCCCCGAGGCCGAGGCCCGGGTCGAGAGCGCCGACCCGACCGACACCTTCGAGCTGATCGAGGAGCTGCTCGGCCTCGCCCGCGCCAGCCGCCCGCGTGACACCTTCGACGAGCTCGCGGAACACCGGCTCCTCGAGCGCAGGGCCCTGCTGGAGCGGCACGCCCACCGCCGCCCCGAGGCGGGCGCCGAGCCCGCGACGGGCTGGGTGCACGGCGACTTCCACCCGCTGAACCTGCTCTACCGGGGCGCGGAGCCCGCAGCGATCATCGACTGGGACCGGCTCGGCGTCCAGCCCCGAGCCGAGGAGGCGGTACGGGCCGCGGCGATCTTCTTCGTACGGTCGCGGGGGACGCTGGAGCTGTCGAAGGTACGGCCGTACGCCCGCGCGTACCGGGCCGCGACCGGCGCCACCCCGGACGAACTTGCCGCGGCGGTCCACCGGGTGTGGTGGGAGCGGCTCAACGACTTCTGGATGCTGCGCTGGCGCTACCAGCTGCGCGACCGTCGCGCCGATCCGCAGTTCCCGGCGGCGGCGGCGCTGTCGGTGTGGTGGACGCGCGAGTACGAGGCGGTCTGCGACGCCTTCACCGGGTGACCCCGGCCGGTGGCAATCCGGTGGCAATCCGGTGCCGGCGGTGGCAATACGGTGCCGGCCGCTGCCCCGGTCAGTCTTCCTCGCCGGGGTCGGGGAGGGTCGGGTCGCCCGACGGATCCCCGTTGCCCGGGTCGTCCGTGCCACCGGGGCTGGACGGGTCGTCGGTCGGATCGCCGCCGCTGGACGTGCCGTCCGTCGGGGTGTCGGTCGGATCGTCAGTCGGCGCCGTCTGGGACGGCGTCGTCGACGGCGTCTGGCTCGGCTTCTGCGAGGGCGTGTAGGACGGCGTGTAGTCGTCCTGGCCGCCGACGACCGCGCCCGGGTCCGTGCCCTCCGTCGTCTCCTCGTCCTCCGACTGGGACGGCTTGTTCTCCGTCTTCTCGGGGGCCGTGGTCGAGGGGGTGTCCTTCTTGTCCCCGCCGGCCTGCTGGCCGGTCCTGTCCAGCGCGTAGGCGGCACCGAGGATGATCGCGATCACGGCGAGCGCCACGAACAGCCACATCTTGCCGCGGCCGCCCCGGCCCTTCCCGCCGCCCGGCCGGCGGCCGTCGAAGCCGCCGTCGTCGGTGCGGGCGCCGGGCAGCAGCGGACCGCCGGAGCCCATCTGCGCGGTGTTGCCCGTCCTGAAGCCGACGGGGGTGTCGCCATGGCTCGGGTGCGGCAGGACGGTCGTGCCGGCCACGCCCATCGCCGGGGTGTTCGCGCCGGTGTGCGCCACGGGACCGGTGTCCCAGACCCCGCTGTGGCCGCCCTTCTCCTGCAGCATCTGCAGCGCGTACTGGACCAGGCCGCGCATTTCCTCGGCGCTCTGGAACCGGTCGTCAGGGTCCTTGGCGAGCGAGCGCATGACCAGCCCGTCCAGCTCCGGCGGCACCCCGTCGGCGGCCTCGGACGGCGGGACCGGGTCGTCCTGGACGTGCTGGTAGACGACCGAGAGCGGGGTCTCGCCGGTGAACGGCGGGCGCTGCGCGAGGAGTTCATACAGCAGGCAGCCGGTCGCGTAGAGGTCCGAGCGGTGGTCCACGGCCTTGCCGAGGGCCTGCTCGGGGGAGAGGTACTGCGGGGTGCCCATGACCATGCCCGTCTGGGTCATGGTGGACTGCGCGCCGTGCAGCGCACGAGCGATGCCGAAGTCCATCACCTTGACGGCGCCGGTGTTGGTGATGATGACGTTCGCGGGCTTGATGTCCCGGTGCACGATGCCGTGGTGGTGGCTGTAGGACAGCGCCTCCAGCACCCCGGAGACGATGATCAGCGCCTGGTCCGGCGGCGGCGCCTCGGCGTTGAGCAGCAGATCGCGGATCGTCCGGCCCTCGACGAGCTCCATGACGATGTACGGCACCGTGTGCGGGCCCACGACGTCCTCGCCGGAGTCGTAAACGGCCACCACCGCATGGTGGTTGAGGCCCGCGACCGACTGTGCCTCGCGCGTGAAGCGCGCCTTGGAGACCGGGTCCTCCGCGAGGTCGGTGCGGAGCAGCTTCACCGCCACCGTACGGCCGAGGCGCACGTCCTCGGCGGCGAAGACCTCGGCCATGCCGCCGCGGCCGAGGCGGTGGGTGAGGCGGTAGCGGCCGTCGCCGACGAGCCCGCCGACCCCCCACGCCTCCGGCGCTTCGGGGACACCCCCGCCGGTGGCGTCGGGTTCGGACGGGCCCTGGGCGCGCTGCGTCTGTGCCATCAGTCCTCGCCGTCGTGTTCGTCCGCGTGCTGTCGCTGCGGTCCTTGCGGTCTTCCCTAGGGCACGCTACAGGGTCCGGGCCATGGTCCGGTTCGTGATGGACCGGCCATCCAACCCCCCACAGGTCGCGCGAGGCAAATCACGTGGTGCCGCTGTAACGCTTCAGAGACGCTTCTTGCGCATCCGGTCACGGAACGGGCATGCAGCTTGACGTGTCCCCGCCCTCCGGCAGACTTGGCCGGGAATCACTGGTAATCATGCGTGACGGGATCGGCACGCCGGGGCCGCAGCGGCCGCAGCGCAAGGCCGTGCGCCACGGGGGGAGCAGAAAGATGAGCCAGGACGGCGCACAGGGCCGTTACGAGGGCCGTTCGGTCGGCGGCGGCCGCTACCAGCTGCGCGACCTGCTCGGCGCGGGCGGCATGGCGTCCGTACACCTCGCGTACGACACCGTGCTGGACCGGCAGGTCGCCATCAAGACCCTCCACACCGAGCTCGGGCGCGAGCAGTCCTTCCGCGAGCGGTTCCGCCGCGAGGCCCAGTCCGTGGCGAAGCTCTCCCACACCAACATCGTCTCGGTCTTCGACTCCGGCGAGGACGCGATGTCCGACAGCGCCTCCGGCGGAGGCGACGGCGCGGTCGTCCCGTACATCGTCATGGAGTACGTCGAGGGCCAGCCGCTGCGCTCGGTCCTGGACGCGGACGTGGCGCAGTACGGCGCGATGCCGGCCGAGAAGGCGCTGAAGATCACCGCGGATGTGCTGGCGGCGCTCGAGGTCAGCCACGAGATGGGCCTGGTCCACCGGGACATCAAGCCGGGCAACGTGATGATGACCAAGCGCAATGTGGTCAAGGTCATGGACTTCGGCATCGCGCGCGCGATGCAGTCCGGGGTCACCTCGATGACCCAGACCGGCATGGTCGTCGGCACCCCGCAGTACCTCTCCCCCGAGCAGGCGCTGGGGCGCGGCGTGGACGCCCGCTCCGACCTCTACTCGGTGGGCATCATGCTCTTCGAGCTGCTCACCGGACGGCTGCCGTTCGACGCGGACTCGCCGCTGGCCATCGCGTACGCGCATGTGCAGGAGGAGCCGCCCCCGCCGTCCTCGATCAACCGGTCGGTCCCGCCTGCGGTCGACGCGCTGGTCTCGCGGGCGCTGCGGAAGAACCCCAACGAGCGTTTCCCGACGGCCGAGGCGATGCGCGACGAATGCGCGCGGGCCGCGGGCAGCGGGCAGACCGGGGCCGCGCCGATCATCATCGCCGGCGGGCCCGCGGCGCGCAGCGGCTCGGGGGTCGGCTCGGCGGTCTTCCCTCCGGTGGACCAGCAGACCCCGGCGCCGCCGAACGTGCACACGCCGTACCAGCAGCCCGCGCAGCAGCCGCACTCGGGCCAGCAGATGGGCGGCTTCGGCCCCTCGACCCCGCCGCCGCCCTCGCAGCCGATGCAGCAGCCGGGGCAGCCGGGCTACCACACCCCGGGGACCCCGGGCCTGCAGACACCCGCTCCCTCGCCGTACGGCAGCGGCTCGCAGACCCCGCCGCCGTACTCGATCACCCCGCCTCCGCACGGCCCGTCCTCGGGCGGCAGGAGCAACATGCCGGTGATCGTGGCGTCGGTCGTCGTCGCGCTGCTGGCGATCGGCGGCCTGATCACCGCGATCGTGCTGAACAAGGAGAACGGTGATGGCGGCCAGGCGGACGGCAGGGAGACGACGCAGCCCACGACGGACGAGACGGCGAGCCGGCAGCCGGCGGGCTCGGGCGGATCCACGAGCGGCGGGGGCGAGTTCAACCCCGGCGACAAGACCCGGGTCATCGACACCGAGAAGTGCACCGAGGCGAACGAGTACTGGGACGACAACAGCAAGATCTCCGCGCCGCAGTTCCAGTACTACGACGTCACGTCGGTGAAGGAGTGCCTGAACGCAGCGGGCTGGAAGTACAGCGTGGTGTACGAGAACGAGAACTCCTGGGGCAAGGGCATCGTTCTCCGGCAGACCCCGCTGACGGGCGACCCGTTCGACCCGAAGGACAAGACGGAGAAGTTCGTGCTGACGGTGTCCACGGGCAAGCCCGCCTGAGGTACGAGGAGGGCCCCGGCGCGCGGTTGCGTGCCGGGGCCCTCCTCGTTTACAGGTACGGGCCTGAGCGGGCGCCGCCCTGGTGGGACCGCTCCTCGTCGCCCTCGGCTGTCATCACGCCCGGCGGCAGCGCCCGGCGCATCTGCTCCAGCTGGGCCCGGGCCGCCATCTGCTGGGCGAACAGGGCCGTCTGAATGCCGTGGAACAGTCCCTCGAGCCAGCCGACCAGCTGAGCCTGCGCGATCCGCAGCTCCGCCTCGGTCGGGACGGCGTCATCGGTGAAGGGCAGCGAAAGCCGCTCCAGTTCCTCGACGAGCTCGGGCGCCAGGCCGTCCTCCAGCTCCTTCACGGAGCTGTGGTGGATCTCCTTGAGCCGGACGCGGCTCGCCTCGTCCAGAGGTGCCGCACGGACTTCCTCCAGAAGCTGCTTGATCATGCTGCCGATGCGCATGACCTTCGCGGGCTGTTCGACCATGTCCGTCACAGGAACCTCGCGCGACTCCTCGTCGCCCTCCCCGCCGCCGGAGCCGGGGTTGCCGAGAGCCATCCCGTCGGGTCCGACGACCAGCACCTGGGGGTTCTCCTGCGACCGTTCATTCCTCGGCATCTCCATGCCGCCATTCTCTCGCACACGGACTTGTAAACGGTTCTGCCCCCGGGTACGGCCGATCCACCGCTTTCGATGGGCTCCCGGCGAGGGAAGGGCGGTGGCGGCGGGGGTGTGAGGTGGGCGCTCGGGTGTGTGCTCGGGGACGTGCGCGGGTGTGTGCTCGGGTGCGGGTCAGTGCTGCCGCAGCCGGATGCCGATGTAGGCGAGGCCGAATCCCATCAGCGCCAGACCGGTCCCGATCGGCAGCACCCGCAGCATCCGTCCGCTGGGGTGCGCCCCGGCCGGCTGGCCGCTCTCCTCGGCGCTCGTGCTGGGGGCGGCGCTGTCCGGATCCGGTGTACCGGTCGAGGACGGGTCTGCGGGCGCCTCGCTCACCTCGGTCCACTCGGGCTCGACCGGCTCCTGCTGCTGCGGCTCGTACGGCAGCGGGGGCCGCCACGCCCCCTCCAGCTCGTCACGGTCGGGCGGGGACGGCAGGTCAGGCGTCGGGCCGGGCGGGTGCGGGGCCGCATGGGTGGGCGGGGAGGGCTCGGCGGCGCCGCCGCTGGGGGGCGCGGCGGACGGTGGGCCGGGCGGCGCGCCCGAGGGTATGCCCGGGCCCGGCGGCGCGCTGGGTTCCTCGGGCGGGCCGGTCTCCCTGGAGCCGGAGCCCGGCCGGGAGGGGCCGCCGGGCCGGGACGAGGGGTCGGGGCCGGGGACCTGGGCCGCCCCGGGCGCCCTGCCGGACGGATACGGGGCGGATATGCCCAGGCGGCCCATCGGGTGAATCAGCAGGATTTGTGGCCCGGTGACGGACGTCCTGCGCTCCACAGGGAAATGAGCCTGTTCGCGGGCGAGCGCGGTGGGGGCCGGCAGCATGGCCGCCCCCACCAGGAGCCCGATGGCGAATCGCGAGCGAAGCGCTGGAGCCACAGTGGTGACCCCCTCCCGTGCGAGCCGTCAGGGTGACCCTTCCGATGCAGTGTTCAGAGTCACATGACGGATGAAATCCGGCATCTCGGACGGGAGTCGGGCGAGAGTCCGGCGAGGCTCGCTGGAGGTCGGAGCGGGCCGGAACGTACGGGATTCGGAGGAAGCCCGAGGGACCTGCGAGTCGCCCCGGCCGTCACACCGTGAGCAGGACCTTCCCCACGTGGGCGCTGCCCTCCAGCACCCGGTGGGCCTCCGCCGCGTCCCGCATCGGGAGCGTACGGTCCACCACCGGCCGTACCCGCCCGGTTGCGAACAGCGGCCATACGTGCTCGCGCACCGCCGCCACGATCGCCGCCTTCTCCGCCAGCGGCCGCCCGCGCAGCGAGGTCGCCGTCACCGCGCCGCGCTTGGCCAGCAGCGCGCCCAGGTCGAGCTCGCCCTTGCGCCCGCCCTGCAGGCCGATGACGGCGATCCGGCCGCTCACGGCGAGTGCCTTCACATTCTGGCCGAGGTACCTCGCGCCGATGATGTCGAGGATGACGTCCGCCCCCGCCCCGTCCGTGGCCTTGCGGATCTCCTCGACGAAGTCCTGCTCGCGGTAGTCGATGAGGATGTCCGCGCCGAGCTCTCGGCAGCGCTCCAGCTTCTCCGGGCTGCCCGCCGTCACCGCGACCCTGGCCCCGACCGCCTTCGCGAGCTGGATCGCCATCGTGCCGATGCCGCTCGATCCGCCGTGCACCAGCAGCGTTTCGCCGGGGCGGAGGTGGGCGACCATGAAGACGTTCGACCAGACCGTGCACACCACTTCGGGCAGTGCCGCGGCCGACACCAGGTCCACCCCCTCGGGGACGGGAAGCAGCTGGCCGACCGGGACCGCGACCTTCTCCGCGTAGCCGCCGCCCGCGAGCAGCGCGCACACCTCGGCGCCGACGGACCAGCCGGAGACTCCGGGCCCGAGCGCCGCGATCCGGCCGGCGCACTCCAGGCCGGGGTACGGGGACGAGCCTTGCGGCGCGGCGTAGAAGCCCTGGCGTTGCAGCAGGTCGGCGCGGTTGACGGCGCTGGCCACGACCTCGACCAGCACTTCGCCCTCGCCGGGCACGGGGTCCGGGACCTCGGCCCACACCAGGGCCTCGGGTCCGCCGGGTTCGGGGATGGTGATCGCGTGCATAGGCATGGCCGCGAGGCTACTCCGGTTGCAGGGCCGGGCCATTCAGCCGGTCCTGCTGGTTCAGCGGGTCCGGCTGGTCCGGCTGGTCCGGCTGGTCCGGCTGGTCCGGCTGGTCCGGCTGCTGGCTCAGCGGGTCCCGGCCGGTCCAGCTGGTCCAGCCAGTCCAGCCGGTCCGGGTCCAGCCGGTCCGGGTCCAGCCGGTCCGGGTCCAGCCGGTCCAGGTCCAGCCGGTCCAGGTCCAGCCGGTCCGGGTCCAGCCGGTCCGGGCAGCGGCTACTGCTCCGGTTCCCGGTCCAGGGTGTTGGTCTGGGGCCTGGCGCGGCTGATGGCGATGATCCGGTCGGTCGCCTGAAGCGGGCTGGCCTTCGGGTCGTCGTAGCCGAGGAGCCGGTGCCCGCGCAGCACGGACACGACCAGGTCGTCCACCTCCCGTACGGACCGTCCGACCTCGGCCTTCACCACCGGGCGCTCGATCAGGTCCAGGCCGCTGCCCTGCTGGATCAGGTCCTCCATGACCGTGACCGAGCTGGGGCTGACGACGGAGAGGCCGAGCAGGCGGCCCGCGGCGCTGGAGCTGGTGATCACAGCGTCCGCTCCGGACTGGCGCAGCAGCGGCGCGTTCTCCTCCTCGCGGACCGCCGACACGATCTTCGCGCCCCGGTTGAGCTGACGGGCCGTCAAGGTCACGAGGACGGCGGTGTCGTCGCGCTGGGTGGCGATGATGATACGTCCGGCCCGCTGCGTCTCGGCGCGCAGCAGGACATCGCTGCGGGTGCCGTCCCCGACGACGCCGACGAAGCCGTCTGCGGTGGCCGTGTCGATGACTTTCTGGCTCGGGTCGATGACCACGACCTTTTCCTTGGACAGGCCCTTGGCGGTCAGGGTCTGGAGGGCGGTACGGCCTTTGGTGCCGAAGCCGATGACTACGGTGTGATCGCGCAAGGCGGACCTCCAGCGGTTCAGCCGCCACTGTTCGCGGCTGCGTTCGGTGAGGACCTCGAGGGTCGTGCCGACCAGGATGATCAAGAAGAGCACGCGCAGGGGTGTGATGAGGACGACGTTGGTGAACCGGGCGCCGTCGCCGTACGGGACGATGTCGCCGTAGCCGGTGGTCGAGAGGGTGACGGTCGCGTAGTAGACGCAGTCGAGGAAGTCGACGTCCACGTCGGCGTTGTCGTGGTACTCGTCGCGCTCGGCGTAGACCAGGAGCACCGTCGCGAGGAGGACGAAGAGGGCCATCAGCAGGCGTCCGACGACCTGTTGGAGCGGTCCGCGGACGGTGCGGCGGGGGAGCTGTATGCGGTAGCCGCCGGGCTCGGGTGCGACGCGGGCGGCGGCGTCCTGGCTGGGCAGCTTCACGCGTTGGTCCCGCGGTGCGGAGGACTGCCGGGGGCGACTGGGCTGGTGGGAGCGTCGCTGGTGGGGGTGGCGTCGGCGCCGCTGGTGGGGCTGGGGCCGGTGGGGCTGGGGCTGGTGGGGCTGGGGCCGGCGCCGGTGAGGCTGATGTGGCTGGTGGACCAGGGCAGTTCGAGGTACTCCACCGCGTCCCCGGGCTCCGCGCCGCCGGGCGGCACGACCGCCAGCCCGTCGGAAGCGGCAATTCCGCGGAGCATCGCGGGCCCGTGGAAGTGCAGCGGCACGGCGCGGCCGCCGCGGAGGGCGACGGGGACGAGCCGGGTGTTGTGCGGATGGCCCTGAACGGCGGCGGTGAGGCCGACTGTCGCCGTCGTGGCGGCGGTTCCCGCCTCGTCGGTTGCCGAGGCCGCCCGGCCCGAGAGCATACGGAGCAGGGGCTCGGCGAGCGTGAACAGCCCGGAGACGGCGGCGAGCGGGTTGCCCGGGAGCCCCACCAGGTGCTTACCGGGGGCGAGCCGCGCGAGCAGCATGGGGTGCCCGGGGCGTACGGCGACTCCGTCCACCAGCAGGGCGGCACCGGCGCGGTGAAGCGTCGGATGCACGTGGTCGACGGGGCCTGAGGCGGTGCCGCCAGTGGTGACGACGAGGTCGGCGGTGGATGCGATGACGGCCTTGTGGAGGATGTCGGCTTCGTCGCGGAGGTGGTGCGTACCGATCACCTCCGCGCCGAGTGCGCGCAGCCAGGGGCCGAGCATCGGACCGAGCGCGTCGCGGATCCGGCCCTCGCGGGGGAGGCCCGCGTCCAGCAACTCGTCGCCGAGGACGAGGATTTCGACGCGGGGGCGGGGGAACGTGCGCAGCTCGTCGTAGCCCGCGGCGGCGGCGAGGCCGAGCACGGCGGGGGTCACGAGCGTCCTGGCGGGCAGCAGCCGGTCGCCGCGGCGGCACTCCTGGCCGCGGGGGCGGATGTCCTGGCCCGGCGCGACGGGTCCCCGGCCGGGGAGTACGTGCAGCCAGGCCTCGCGCGGGGCACCGCGCACCGCGCGGTACGGCTCGTCGGCGGGCGGTTCGTTGGCGGGCGGTTCGTTGGCGGGCGGCTGGTCGGTGGGCAGCTGGTCGGTGGGCAGTTGGTCGGCGGGCGGCTGGTCGGCGGGTGGTTCGGTGCCGTGTGGTCGTGGTTGCGGCTCGTCGCGGACCGGCTCCCGCGCCTCGCGCTCCCGCACCTCGCCGTGCTCGCTGCGCAGCACCGCCGTCGTACCGGCCGGGATCCGCGCGCCGGTGGCGATACGGACCGCCTGGCCGTCGGGCAGCGGCGGGGGAGCGTCATGTCCGGCGAGGATGCCGTGCTCGGAGCCTCCGGTGTACGGGACGTCCCGGGAGGACGTGGCGTCCGCAGCGTCCGCGGCGTCGGCGGCGTTCGCGGCGTCCGCGGTGTCCGCGGCGCTCGTGGTGTCCGCGGCGCTCGTGGTGTCCGCGGCGCTCGTGGTGATCCGCCAGGGCCCGGGGCCCGCGACTGCCCATCCGTCCATGGCTGAGGTGTCGAACGACGGCAGGTCGGTCAGTGCGACCAGCGGCTCGGCCAGCACATGCCCCAGCGCGTCCACGAGCCCCCGTACGACGGAAGGCAACGGCCCACCCGCGGCCCGCGCGGCCACGTCCCGGGCTTCGCTCCAGGACATAGCGTGATGGGCGTGATGGGCGGTATCGGTGCCCTGCGCGCCATGAACGCCATGAACGCCATGAACGCCATGGGCGTGGCCGGGCCGCCCGGCCGCCGCCTCCGCGGGTTGTGCGGCACCGGACCGCGGTGTTCCGCCCTGCGGGACGGAGGTCTGCTGCGGCGCGCTGTGGTGGAACGCTCCCGGCCACAATTCGTCCGACTCCGGCTCAGCGGAATCCCGCGCCCGCTCCCGACCCGGCGTGCCGTGCTGTCCGCCGCCCCGCTGCGATTCCGGCCGGATCACTCCGCCCCCGGAGGGCTCGGCGGCGTCTCCCGCGTCGTTCGGCTCGGCTGCCCCGCCCTCGATACGTACCAGGTGCGCTGCGCGGCGGGTGCGTGACGCGGAACCGCCCGGCTCGCGCCGGGCCGCGCGGCCCGTGCCCTGCGCGGCGGAGCCGCTGTGTCGCCCTTCGTTGGCGATGGCCAGCGCGTCGTCGACCTCCAGCGCGTCGTCGGCCTTCCGCGGCTCGTCGGCATCCAGCGCGTCGGCTGCCTCCAGCGCCGCGGCTACTTCCAGCGGGTCGCCGGGCTCGAGCGCATGGCCCGCCTGGAGGCCGGCATGGCGACGGTCGGCATGCAGGGGATCCGCATGCAGGTGGTCCGCATGATCGACGCCCGCTCGGCCGACTTCACCGGCCGCCGGGTGTTCCACGTTCCACGGCCCGTCGCGGCCCACGCCCGGGTCCGTCATCCCGCCGTCTTCTCGGGGCCGCTGGCCGGGCCGTCGGGGGACTCCTCGGCCCAGCGCTCGGCGAGCGCCGCCGCCTTGCGGACGGCGGTCGCGACCTCGGCCGCGCTTCCGCCCGCCCGGCCCGCCGCATACCCCACCAGGAAGGTGGTCAGCGGCGCCGCAGGCCTGGCCACGCCGTGCGCGGCATCGCGGGCTAGGTCCAGCAGGACGCCGGTGTCGACGTCCAGCTCGATCCCGAGTTCGTCCTTGACTGTGGCAATCCATTCGTCCAGCACGTTTCCATGCTCCCTGATACGGGCCCTGGCCGCGGCGATGTCCTCCCAGGTGTCGCAGTCGAAGGAGGAGGCGGCTGCGTCGGGGCCGGGCAGGCGGTGAAGGGTGAGCTCGGCGGTGAGCAGCCGGAGGGGCAGGTGGGCGAGGCCGCCGTGCTCGGCGGCGAGCAGGGCGAGTTCGCGGCGCAGCGGCTCGGTGCGGTACGCGGCGACCAGCGGCTGGTCACGCCCGTCGGCGTCGACGAGGACGACCGCGTCGGCCTTGTCCCCGGCACCCGGAGCGCCCGTGGAATCCGGACCGTCCGTGGAATCCGGACCGTCCGTGGAATCCCGACCGCCCAGCGAACCCGGACTGCCCGCGGACCCTGGACCGTCCGCAGGCCCCGGACCGCCCCTGGGACCCGGACCGCCGGAGTCCGCGCGACCCTCCGGCGGACCGTCCAGTGCCGCGAGCAGCCCCCGCACCGTAGCCGCCGACAGGAACGGCAGGTCGGCGGAGAGCACGAGCACGACCCGTGCCGTGACCTGCCGCAGGCCCGCGTCGAGGGCAGCCAGCGGCCCGCCGCCGGGCGGGTCTTCTCGGGTCCAGCGCACGACCCGTGCGGTCGGCCGCCGGGAGCCGACGACGACCGTGACGGCGGCGTCCGCGCACGCGCCGAGCACCCGGTCCAGGAGCCGGCGCCCGCCGACCCGAAGGCCGGGCTTGTCGGCGCCGCCCAGCCGCTTCGCGGCTCCTCCGGCCAGCACCACGGCGTCGTACGCATGCGCAGTCATGCACCCGAGTATGGCCGGGCGCGCCCCGTAGTCACCCCTGAGGTACGCGGACGGTGTGCGGGGGTCGGGGCGGAACGGGGGGGCGGAAGCCAGGCGGAAGCCAGGCGGAAGCCAGGCGGAAGCCAGGACAGAAGCCGGGCGAAGGCACCGGAAGAGTCCCAGGAGAGATCGGGAAGGCCCCGGTGTCCCCTCGGTCACACCGTGCGCAGCAGCACCGCGGGCTGCTCGACGCAGTCGGCCACGAACCGCAGGAAGCCCCCGGCCGTGCCGCCGTCGCACACCCGGTGATCGAAGGTCAGCGACAGCTGTACGACCTGCCGGACTGCCAACTCGCCCTGGTGCACCCAGGGCTTCGGCACTATTCGTCCGACACCGAGCATCGCCGCTTCCGGGTGGTTGATGATCGGCGTGGAGCCGTCGACGCCGAAGACGCCGTAGTTGTTGAGCGTGAAGGTGCCGCCGGTGAGCTCGGCGGGCGTGAGCGCGCCCGCCCGCGCTGCCTCGGTCAGCCGGGCGATCTCCTCCGTCAGCCCGACCGTCGTACGGGCCTGCGCGTCCCGGACGACGGGCACGACCAGGCCCCGCTCGGTCTGCGCCGCGAACCCGAGGTGCACGGCGGGCAGCCGTACGATCTCGCGGTTCTCGGTGTCCACGGTGGAGTTCAGTTCGGGGTAGCGGGCGAGCGCGGCGGTGCAGATCCGGGCCAGCAGTGCGAGCAGCGACACCTGGGGCCCGCCGGAGGCGTTCATGGCGGTCCGGGCGGCCATCAGCTCAGTGGCGTCGGCGTCCACCCAGCACGTCGCGTCGGGAATCTCGCGGCGGCTGCGGGACAACTTGTCGGCGACGGCCCCGCGCACCCCGCGCAGCGGAATCCGCTCCTCGCGCTCCGGGCCCCCCACGCCCGCGTGCTCGCCAGTCGGCTGTCCGGCGGGCGACCCGGCGAGGACGGGCCCGGGGCCGGTCGTCCCGGCCGCGGCGTACGGAGCCGCCTCGCCGTGCGCCGCGGTCACGGTCATCCTCCGCGCGGCCTCCTCGACGTCGGCCCGCAGGATCAGCCCTTCGGGCCCGGACCCCTTCACCGCCCGCAGATCGATCCCGTGCTCCCGCGCGATCCGCCGCACCAGCGGTGAGATCACGGCGACGGGCCCGCCTGCCCGTTCTCCTGCTTGGCCTGCGTACCATCCGTCCGCGGAGTGCCCGCCCGTGGGTTGCCGGGCCGTGGGTTGCCCGGCCGTGTGTTGCCCGGCCGCAGCTCGCTCGACCGCGGACAGCCCGTCCACGGTCTGCCCGCCCGACGCACGGTCCCTGGGGCCGGTACCCGCGGCGCCGGACGGCGCCCCCGCCCCGGCTCGCCCGCCCCGGCCACCGCCCGCGTGCGCCACGTCCGCCGCCCGCGGCTCTCTCTCGCCTTCCGTGGCCGACCGGGAGAACCCGCCCGAACGCCGGACCCGGCGGCGACGCGCGGCCGGCGCACCCGTGCCGTACCCGACCAGAACGTTCCCCGAGCCCTCCTCGGCCGCCGAGCCCGGCCGCCCCGCGGGCTCCGCGGGCTCCGCGGAATCCTCCGCCTGCGAGGCCGTGGAGTCCACGCCCACGGCGACCGTCAACAGTGGTGCCCCGACCGGAAGTTCGGTCCCTTCCTCCCCGAAGCGCGCGGTCACCACGCCCCCGTAGGGACACGGCACCTCAACCGTCGCCTTCGCCGTCTCGACCTCCACCACCGGCTGGTCGACGGCCACCACATCGCCCACCTGCACGAGCCAGCGGACGACCTCGGCCTCCGTCAGCCCCTCGCCCAGGTCGGGCAGCGTGAACTCGCGCACCACAGCCATCAGCGCATGCCCTCCGCCTCGGTCCAGCCTGACTCCCACTGGAGCCGGGCGACCGCGTCGAGAACGCGGTCCACACCCGGCAGATGGTGCCGCTCCAGCATCGGCGGCGGATACGGGATGTCGAACCCGGCGACGCGCAGCACGGGGGCCTCCAGATGGTGGAAGCACCGCTCCGTCACCCGCGCGGCGATCTCCCCGCCGGGGCCGCCGAAACCGGTGGACTCGTGAACCACCACCGCCCGGCCGGTCCTGCGGACCGATGCACTCACCGTCTCGTCGTCGAACGGCACCAGGCTGCGCAGATCGAGGACTTCGAGGTCCCATCCCTCGTCCCGCGCCGCCTCCGCCGCCTCCAGGCACACCGGCACGGAGGGTCCGTAGGTGATGAGCGTGGCGCTGCGGCCCGTACGGCGGACGACGGCCCGCCCGATGGGCGGCACCGCCTCCGGCTCGTCGGCCGACCAGTCGGCCTTGGACCAGTACAGCCGCTTCGGCTCGAGGAAGATCACCGGATTGTCGGAGGCGATCGCGGCCCGCAGCATCCCGTACGCGTCGGCGACGGTCGCCGGTGTGACGACATGGAGTCCGGGCGTCGCCATGTAGTAAGCCTCGGACGAGTCGCTGTGGTGCTCGACCCCGCCGATCCCGCCGCCATAGGGCACCCGTACGGTGATCGGCAGCGGCATGGCGCCCCGCGTGCGGTTGCGCATCCGCGCGACATGGCTGATGAGCTGCTCGAACGCCGGGTACGCGAAGGCGTCGAACTGCATCTCGACGACGGGCCGCAGCCCGTACATCGCCATCCCGGCGGCCGTGCCCAGGATCCCGGCCTCCGCAAGCGGCGTATCCGTGCAGCGGTCCTCACCGAACTCCTTCGCGAGGCCGTCGGTGATCCGGAAGACGCCGCCCAGCGTGCCCACGTCCTCTCCGAGGACGTGCACGGACGGGTCCTCTGCCATCGCATCCCGCAGCGCGCGCCCCAGGGCCTGTGCCATGGTCGCGGGCTTGCGCACGCCGGAGCCCGGCTCTGCGGTGGCTGGTGCCGTGGTCACTGCCCGCCCTCCCCTTCGCTGCCGGCCTGCTCGTCCTCCGCCGCGTCCAGCTCGGCACGCAGTTGCTCGGCCTGCTCGCGCAGCTGCGTGGTCCGCTCGGCGTAGACGTGGGCGAACAGGTCCATGGGGTCCAGGAGCGGGTCCTGGTTCATCCGCGCCCGCAGGTCGGCGGCCAGCCGCTCGGCGGAGTCGCGCGCGGCCTCCACCACGGCGTCGTGCAGCAGACCCTGCTCGCGCATCTCGCGCTCCATGAGGGTTATCGGGTCGTGCTCGCGCCATTCCTCCACCTCGGAGTCCGAGCGGTAGCGGGTGGCGTCGTCCGCATTGGTGTGGGCCTCGATCCGGTAGGTGACGGCTTCGACGAGCGTCGGCCCGCCGCCGCTGCGCGCCCGCCGCACGGCCTCGCTCAGCACCTGGTGAACCGCCACCGCGTCGTTGCCGTCGACGAGCCGGCCCGGCATGCCGTACCCGACCGCCTTGTGGGCGATGGAGGGCGCGGCCGTCTGCTTGGCGAGCGGCACGGAGATGGCGAAGCCGTTGTTCTGGACGAGGAAGACGACGGGGGCCTGCCAGACGGCGGCGAAGTTCAGCGCCTCGTGGAAGTCGCCCTCGCTCGTGCCGCCGTCGCCGACCATGGCCAGCGCGACGACGTCGTCCCCCTTGAGACGGGCGGCGTGCGCGAGGCCGACCGCATGCGGCAGCTGGGTGGCCAGCGGCGTACAGAGCGGGGCGACGCGGTGCTCGTACGGGTCGTAGCCGGTGTGCCAGTCGCCCCGCAGCAGCGTGAGCGCCTGCACGGGATCGAGGCCGCGGGCGACGGCCGCGAGCGTGTCGCGGTAGCTGGGGAAGAGCCAGTCCTGGTCCTCGAGGACGAGCGCCGCGGCGACCTCGCAGGCTTCCTGGCCGGTACTGGACGGGTAGACGGCCAGCCGCCCCTGCCGGGTGAGCGCCGTCGCCTGCGTGTTGTAACGGCGGCCGCGCACCAGCTCGGCGTGGAGCCGCCGGAGCAGGGACGGGTCGGCGTCCCGCGCCGCAGAGGTCCCCAGGATGCGGTACGGCTCCGCGTCGGGCAGCAGCGGCGCGGGATCGACGCGGGGCCGCCAGGAGGGCGGCGGGGCGGGGTGGTACGACCCGGGCTGTTCGAGGACCGTCATATCGAGCACCTCCTGGAGATCCCATGCCGGTGGGCCGGGACGGGCAGGCTTCCGGCGGACGCGGTTGGGGTCCCCCGGCGGAGCCAGGGGAGCGTCTCACCTACCGATTGTTCGGTCGTCGGCACATTTTGGCTACAGGCGGACCCAGCCTGTGGACAAACGGTTCTCCACAGCCTGAGATGAAGACAGGACGTCCATATCGGGGAGGCGCAGCGGGATGGCAGCTGAACGGATGGCCGAAGAAGACCGGATTCCGCCCTCACGCCCCCTCGATGCGATCGACCGCGCGATCCTCGGGATGCTGCGCACCGACGGCCGCGCCTCGATACGCTCCGTGGCCGAGCGCGTGCACGTCTCGCGCGCCAACGCCTACGCGCGCATCAACCGGCTCATCGAGGACGGGGTGATCCGCGGCTTCAGCGCCCGCATCGACCAGGAACGGGCAGGCCAGGGCGCGTCCGCGTACATCACCCTCAAGATCGTGCAGAACTCCTGGCGCACGGTGCGCGAGCAGCTCAAGGAGCTGCCGGGCGCCACCCATATCGCCCTGGTCAGCGGCGACTTCGACGTCCTGCTGCTGGTCCACACCGAGGACAACAGGGCGCTGCGCGAGCTGGTGCTCACCCGCATCCAGTCCATACCCGAGGTGCTGAGCACCCGCACGCTGCTGGTCTTCGAGGAGACGGACCTCTGGCCGGAGGAGTGACTCCTTCCGGTCGGACTCTCCGCCACCGATGAGTTCCGGACAACCGCGAGGTCTATCTCTCCGAAGCAGCACCACACGCCGAGCAGCGAGAGAAAAGAGACCCCTGATGTCCACGAAGATCTTCGTCAACCTCCCCGTGAAGGACCTCGCCAAGTCGAAGGACTTCTTCACCAGGACCGGCTTCTCGTTCGATCCGCAGTTCACCGATGACCGTGCGGCATGCCTGGTGATCAGCGACGACATCTACGCCATGCTGCTCACGGAGCCGTTCTTCAAGACCTTCACCGGCAAGGAGATCGCCGACACCAGGAAAAGCACGGAGGCCATCGTGGCGCTGGGCGTCGAGAGCCGGGAGCGGGTCGACGAGCTGGCCGACAAGGCCTTCGCGGCCGGCGCGCAGCCTTCGAGGGAGACCGACGACCAGAGCCCCATGTACGGGCGGACCTTCCAGGACCCCGACGGCCACCTCTGGGAGATCTTCTCCATGGATCCGTCCGCGATGCAGGAACAGGGCTGAGCGCCCTCACCTTTGACCGCCTTGCCGTACGGCTCCTCAGCTGGTCCGCAGGCCCGCGAAGGCCATCCGCACGACCGCCTCCGCCACTTCCTCGCCGTCGGCGTGGCCCGCGTGGCCGCCGTGCGGGCGGTACCACTCCACGATCGAGTTGATCATTCCGAAGAGCAGCCGCGTCGCGAGCCGTACGTCGACGTCGTCCCGCAGGTCCCCGTCCGCCGCGGCCTGCTTGAGCAGCTCGGCGACCTGCTGGTCGAACTCGCGGCGGCGCGCCATGGCCGACCGCTCGGTGTCGGTGTTCCCGCGCACCCGCAGCAGCAGCGTCACGTACGGCAGCTCTGCCATCAGCACCTCCGCCGTGCGCCGCGTCACGTGCTCAAGCCGGTCGATGGCCCGCCCCTCCGTGGCCTGCGGCTCCTGAAGGATGCCGAACAGCCCGTCCAGGGCACGGGATATGGCGAGTCGCAGCAGCTCTTCCTTGCCGCGGACGTGGTGGTAGATGGACGACTTGGAGATCCCCGCGGCGCGGGAGAGGTGCTCCATGGAGGTGCCGTCGTAGCCGCGCTCGTTGAAGACCTCGACGGCGACCGCGAGCAGCGACTCGGGCGTATAGGTGTCGCGCTTGGCCATGGTCATGATGAAAGCAGCCTCTCGTCGGCCGCCGCACGGCGGCACAGGAGCGGGGAGGGCGCATAGCGGGGCGCGCCATATGCGCCGTGGAGGTTCCGCAGGACATCACGCACCCATCGGGCGCCCAGTTCGTCCCCCCACTCCAGCGGGCCCCGCGGGTAGTTCACACCGAGCCGCATCGCGGTGTCGATGTCCTGCGGACCGGCCACGCCGCGGCCGACCGCGTCGACGGCGAAGTCCACGAGCATCGCGACAGTGCGGGCGACGATCATGCCCGGGACGTCGTCGATCACACTGACCTGCTTGCCCAGCGCCTGGAAGAGGCCGATGGCCGACTGCAGAGCCGCGGGGCGGACGGTGTCCGAGGGCGCCAGCGCGATACGGGTCGCGGTGCGGTAGTCCAGCGCGAGGTCGAAGCGGATGCAGTTGCCGGCCGGATCGGTCGTGGCGGCCGAGCCGTCGGTCAGCGTGAGCCGGGTGCCGTCGGGCAGGGCGATGAAGCCCTTGGAAGGCTCCGGCGCCCCGTCGCCCGTGACCTCGATGCCCGCCTCCGTGATCATCTCCCGCAGGACCGCGGCCGGTCCCAGGCCCGCGTGGATCCCGACCGTGTCCGGGGCCTTGCACTGCTCCGCGGTGTGCGGCTCCGGCTTCTGCGCCCCCTCGCCGTAGCCGAACCACCCGCGCCCCGCCTTGCGCCCGTGCCGCCCGGCCTCGACGAGGCGCCGCTGGGCCATGGACGGCGTGAACTTCGGGTCCTGGAAGAAGGCCTCCCACACGGAGCGAGTGACCGCCTCGTTCACGTCCTGACCGATGAGGTCCGTCAGCTCGAACGGTCCCATCCTGAAGCCGCCGCACTCGCGCAGCACCGCGTCGATCGTGGCGGGATCGGCCGCCCGCTCCTCATGGAGCCGGAAGGCCTCGGCGTAGAAGGGCCGGGCGAGGCGGTTGACGATGAACCCGGGGGTGTCTGCGCAGTGGACGGGCGTCTTGCCCCAGGCGGCGGCCGTGTCGTACGCGCGTGTGGCCGCGGCCTCGTCGGTGGCGGAGCCGCTCACCACCTCCACGAGGGGGAGGAGCGGCGCGGGGTTGAAGAAGTGCAGCCCGACGACGCGTCCCGGGCGGCGCAGCGCGCCGGCTACCGCCGTGACGGACAGCGACGAGGTGTTGGTGGCGAGGAGACAGTCGCCGGAGACGACCGTCTCGAGCGCCGTGAACAGCTGCTGCTTGGCGACCAGATCCTCGAGGATCGCCTCGACGACGAGCTGCGCGTCCGCGAGGCCGGCGATGTCCCCGACCGGATCGAGGCGGGCATAGGCCGCTTCGCGCTCCGCGGGTGTGATCCGGCCCTTCTCCACCAGCCGGTCGAGCCGCGCCATGACGGCGTCGGCGGCCGTCCCGGCCCGGCCGGGAGCGACGTCGTAGAGCCTCACCGGGTGTCCTGCGAGCAGCGCGACCTGGGCGATTCCCTGGCCCATGGTCCCGGTGCCGACGACGCCGACGGTTCCGGTCCGGTCGATTGCCATCATGGCCGAGATCCTCTCGTACACGTTGTCCACAGGCTCGACAGGCCCCCTTGTCCCGACCGATCGTTCGGTTACTCTAACCCTGTTGCCCTTTTCCGGCCCAGCTCAACGAGGAGTTGGTCAGTCATGGCCGCCGATCTCACCGCTGTCCAGCTGATCGAGAAGCACCGCCCGACGCTCGACCAGGCGCTCGAGGCCATCCGCACGCGCGCGTACTGGTCACCGCACCCGGAGCACCCGAAGGCTTACGGGGAGAGCGCCGCCGGTGACGGACAGGCCGCCTTCGACGCCCTGCGCGGCAAGCGGCTCGACCTCGACCAGCCGGGCACCGACGCCTGGGTGGGCGACGAGGTGTCCCCCTACGGCCTGGAGCTGGGCATGGAGTATCCGCACCCGGACGCCGATGCGCTGCTCCCGGCCATGCGCGCGGCGATGCCCGCGTGGCGGGAGGCCGGGCCCGAGGCGCGGGCCATGGTGTGCCTGGAGATCCTCTCCCGGATCAACGCGCGCACCCACGAGTTCGCCCACGCGGTCATGCACACCAGCGGGCAGGCGTTCATGATGGCCTTCCAGGCCGGCGGGCCGCACGCCCAGGACCGCGGCCTGGAGGCGGTGGCGTACGCGTACGTCGAGCAGGTCCGCACCCCTGACGCGGCGGACTGGTCCAAGCCGCAGGGCAAGCGGGACCCGCTCAACCTCCACAAGCAGTTCACCGCCGTGCCCCGCGGCATCTCGCTCCTGATCGGCTGCAACACCTTCCCCACCTGGAACGGCTACCCCGGTCTGTTCGCATCCCTGGCCACCGGTAACGCGGTGCTGGTCAAGCCGCATCCGCGGGCAGTGCTGCCGCTGGCGCTGACCGTCGCCGTCGCCCGCGAGGTGCTGGCCGAGGCGGGATTCGACCCCAATCTGATGGCGCTGGCCGCGGAGCGGCCCGGCGAGGGCCTGGCCAAGGCGCTGGCCGTGCGTCCCGAGGTCCGGATCATCGACTACACCGGCTCGACCGCCTTCGGCGACTGGCTGGAGGCCAACGCCCGCCAGGCGCAGGTGTTCACCGAGAAGGCCGGGGTGAACACCGTAGTCATCGACTCCACCGATGACTACAAGGGGATGCTGGGCAACCTCGCCTTCTCGCTGTCGCTCTACAGCGGCCAGATGTGCACGACCCCGCAGAACCTCCTGATCCCGCGGGAGGGGATCGGCACGGACGCGGGCCACAAGTCGTACGACGAGGTCGTCACCGACCTGGCGGGCGCGGTGCAGGGCCTGCTGGGCGACGACGCGCGGGCGAACGCGCTGCTGGGCGCGATCGTCAACCCGCAGGTACGGGAGCGCATCGAGGCGGCGCCCGGCCTCGGGAAGGTCGCGCTCGCCTCGCGCGCGGTGCAGCACCCGGACTTCCCGGACGCCACCGTCCGTACGCCCGTGATCGTCAAGCTGGACGGAGCCAAGCCGGACGACGAGGCGGCCTACCTGGCGGAGTGCTTCGGGCCGGTGTCCTTCGCGGTGGCCGTGGACTCGACGGCCGATGCGGTGGAGCTGCTGCGCCGCACCGTCCGGGAGAAGGGCGCGATGACCGTCGGCGCGTACACGAGCTCGCCCGAGATCGAGCGGCTGGTCGAGGAGGCGTGCTGGGAGGAGTGCGCCCAGCTGTCGCTGAACCTGACCGGCGGGGTCTACGTCAACCAGACCGCGGCGTTCTCGGACTTCCACGGCTCGGGCGGCAACCCGGCGGCGAATGCGGCGCTGTGCGACGGGGCGTTCGTGGCGAACCGCTTCCGCACGGTCGAGGTGCGACGGCCCGCGTAGACGCCCAGGCGTGGCTCCGGGATCCGGATCCCGGCTACAGCGCTTCCGGGGTCTCCACGCGGGCGTGGCGGCTGATCCAGGCGTGCATCGCGATGGCGGCCGCCGCGCCCGCGTTGATCGAGCGGGTCGAGCCGAACTGGGCGATCGAGCACACCAGGGCCGCGTGTTTCCTGGCCTCCTCGGTCAGGCCGGGTCCCTCCTGCCCGAACAGCAGCACGCAGCGGCGCGGCAGTTCGGTGGTCTCCAGCGGGACGGCCCCGGGGAGGTTGTCGATCCCGATGACCGGCAGCCCCTCGGCGGCCGCCCAGGCGGTCAGGCCGACCGTGTCCGGGTGGTGGCGCACATGCTGGTACCGGTCGGTGACCATGGCGCCGCGCCGGTTCCAGCGGCGCCGCCCCACGATGTGGACCTCCTTGGCCAGGAAGGCGTTGGCGGTGCGTACGACGGAGCCGATGTTGAAGTCGTGGCCCCAGTTCTCCACCGCCACATGGAAGTCGTGACGGCGGGTGTCGAGGTCGGCGACGATCGCCTCGCGCTTCCAGTAGCGGTAGCGGTCGACGACATTGCGCCGGTCGCCGTGCGCGAGCAGCTCGGGGTCGTAGTGATCGCCGGTCGGCCACGGCCGGGGGTGCGGCCCGACGCCGACCTCCGCAGGCGTGTAGCCGTCGTCGTACTGGATGGCCTCGGTGTTCCCGGCACCGGCACTGCCGGGGCTGCTGAGGCTGCTCACGGTGCTCACCCGACGAGGGTACGGTCGGGCTCCGCGCTGCCGCGTCCCTCGGGCTCCGAGTCCGCGCGGGACGACCGGCGGGGGCGCAGGCGCGCGGCCAGGCCACCGACCCGGCGCAGAAAGCCGGTCGGCAGGAAAACGGCGTCCGCAGCGATCATGGCCAGGGAGAAGAACGGCAGGCCCAAGGCCACCGCGAACGCCAGGTGCTCGAGCATCATCACGGCCAGCAGCGCGTTCTTGACACGCCGGTTCATGAGCGTGAACGGGAACGCGACCTGGACGATCACCGTGCCGTAGGTGATGAGCATCACCAGCACGCCGCTGCTGCCCACGAGGTCGGAGACCAGGGGCCAGGGCGCGAAGTAGTCCAGGTTGACCGGGTAGAAGGCCGCCGTGCCGTCCTGCCAGCGCGAGCCCTGGATCTTGTACCAGCCGGCGGTCGCGTAGATCAGGCACACCTCTGCCATGATCACCAGCAGGGCGCCGTTGTGGGCCAGGTTGGCGATGACGTCCAGCACGGTCGCCGTCTCCCGCCCGACCGCCGACTCCACGCGCGCGTACCGGCGCACCGCCCACCACAGGGCATGGATGATCCACAGCCCCCAGAAGACCAGCGCCCATCCCCAGCTCAGCCGGTCCAGGAGGGTGGCAGCGGCGAGAACGGCGCCGAGGACCGACCACAGGGCGATGCCCGCGGGGTCCCGCCCCGGCTCAAGGGCTCCCTCCTGCTCCCTCCTGCGCCGCCGCCGCGCGTCCAGCGACCACACCTGGCCGCAGCGCGTGAGGACCAGATAGATCGCCATGAGGTGGACGACGTTGTCGCCGCCGTCGCCCATGAAGATGCTGCGGTTCTGCAGCGACAGGACCCCGGCCATGAAGAGCACGGACATGGTGCGGGTGCGCCAGCCGAGCATGAGAAGGGCGCTCGCGGCGAGCGAGAAGGCGTAGACGGACTCGAACCACAGTCGCCCGTCGGACCACATGAGCACGGTGAAGGCGCCGTTCCCGTCGATCATCTGCCGGGCCAGATCCCAGCTCCACGGGCCATCGGGCCCGTACAGCTCGTGGCGGTGCGGCCATTCGCGCAGCAGGAAGAACAGCCAGGTGAAGGAGAAGCCGATCCGGACCACGGCGGTCTGGTACGGGCCGAGGGCGCTGCCGGTGACACGGGCGATGCCGCGCGCGAGCCCGCGCTCGGTCCGGCGGACGGGGAGGTTCGGCGTCACGGGCTGTCGGCTCCCTCGGGGAGGTCAGCGGCGGCGACCGTCCACCACGGGAGTACGCGATGCACGGTCCTGGTGTCGATCTTCTCGTCGCTCCACGGGGGCGGGGTGACAGGGGTGGTCGCCGAGCGCACCTGGATCCGCTCGACCCTGCCGCCGTTCTCCTCCGAGCCGAACCGGTCCATCACGATCCGCCGGATGTAGCGCTCGGAGAGCTGGCCGCGCAGGCCGTCCGGCCTGTTCTCGGCGTCGTGCGAGCCGGTGAAGAAGTCCCAGGCCCGGCGCAGCTCGTTCTGCTGCGTGTGGCTGGGCAGGGGGTTGTGGCGGATCCCGGCGCCGTCCTGGGCGGACAGGTCGGTCCACTCCGTGGTCGCGATCCCGCCGTCCGCCGTACGGACCTCGGCGCGGGCCTGTACCGCGATGTTCTGCTGGAGTGGGTTGGGAGCGAACAGTTTCCAGTTCTGCTCGAACTCCGGATAGACGTACTCGTCGACCGCCGCGCCGTGCCGCTTGGTGATCGTGTTGGAGGGGGCGACGTGCAGAAAGACCATCGACACGTGCACGGCGGCGGCGACGGCCACGACCGCGACCGCCACCGCTATCACTATTCGCGAGGGCAGCGAGAGTGCGGCTACGCCGCCCGGCGCCGCCGCTGTTTCGTCCTCGTCTCGCTCCATACCCGCCCTCCCGCGTCCCCGGATCTCCGGGGAACGGTACTCAGAGCACCCCGCCCAGCACAGCGCTCATGGAGTTATCCACAGCCTTGACACCCTACGAGCCGCCACAGCACCATTGAACCGAACGATCGGTCGGTCGGTTGGCTGGTCGATTGATCGGCGGGGAGTGGGGCTCATCGACGGAGAGGGGTGCCTGGTGACCACGGTGATGGAGTCCGGGAGCGCGGGCGCGTATGCGGCGGAGTTCGACGCCGTGGTGGCCGCGGACGAGCGGATCGAGCCGCGCGACTGGATGCCGGACGAATACCGAGCGACGCTGGTGCGGCAGATAGCGCAGCACGCCCACTCCGAGATCATCGGCATGCAGCCGGAGGCGAACTGGATCACCCGCGCCCCCTCGCTGCGGCGCAAGGCGATCCTGATGGCCAAGGTGCAGGACGAGGCCGGACACGGGCTGTATCTCTACAGCGCGGCGGAAACCCTGGGCACAGGGCGGGACGAACTGCTCGACAAGCTGCACTCCGGCCGCCAGAAGTACTCCTCGATCTTCAACTACCCCACGCTGACCTGGGCCGACGTCGGCGCCATCGGCTGGCTCGTGGACGGCGCGGCCATCACCAACCAGGTGCCGCTCTGCCGCTGCTCCTACGGCCCCTACGCCCGCGCGATGATCCGGATCTGCAAGGAGGAGTCCTTCCACCAGCGGCAGGGATACGAACTGCTGCTCACCCTGAGCCGCGGCACCCAAGCGCAGCACGCGATGGCGCAGGACGCGGTGGACCGCTGGTGGTGGCCCTCACTGATGATGTTCGGCCCGCCCGACGACCAGTCCTCGCACTCCGCCCAGTCCATGGCCTGGAAGATCAAGCGGCACTCCAACGACGAACTGCGGCAGCGCTTCGTCGACATCTGCGTCCCGCAGGCGGAAACCCTCGGTCTCACCCTCCCCGACCCGGACCTGAAGTGGAACGAGGAGCGGGGGCACTACGACTTCGGGGCCATCGACTGGGACGAGTTCCGCGAGGTGCTGCGGGGCAACGGCCCCTGCAACGAGGAGCGGATCACCCAGCGTCGGCGGGCGCACGAGGAAGGCGCCTGGGTGCGCGAGGCAGCTGCGGCCTACGCCGCCAAGCACGGGGAGGGGAAGGAATGAGCGCGACGAGCGGTACCGGCGGGGCGGCCGACTGGCCGCTGTGGGAGGTGTTCGTGCGCAGCCGCCGCGGCCTGTCGCACACCCACGCGGGGAGCCTGCACGCGCCGGACGCCGAGATGGCGCTGCGCAACGCCCGCGACCTCTACACCCGCAGGTCGGAGGGCGTCTCGATCTGGGTGGTGCCGTCCTCGGCGATCACCGCCTCCTCGCCCGACGAGAAGGACCCGTTCTTCGAGCCGGCCGCCGACAAGCCCTACCGGCACCCGACGTTCTACGAGATCCCGGAAGGGGTGAAGCACCTGTGACGGCCGCACTCGCCCTGGGAGACGACGCGCTGGTGCTCTCGCACCGGCTGGGGGAGTGGGCCGGGCATGCGCCGGTGCTCGAGGAGGATGTGGCGCTCGCCAACATCGCGTTGGATCTGCTGGGCCAGGCCCGGGTACTGCTGTCGATGGCGGGCGACGAGGACGAGCTGGCGTATCTCCGCGAAGAGCGCGCATTCCGCAACGTCCAGCTGGTCGAGCAGCCGAACGGCGACTTCGCGCACACCATCGCCCGCCAGCTCTACTTCTCGACCTACCAGGAGCTGTTCTACGGGCAACTGGCGGGCGGCGAGAGCGACTTCACACCGCTGGCTCGCAAGGCCGTCAAGGAGGTCGCGTACCACCGGGACCACGCCGAGCACTGGACGCTGCGGCTGGGCGACGGCACGGCGGAGAGCCACGACCGGATGCAGCGCGGCCTCGACGCGCTGTGGCGATACACGGGCGAGCTCTTCGAACCCGTAGACGGAGTGGCCGTGGACTGGGACGCACTGCGTCAGGGCTGGCTGGCGTCCGTGACGGCCGTCCTGGAGCGGGCCACCCTGGCCCTGCCCGGCGGGCCGCAGAGCGGTGCCTGGACGGCGGGCGCGGGTCGCCAGGGTCTGCACACCGAGCCGTTCGGCCGGATGCTCGCCGAGATGCAGCATCTGCACCGCAGCCACCCGGGGGCGACATGGTGACCACCAGCGACACACAGCCCCGTGACACGGCTGCCACGACCGCCCTCGAAGAGGAACTCCGCAAGCTGGCCGGCTCGGTGCCGGACCCGGAGCTGCCGGTCGTCACGCTGGAGGAGCTGGGCGTGCTGCGCGGCCTGCAGGTCGTCGGCCCCGGCCAGGTCGAGGTCGAACTGACCCCGACCTACACCGGATGCCCGGCGGTCGAGTCGATGTCGGCCGACATCGAGCGGGTGCTGCACGAGTACGGCATACCCGAGGTCACGGTCCGTACCGTCCTCTCCCCGCCATGGACCACCGACGCCATCAGCGCCGAAGGCCGCCGCAAGCTCGAGGAGTCCGGAATCGCACCGCCCCGCCCGGGCGGTGGCAGCGGGCCGGTCATGATCCAGCTGTCGGTCCACTGCCCGCACTGCGGATCGACCGACACCACGCTGCTGAGCCGCTTCTCCTCCACCGCGTGCAAGGCGCTGCGCCGCTGCGAGTCGTGCCGCGAACCGTTCGACCACTTCAAGGAGTTGTAGATGGCCCGCCCCGCGACCGAGACGGCCCGTTCCGCTCCGGCCGCCCGCCACGGTGCGTTCCATTCGCTGCGGGTGGCGGCGGTGGACCGGCTGACCGACGACTCGGTCGCCGTCACCTTCGCGGTGCCGCCCGAGCTGCGCGAGACCTACCGCTACATGCCAGGGCAGCATCTGGCGCTGCGCCGGGCAGGAGGCGGCGCGGAGATCCGCCGCACCTACTCCATCTGCGGGCCGGCCCTGGCCCCGGAGGGGCCGGAGACCCTGCGGGTCGGCGTACGGCTGGTCGAGGGCGGGGAGTTCTCAACCTTCGCGCTCAAGAAGCTGACGGTCGGCGACACCGTCGAGGTGATGGCACCGGCCGGTCGGTTCGTACTCGAGCCGGGGCCGGGACACTTCGTCGGCGTGGTCGGCGGCAGCGGCATCACCCCCGTGCTGTCGATCGTCTCGACGCTGCTGGCGCGCGAGCCGGAAGCCCGCTTCTGCCTGATACGCAGCGACCGCACCGCCGCCTCGACGATGTTCCTCGAGGAGGTGGCCGACCTCAAGGACCGCTACCCCGACCGGCTCCAGCTGGTGCATGTCCTCTCCCGCGAGGAGCAGCAGACCGGCCTGCCCTCCGGGCGGCTGGACGAGGACCGGCTCACCGGACTGCTGCCCGCACTTCTGCCGGTCGAGGCGGTCGACGGCTGGTTCCTGTGCGGACCGTACGGGCTGGTGCAGGGCGCCGAGCGGGCGCTGCGTGCCCTCGGCGTACCGCGCGGCCGCGTGCACCAGGAGATCTTCCATGTGGACGACGGCGCCTCGACGGCACCCGCCCGCGTCGCCGCCCCGGCCCACGCCACCGTGACCGCGACGCTGGACGGCCGCTCCGGAAGCTGGCCCGTACAGGACGGCGAGTCGCTGCTGGAGGCGGTGCTGCGCAACCGCGCCGACGCCCCCTACGCCTGCAAGGGCGGGGTGTGCGGAACCTGCCGGGCCTTTCTCGTCTCGGGCGAGGTGCGGATGGACCGGAACTTCGCCCTGGAGGCCGACGAGGTCGGCGCGGGCTACGTACTGGCCTGCCAGTCCCATCCCGTCACCGAGCAGGTGGAGCTGGACTTCGACCGCTGACCAGGCCGGGTCCCGCCGGGTACCGGACTGGTTCCGGTGGCACCATTCCCTATTCCTGAAACCTGTTCTATCTTGACGCCTCGTCAGAAGTGTGTGCCGGGCGCGCGGGAGGACAGGCAGTGGACTTCACCTTCACCGAGGAGCAGCAGGCGGCCGTCGAAGCGGCGAAGGCGGTCTTCTCCGGAGTCGCACCCGACGGAGTGCCCAGCCCGGCGCTGACCCCTGGCGCGGTCGCCGAGGACTTCGACCGGCCGCTGTGGCGCAAGCTCGCCCAGGCCGACCTGCTGAGCCTGGTCCTGGACCCCCGGCACGGCGGGGCGGGGCTCGATCCCATCGCGCTGTGTCTCGTACTGCGCGAGTCGGCCAAGGTGCTGGCCCGCGTCCCGCTGCTGGAGACCGGCGCCACGGCCCTCGCCCTGCGGACATACGCCCCCGCGGAGCTGTGCGACGACCTGCTCCCGCAGGTCGGCCGCGGCGAACTCGTCCTGACCGTCGCTGCCAACGGCCGCACCGGCCACGACCCGGCTGAACTCGCCGTCGACGCCCGGCAGGACGGCGACGGCTGGGCCCTGGACGGCACGCAGACGGCCGTGCCCTGGGCGCAGTCCGCCGATCTCCTCGTGATCCCCGCCCGCACGGGCGACGGCCGCACCGTACTCGCGCTCGTCCCCCGGCTCCACGACGGGGTCACCCTCGCCGACCAGGTGTCCACCAGCGGCGAGCGGTACGCCGAAGTCCGCCTCGAAGCCGTACGGCTCGCCGGCCGCGATGTGCTCACCGCCGACGGGGCGTGGGAGTGGCTGCGCCATCTGCTCGCCACCGGGACCTGCGCGCTCGCGCTCGGCCTCGGGGAGGGCGTGCTCGGCATGACCGGCGAATACACCAGCAAGCGCGAGCAGTTCGGCCACCCGGTGGCCACCTTCCAGGCCGTCGCCGTCCAGGCCGCCGACCGTTACATCGACCTGCGGGCCATGGAGGCCACCCTCTGGCAGGCCGCCTGGCGGCTCACCGCCGCACAGAGCGCCACCGGCACCACGGGCGCGCTCCCGCCCGCCGCCGACGTGGCCGTCGCCAAGGTCTGGGCCTCGGAGGGCGTACGCCGGGTAGTGCAGACCGCACAGCACCTGCACGGCGGCTTCGGCGCGGATGTCGACTACCCGCTGCACCGTTACCACGCCTGGGCCAAGCAACTGGAGCTGTCACTCGGAGCGGCCGCCGCCCACGAGGAGGCCCTGGGCGACCTGCTGGCCGCCCACCCCCTCGGCTGACGCCGGGCGCTGGCACCGTCGGAAACGCGTCAGAGGACGAAAGTGTGAGAGCACGAAAGGGTCAGAGGACGAAAGGGTCAGAGGACGAAAGCCTGCTCGCCGCTGTCAGCGACCAGCGGACGACCCGCGGCCTCCCAGGCGAGCATGCCGCCGTCCACGTTCACCGCGTCGAGCCCCTGCCCGATGAGGTACTGCGCGACCTGCGCCGACCTGCCGCCGACCCGGCACACCACATGCACCCGGCGGCCGTCGGCGACGGCCTCGGTCAGTTCGCCGTACCGGGCCACGAGCTCGCTCATCGGCAGGTGCAGCGCGCCTTCGGCGTGGCCGGCGGCCCACTCGTCGTTCTCGCGGACGTCCAGCAGGAAGCCGTCGGACGGCACCGCCGCGGCGTCCACCGCGGGCAGCTGGGCGAAGTGCATGGTCAGCCTCTCAGTCTCTTTCCGGGCACGGCCCGTGCCCGGCAGGGCGGCGGGGCCGTCCCTCGCACGTTACCCAACCAGCTCCGCCAGCCGGGCCTCCCGCTCGGCGACCTGCGCCAGCAGCTGCTCGGCGATCTCCTCGAGCAGCCCGTCCGGATCCTCCGGCGCCATCTTGAGCATGGCCCCGATCGCGCTGGCTTCCAGCTCGGCAGCGACCGCGGCCAGCAGTTCCTTGCGCTCGGCCAGCCACTCCAGGCGGGCGTACAGCTCCTCGCTCCGGCTCAGTGGCCGCTCATCGGGCCGCGGCCCGGCGGCCCACTCGTCGGCCAGTTCGCGCAGCACTTCCTCGTCCCCGCGGGCGTACGCCTCGTTCACCCGCACGATGAACGCGCTGCGCCGCTCCCGCTCCGCGTCGTCGCGCGCCAGATCCGGGTGGGCCTGGCGGACCAGCTCGCGGTAGACACGGCGGGTCTCCTCGCTCGGCCGCACGCGCTGCGGCGGCCGCACCGGACGCTCGGTGAGCATCGCCGTAGCCTCCGGCGACAGGCCTTCCGAGTCGATCCAGCCATGGAACAGCTCCTCCACCCGCGGCATCGGCAGCACCAGCCCGCGGGCCTCGCGGGCCTTGCGGATGTCCTCGGGGTCGCCGGTCCGGGCCGCGACGGCCTCCGCGATCTGCGCGTCCAGCTCGTCGAGCCGCGAGTACATCGGGCCCAGCCGCTGGTGGTGCAGCCGGGAGAAGTTCTCGACCTCGACCCGGAAGGTCTCGACGGCGATCTCGAACTCGATCAGGGCCTGCTCGGCGGCGCGCACCGCTTGCTCAAGGCGGGCTTCCGGCCGGGGTTCCTCCGGGGCCCCCGCCCCCACCCCCTCCCCGCCCATCTGGTCGGCTCCCGCCTGCTCGGCTCCCGGGTTCGTCTCGGCTTCCGGATTAGTCACCCGGCCAGCCTACGGGCAGGGCAACGACACCCGCGCCCGCCCGTCCCGGCCACCGCAGTCCGGCCCGGCTACACGCCTTCCGAGCCCCGCCGCCCGGCCGTCCCCGCCAACCGCCTCCCGAGCCCGGCCACCCGAGCCCGCACCCGGCAGTCCCCGACACCCGCCTCACGAGCCGACCATCCCGACGTCCCGGCCGGCCACCCGCGCCCCCAAGTCCGACTGGCACGTGGCCGACCGCCGCCCTACACCCGACCTGGGCGCTCATGGGCGCTCAGCCGCCCGACCGCAGCGGCTGCAGCTCGCCGGTCAGACCCCGAGCTCAGCCGCTATGCGGCCGCTCCGCACCGCGGCCACCAGCTCTGCGTGGTCCGCTTCCGTACGGTCCGCGTACGCCACCGCGAAGGCCGCCATCGCGTCGTCCAACTCCTCCCCCTTACCGCAGTAGCCCGCGACCAGCCTCGGGTCCGCGCTGTGCGCGTGGGCCCGCGCCAGGAGAGCGCCGGTCATCCGCCCGTAGTCGTCGATCTGGTCGGCGGTCAGCGCCGCCGGGTCCACGCTGCCCTTGCGGTTCCGGAACTGCCGCACCTGATACGGCCGTCCCTCGACGCTGGTCCAGCCCAGCAGGATGTCGCTCACCACCTGCATCCGCTTCTGTCCGAGCACCACCCGGCGCCCCTCGTGCCCGGCATCCGGTATCTCGAAGCCCGCCTTCGCCACGTGCGGCAGCAGAGCCGATGGCCGGGCCTCCTTCACCTGCAGCACCAGCGGCTCGCCCCGGTGGTCCAGCAGCAGCACCACGTACGACCTCAGGCCCACGCTGCCCGTGCCGACGAGCCGGAAGGCGACATCCTGCACGGCGTACCGCGCGAGCAGGGGCAGGCGGTCCTCAGGAAGCGTCTCGAGATAGCCGCCCAACGCCTTCGCCACCGCCGCGGCCTCGACGTCCGGCACCCTCCGCAGAACCGGCGGTGCGTCCGTGAAGCGCCGCCGCGGGCCTCCGCCCCCAGCACCGCCGCCCCCAGCACCGCCGCCGACCGCCCCGCCGCCCTCGCCGTCCGGCATGAGCTCCGTCGCCCGCGCCGCGAACCGCCCGCTCGTGTTCCGCCGCGCCTTCTCCGCGACCCGCTCCAGCGTGCCGACCAGGTCGTGGGCGTCGGTGTGCGAGACGAGCTCCTCGTCCGCGATCGCGTTCCATGCGTCCATCGCAGGCAGCTTCGCCAGCAGCCGCATCGTCCGCCGGTACGCCCCCGTGGCGTCGTGGGCCGCGGCGCGGCAGGTGTCCTCGTCGGCCCCGGCCTCGCGGCCCGCCAGCACGAGCGAGGCCACGAGCCGCTTCAGGTCCCACTCCCACGGCCCGTGCACCGTCTCGTCGAAGTCGTTGATGTCGATGACGAGGCTGCCGCGGGCGTCGCCGTAGAGCCCGAAGTTCGCCGCGTGCGCGTCCCCGCATATCTGCGCACCGATCCCCGTGATGGGCGTCCCTGCGAGGTCATAGGCCATCAGCCCGGCCGATCCGCGGAGGAAGGCGAAGGGGGTCGCGGCCATCCGGCCGACGCGTATCGGAGCGAGCTCCGGCAGCCGCCCGGCGCTGGACTCCTCGACCGCCGCCACCGCGTCCGGCCGTCCGGCGTCCGACGGCGGTTCGGCGTGCGCGGCACGCGGCACCCGCGCCCGCAGGGCCTTCCCCCGCTGCTTCGGCGCAGCCGATGCCTCGGACCACTGCACGAACCCCGCCACGTACGGAATCCGCTCGTCGGCCACCGCGCCCTGCCCCTCCGCGCCCTGCTCCTCCGTGCCTTGCCCCTCCGCGCCCTGCCCGTCCGTCGACACGATCAGCCCCCCGTTCCGTCCCGACAACGACTGGCCATGACCGTACCCTCGCTCGCCGCGGGGCCGCATGCCCTGTGGATAACTCCCCCGGTCGCCCAATCAGCCCCCCAACGTCCCCCATTCCGGACCGGCTTCACCCCACTCCCGCGCCGGCTTCACCACACTGCAGGACCGGCTTTGCCCCACCCCCGGACCGGTCGACCTCCCCAACCCCGGCCCGGCTTGACCCCGCCCTCCCGGGCTAGCCGGGGCTAGCCGCGGAGGTTCTTCGGGCACTGGCCCCCGTCCGGCAGATACTGCTCCGCCCATCGCCCGAGTTCCTTGAGCGCGGGCTCCAGTGCCCGCCCCGCCTCGGTCAGCCGGTAAGCCACCCGCAGCGGCGGCCCCTCGTCCACTTCCCGAACGACCAGCCCCGCCGCCCCCAGCTCCGTCAGCCGGTCCGAGAGCATGCGCTCGCTGATACCGGGGATCGCCCGGCGCAGCTCGACGAAGTGCACCGCGCGCTGCAGCAGCACGGACACGACCAGTCCGGTCCAGCGCTTACCGAGGAGCTGGAAGACGCGGGTCATGCCCGCATCGACTTCCTTGCACGCCTGCTCGCTGTGGTCCACCCCACCGTCCATGCCCACCAGAGTACTGGGCTCCCGTCATCTGCTGCAGAAAAGTAAGTGGCTGTGTTAAAACTAGCTACGTACGGAATGCAACCCGGATTCTTTGTCGGAGGTCCCGATGCCCACACTTCTTCACCTCGACTCGTCCGCCCTCCCCCAGGACGGCTCCGCCTCGCGTGACGTCACCGCCACCTTCCGCAAGGCCTGGGAGGAGCAGCACCCGACCGGCAAGGTCATCTACCGCGACCTCGCCGCCGACCCGATCCCGCACATCGACGCCGTCGCCATCTCCGCGGGCTTCTCGGACCCTTCCGAGCACACCCCCGAACAGCAGGCCGCCTTCGCCCTGCGCACAACCCTCGCCGAGGAGCTGGAGCAGACCGACGCCGTCCTCATTGGCGCCCCGATGTACAACTTCACGATCCCGTCCAGCCTCAAGGCCTGGCTGGACCACGTGGTCATCATGGGGCTGACCGCCGGTGACACCCAGTCCGCCGCAGGCAAGCCGGTGACCGTTGTGGCCAGCCGCGGCGGCTCGTACGCGCCGGGCACTCCGCGTGAGGACTTCGAGTTCGTGCAGACCTACCTGGACAAGGTGCTGAACGGCCTGCTCGGCCTCGAGGTCGACTTCATCGTCCCGGAGCTGACCATGGCCAGGGCGACCCCGGCGATGGCGGACCTCGTCGACCTGGCCGATGCCTCCCGCGCCAAGGCCCACGAAGACGCGGTGCAGAAGGCCAAGGCCCTCGCCACCCGCCTCGCGGCCTGAGGAACCGCCGTTGGCCCGACCGTCACTGCCATCCGCTGCCGTCCGCTGACGACGGCCGACGTCCGCTGACGTCCCCTGCCGTGCGCCGGCGACCGCCGACGTCCGCTGACCAGGCGGCGGCCGCACAGGACGCCGGGCCCGGGTCTACTCCCCGAGCCCGGCGTCCCGCGCCAGCAGCGCCGCCTGCACCCGGTTCCCGCACCCGAGCTTCGCGAGGATCCGGCTGACGTACGTCTTCACCGTCGCCTCGCTCATATGGATCCGCTCGCCCGCGTCCGCGTTCGAGAGCCCCTCGCCGAGCAGCGCGAGCACCTCCAGCTCCCGCGCGGTCAGCACCTCGAGCCGCCGCCGGGCCTCCTCGCCCCGCGCCGCCGCCCGCCCCGAGGCCAGCGAGTCGACCACGTGCCGGGTGGCCCCCGGCGAGAGATACGCGTCACCGCCCGCCGCGGCACGTACCGCGCTGATCAGTTCACCCGGCGCGGAGTCCTTCAGCAGAAAGCCCGCGCCGCCACTGCTCAGGGCGCGCAGCACGTTCTCCCTCTCACCGAAGGTGGTGAGGATGAGGGCCCGTACGGCAGGGGCGGCGGCGCGCAGCTCGGCGAGCGCCGACAGTCCGTCCATCACCGGCATCTGGATGTCGAGCAGGGCGACGTCGACCGAATGGGACCGGGCCAGCTCGAGCGCCTCACGGCCGTTCGCCGCCTCCGCGACCACGGAGATGTCCTCGGCCGAGGTGAGGATCATCCTGATGCCCGCCCGTATGAGCGGTTCGTCGTCCGCGACGAGAACCCTGATCACGACTCCCCCACCCGCCTCGCACCCGTCTACTACTCCCTGACCGCGAAGGACCGCTTCTCGATCAGCTTCCCGTCCCGGAAGCAGAAGCGGAAGGCCGGTTGGGTATCCCAGTTCTTCGGCGTCTCGGTCGACATCAGGGTCAGGCAGGCGGCGCCCTCGGGCTTCGCCGGGCCCTTCTCGTGCAGCCCCCCGGTCATGAACGAACCCTTGGGCAGCTTGTCCCGCACCTCCACCTCGGGGTCGCCGATGCGCACCGACTCGTAGACCGAGGGGTCGATCATGCTCTCGCCGGCCTCCCCCACGACGAGGGCGAAGCCCCAGACGACCAGTGCAACCATCACCAGCGCGATCCCCGAGAGAATCGCGCAGCCGAGGGCCAGGCTCCGGCCCCGTGAGCTCTTCGCCACCAGGCCCGCCCCTTCGGCGTACGAGCCGCCCGCGTACGGGTCGCCGGTGTACGGGCCGCCCGCGTACGGGTCGCCGGTGTACGAGTCGCCGGTGTACGAGTCGCCGAGCGCGACCCCCTCGCCCTGCGTCCAAAAGTCGTCCGCCCCGTCCACGAAGAGCGTGGGATCGGCCACACCGGCCACCCCACTCGCCGGACCGCCCGCGTCCCGGCCCGCCGCACCGCCTTGGCCCCCACTCGCCGCACCACCAGGGCCGGCACACCCGCCACCGCGCCCGCCCCCGCCCCCATCCGGCCCGTACGGCAGCACGCCCGCCACCCGGAACCCCCCGTCGCCCGTCGGCCCCGCGTGCACCATCCCCCCGATCAGCCGGGCCCGCTCGCGCAGCCCGACGAGGCCCTGGCCGCCGCGCACCGCCGCGCCGTTCCCGGCCTGTCCCGCGCCTGCGGCCGGCACGGGCACCGGCCCGTTGGCGACCTCCACCACCAGCGAGTCCGGCTCGTACCGCAGTCCCACCGTGATCCACGCCCCCGCCGCGTACTTGTGAGCGTTCGTCAGACCTTCCTGGGCGATGCGGTACGCCGCGTGGTCGGCCGCCGGTGCCAGCGGCCGCGGCTCGCCCGAGCGCCGCAGCTCCACAGCGGCGCCCACGGCCCGCGACGCCTCCACGAGCGCTTCGATGCCCACCGCACCCCGCGAGGCGGGCTGCGCGCCCTCCACGGGCTGCGGCTCCGGCGTGCCGTCCCGCAGGATCCCCACGACCTCGCGCAGCTCGTGCATCGCGGCCACCGAGGCGTCCCGCAGCACACCCACGGCCTCGCGCTGCCGCTCGGTCAGCTCGGGGTCGACCTCCAGGGCACCCGTGTGCACGGCGATCAGGGCCAGCTGGTGACCAAGGCTGTCGTGCATGTCCTGCGCGATCCGCTGACGCTCCCGCATCCGCGCCTGACCGGCGATCATCGCGCGCTCGCGCAGCAGCTGGGCGTTGTGCTCCCGGAGCGCGTCCAGCAGCCTGCGGCGCTGCCTCCAGTAGCGGCTCGCCAGGCCCGGCACGACGGTCGTGGCCAGGAAGAAGACGGTGGAGAAGATCAGCGTCGCGACCGGGGCGAGGGCCGGGGCCTCGGTGTACGCGCTGAGCGCCGCGTGCAGGACCATGGCGGCGCTGAACGACCCGACCGCCCTCCCCCTCGACGCGATGCCGCGCCCGGCCGACCAGCCCGCGACGATCAGCAGCGGCGCGAACCCGCCGAGCCCACCGGCCGCCGCGCCTGTGACAACCAACACGGTCGCCGGCAGTACGCGCCGCAGCGGCGACAGCAGCCCCACCGCCACCGCAGTCGCGAGAATCCGCAGTCCGCTACCGCTGGTCAGGCTCTCAAGACCGGCCGCGAGCAGCGCCAGGGCCAGGGACAGCACCACCTCACCGACGATCCGCCGCCGCGGCCACGCCCCCGGTACGACCAGGCGGCTCCACACGGCGTGTGCCCTTGCCCTCTCGCTCGCCATCACGCGGCACACGCTAGGCAGCGCCCGCCCACCGGCGCACTCCCCCTTCGTCGCGCCCCGGTGCGACGAAAGTCGCACTCACCAGGCGCACCCACCAGTCGCGCCCACCGGGCGAACGGACCGCGGCCGGGCTCCCGTCAGACAGCTGACCGGCATCTGACCGGCAGCAGACCGGCAGCAGACAAGACAAAAGCTCCGCAGATCCGAGGACCTGCGGAGCTTCTCGTGGTGCGCGAGGGGGGAGTTGAACCCCCACGCCCTTTCGGGCACTGGAACCTGAATCCAGCGCGTCTGCCTATTCCGCCACCCGCGCATGGGTGTTGTCGTCCGGCTCTCTCACATTCCCCGGACCGATCCGTCCGTGTCGCGTGGGAGCGCCTTCCGACATCCAGAAGGTTAGCACGCTGGCAGGGGTGGGTTCACACGCCTATTCCCAGGCCGCACGGGCGGCCCCGGGGCGGCCCGCGGGCAGCCCGGGAGCGGCCCTCGGAGCAGCCCGCGGAGCAGCGCGGGGACCCCGTACCCGCCTCGTGGCCCCGCGTACCGCCGCGATTGCGCGACACTGTTCCGGGGATGGCCTCTACCATCCGGTGTGGCCCGTCCCGGATCAGCCTGTGAGGGGCGACACTCGACGGCGGGGGTGGGAAGTGGAACCACTTGTGTTTGCGGCTCGTGGATACGATCAGTAAGCAGTACCAGGACGGCTTCGAGGAACGCATCAGGGAAGGAGGTGCCCCGTGGGAGTACTGAAGCGCTTCGAGCAGCGTCTCGAGGGTCTCGTGAACGGCACCTTCGCCAAGGTGTTCAAATCGGAAGTGCAGCCCGTCGAGATCGCGGGAGCACTTCAGCGCGAGTGCGACAACAACGCCACCATCTGGAACCGCGACCGGACCGTGGTCCCCAACGACTTCATCGTCGAGCTGAGCACGCCGGACTTCGAGCGCCTCAGCCCGTACGCGGGCCAGCTCGGCGACGAGCTCTCCGGCATGGTTCGCGACTACGCGAAGCAGCAGCGCTACACCTTCATGGGCGCGATCAAGGTGCACCTGGAGAAGGCGGACGACCTGGACACCGGGCTGTACCGGGTGCGCAGCCGCACGCTCGCCTCGAGCGAGTCCCAGGCCCCGCAGGGCAGGCGCCCCGCCGCAGCCCAGCGCCCCGGCGGCTACCCCGCGCAGCCCGCGGGCGCCCCGCCCATGCCCGCCGCGCCGCCGCCCGCCGCCCGCGCCGGAGGTCCTGCCCCGGTGACCCGGCTGCCCGGCGCGAGTGCGGGCCCGATGCCGAGCGCGCAGACCCGCCGCTGGATCGAGATCAACGGCACCCGCCACCAGATCTCCCGGCCGACGATGGTGCTGGGCCGCAGCACCGAGGCCGACGTGCGGATCGACGACCCCGGAGTCTCCCGCCGGCACTGCGAGATCCGGACCGGAACGCCCTCGACGATCCAGGATCTGGGGTCCACCAACGGCATCGTGGTGGACGGACAGCACACCACCCGCGCTACGCTCCGCGACGGCTCGCGGATCGTCGTGGGCAGCACCACCATCGTTTACCGGCAAGCCGAAGGGTGAAGCGGGGGCAATGTCAGAGCTGACCCTGACGGTCATGCGGCTGGGCTTTCTCGCCGTACTGTGGCTGTTCGTCATCGTGGCCGTACAGGTCATCCGCAGCGATCTGTTCGGCACGCGCGTAACCCAGCGCGCCGCGCGCCGCGGGGAGGGCCAGGCACGGCAGCCCGCCGGCCGGCAGCAGCCCCCGCAGCAGCGCGCGCCGTCGAACAACCGGGGCGGCGGCCGCCAGCGCCGCGGAGCGCCCACCAAGCTCGTGGTGTCCGAAGGCTCCCTGACCGGCACCACGGTCGCCCTCCAGGGCCAGACGATCACCCTCGGCCGGGCACACGACTCGACGATCGTGCTGGACGACGACTACGCGTCGAGCAGGCATGCCAGGATCTACCCGGACCGTGACGGCCAATGGATCGTCGAGGATCTCGGGTCCACCAACGGCACGTATCTCGACCGGACCCGACTCACCACCCCGACACCGATTCCGCTGGGTGCGCCGATCCGCATCGGCAAGACCGTCATCGAGCTGCGGAAGTAGTACGAGAATGAGCGAGCGGAGCGAGCGGGCCCTGGCCGCGCCGGCAGCCTTTGCGGCAGCCGGCGCGGCAGACGTGAGCGCGCTCCCGACCGGAGGGTGGGCACCGTGCGGATGTACCCCGAGCCGACCGGCGAGGTGCGCATGAGTCTGTCACTGCGCTTCGCCGCCGGATCGCACAAAGGCATGATCCGCGAAGGCAATGAGGACTCCGGCTACGCCGGCCCCCGCCTCCTCGCCATCGCCGACGGCATGGGCGGCCAGGCCGCCGGCGAGGTCGCCAGCTCCGAGGTGATCTCCACGCTCGTCCAGCTCGACGACGACGTGCCCGGCTCCGACATCCTCACCTCCCTCGGCAGCGCCGTGCAGCGCGCCAACGAGCAGCTGCGCGTCATGGTCGAGGAGGACCCCCAGCTCGAGGGCATGGGCACCACGCTCACCGCCCTGCTGTGGACCGGCCAGCGGCTCGGCCTCGTCCACGTCGGCGACTCCCGCGCGTACCTGCTGCGTGACGGCGTCCTCACCCAGATCACCCAGGACCACACCTGGGTGCAGCGGCTCGTCGACGAGGGCCGGATCACCGAGGAAGAGGCCACCACCCACCCGCAGCGCTCCCTGCTGATGCGCGCGCTGGGCAGCGGCGACCACGTCGAGCCCGACCTCTCCATCCGTGAGGTCCGGGCCGGCGACCGGTACCTCATCTGCTCCGACGGCCTCTCCGGCGTCGTCAGCCACCAGACCCTCGAGGACACCCTCGCCGGCTACCAGGGCCCCCACGAGACCGTGCAGGAGCTCATCCAGCTCGCGCTGCGCGGCGGCGGCCCCGACAACATCACCTGCATCGTCGCCGACGTCCTCGACGTGGACGACAGCGACACCCTCGCCGGGCAGCTCAACGACACCCCGGTCGTCGTCGGCGCGGTCGCGGAGAACCCGCAGCACCTGGGCGACAACGGCGCCATGGAGACCCCGGCCGGACGCGCCGCCGGGCTCGGCCGCGGCGTCCCGTCACAGGGGCCCGGCTCCGCGGCCGGCGGCTTCGGCCCGCCCGGCAGCGGCGACCCCGGCATCGCGGGACTCAGCGACGGCGGCTACGGCACGTACACCGACGAGGACTTCATCAAGCCGGGCCGCCGCGGCAGATGGCTCAAGCGGTCCCTGATCATCACGCTCGCGCTCGGCCTGGTCGGCGCGGCCGGGTACGGCGGCTACCGCTGGACCCAGACCCAGTACTACGTGGGCGCCAAGGGCGAGCACGTCGCGCTCTACCAGGGCATCAGCCAGGATCTGGCCTGGATCAGCCTCAACGAGGTGCACGAGGACCACCCCGAGATCGAACTCAAGTACCTCCCCGCCTACCAGCGCAAGCAGGTCGAGGACACGATCGCGGTCGGCAGCCTCGGCCAGGCCAAGGACAAGGTCGAGGACCTCGGCAAGCAGGCCGGTGCCTGCCACAAGCGCGCCGAGCAGGCCAAGGCCGCCAAGGAGCAGGCCGAACAGCGCGAGAAGGCCGAGGACCAGCAGGCCAAGCCGGGCGAGCAGCAGGGCGAGGCCGGCGGCTCGACAGGCAGCACTCCCGTCACGCGCGCGGAGGAACCGACCAAGCCCAGCGCCACTCCGACACCCGGCCCCACGCTGTCGGAGGAAGAGAAGCAGCTGGCCAAGCAGTGCGATAGCACCCAGCAGTAGCCGGTAGGGGGCCATCCAAGCCATGACCAGTAATACGACCACCATCAGCTCCGTGGGAGCACCGAGCAGGCGCAACACCGAACTCGCCCTGCTCGTCTTCGCCGTGCTGATCCCCGTCTTCGCCTACCTCAACGTCGGTCTGGCGAAGGAGGAGAGTGTGCCCGCGGGCATGCTCGGCTACGGCCTGGGGCTCGGCCTCCTCGCGGGCGTCGCGCATCTGATGGTGCGCAAGTTCGCCCCGTACGCCGACCCGCTGATGCTTCCGCTCGCGACGCTGCTCAACGGCCTCGGCCTGGTGCTGATCTGGCGGCTCGACCAGGAGCCGCTCGTCACCACCGAGGTGCTCGGCGGTCCCAAGGCCCCCGGCCAGCTGATGTGGTCGACGCTCGGCGTCGCGCTCTTCCTCGGCGTTCTGGCCTTCCTCAAGGACCACCGCGTACTGCAGCGCTACACCTACATCTCCATGGCCGTGGCGCTGGTCCTGCTGGCCCTGCCCATGTTCTTCCCCGCCGTCAACGGCGCGAAGATCTGGATCGTCATCCCCGGCGTCGGGTCCATCCAGCCCGGCGAGTTCGCGAAGATCATCATCACCGTCTTCTTCGCCGGCTACCTGATGGTCAAGCGCGACGCCCTCGCGCTCGCCAGCCGCCGCTTCATGGGCATGTACCTGCCGCGCGGCCGGGACCTGGGCCCGATCCTGGTGATCTGGGCGATCAGCCTGATGATCCTGGTCTTCGAGACCGACCTGGGCACCTCGCTGCTGTTCTTCGGCCTCTTCGTGGTCATGCTGTACGTCGCCACCGAGCGCACCAGCTGGATCGTTTTCGGCCTGCTGCTCTCCGCCGCCGGCGCCGTCTTCGTGGCCTCCTTCAACACCCACGTCGGCGCCCGGGTCGACAACTGGCTCAACCCGCTGGCCACCATCGACGGCGCCGTCACCGAGACCGCGCAGGTGATGTACTCGTTCGGCTCGGGCGGCATCCTGGGATCCGGGCTCGGCCAGGGCTACTCGCGGCTCATCGGCGGCCTCGGCGCGAAGAGCGACTACATTCTCGCCACCGTCGGCGAAGAGCTGGGCCTGACCGGCATGATGGCGATCGTCATCCTCTACGCGCTGCTGATCGAGCGCGGCATGCGGACCGCCCTGGCCGCCCGTGACCCCTTCGGCAAGCTCCTCGCCGTCGGCCTGTCCGGCGCCTTCGCGCTCCAGGTCTTCGTCGTCGCGGGCGGCGTCACCGCCCTGATCCCGCTGACCGGTATGACCATGCCGTTCCTCGCGCAGGGCGGTTCGTCCGTCGTCGCGAACTGGGCGCTCGTCGCCGTCCTGCTGCGCATCAGCGACACCGCGCGCCGGCCGGCCCCCGCCCCGGCCCCGTCCACCGACGCCGAGATGACCCAGGTGGTCCGACCGTGAACAAGCCCCTCCGCCGGGTCGCGATCTTCTGCGGCCTGCTCGTCCTCGCCCTGCTGGTCCGCGTCAACTGGGTTCAGTTCGTCCAGGCCGACGAGCTCAAGAACGACAAGAACAACCGTCGCGTCGCCATCACCCGCTACAGCGTGCCGCGCGGCGACATCATCGTCGACGGGAAGGCGATCACCGGCTCGACGACGACCGACACCGGCGACTTCAAGTACAAGCGCACGTACAAGAACGGCCCGATGTGGGCGCCGGTGACCGGCTACGCGTCCCAGGTGTACGACGCCAATCAGCTCGAGAAGCTCAACGACGGCATACTCACCGGTGACGACGACCGCCTCTTCTTCAACCGCACGATCGACATGATCACGGGCAAGCAGAAGAAGGGCGGACGGGTCGTCACCACCCTCGACTCCACGGCGCAGAAGGCGGCCTTCAAGGGGCTCGGTGACAAGAAGGGCGCCGTCGCCGCCATCGATCCGCAGACGGGCGCGATCCTCGCGCTGGCCAGCACCCCGTCGTACGACCCCTCCACGATCGCCGGCATGAACGACGGCGCGGCCTACAAGTCGCTGCTGAACGACAAAGACCAGCCCATGCTCAACCGGGCTCTGAAGCAGGCCTACCCGCCCGGCTCGACCTTCAAGGTGGTCACAGCCGCCGCCGCCCTCGAGCACGGCCTGTACGACGACATCGACGCGAAGACCGAGTCGCCGCTGCCCTGGAACCTGCCGAACACCAGCACCCCGCTGAAGAACCACGGCGACCTTCCCTGCAAGAACGCCAGCATCCGCGAGGCCCTGCGCGTCTCCTGCAACACCACCTTCGGCAAGATCGGCTCCGACCTCGGCCGGGACAAGATGGTCGAGACGGCCGAGAAGTTCGGCTTCAACAACCCCGAGATCGACACCCCGGTCCGTGCGGTGAAGAGCGCCTTCTCCACGAAGATGGACCTGCCGCAGACCGCTCTGTCCTCCATCGGCCAGTTCGAGACGTCGGCCACACCGCTGCAGATGGCCATGGTGACCGCCGCGATCGCCAATGACGGCAAGCTGATGAAGCCGTACATGGTGGACCAGCTGCAGGCCCCGAACCTCAACGTGGTCGAGCAGCACAAGCCCGAGGAGATGAGCGAACCCCTCTCGCCGGAGCACGCCCAGCAGATTCAGGACGCCATGGAGACCGTCGTCAAGGAGGGCACCGGCTCCGGCGCCCAGATGCCGGGCGTCACTGTGGGTGGCAAGACCGGTACGGCCCAGCACGGCGTGGGGAACAGCGAGAGGCCGTACGCCTGGTTCCTCTCGTATGCCAAGACCGACGAGGGCTCGCCCGTCGCGGTCGCGGTCGTCGTCGAGGACTCCGACGCCGATCGCGGCGACATCTCCGGCGGCGGTCTCGCCGCCCCGATCGCCAAGGACGTCATGGAGGCGGTAATCAACAGCGAGAAGTGAGCCCGGTCACACCGCTGAACCGAACTGCCCTTGTGACAGTACCGGTCCTGTATCAGGTAACGGCAGCTGGCCGGGTCCACCACGGCGTGCCGGGTACGGTATGCCCGAGCAGCACACCGCCGGACCCCACCGGTGCGTGGGAATGACGGAAGAGGGCTGGAGAAGCTATGGAAGAGCCGCGTCGCCTCGGCGGCCGGTACGAGCTGGGCTCGGTGCTCGGCCGCGGAGGCATGGCCGAGGTGTACCTCGCCCATGACACGCGCCTCGGCCGCACCGTGGCTGTGAAGACGCTCCGGGTGGACCTCGCCCGCGACCCGTCGTTCCAGGCCCGGTTCCGCCGAGAGGCCCAGTCGGCCGCCTCGCTCAACCACCCGTCGATCGTCGCGGTCTACGACACCGGCGAGGACTACGTCGACGGAGTCTCGATCCCGTACATCGTGATGGAGTACGTGGACGGGTCGACCCTCCGCGAGCTGCTGCACTCCGGCAGAAAGCTGCTGCCCGAGCGGTCGCTGGAGATGACCATCGGCATCCTTCAGGCGCTGGAGTACTCCCACCGGGCCGGGATCGTGCACCGCGACATCAAGCCGGCGAACGTCATGCTGACGCGCACCGGCCAGGTCAAGGTCATGGACTTCGGCATCGCGCGCGCCATGGGCGATTCCGGCATGACCATGACGCAGACCGCGGCCGTCATCGGCACCGCCCAGTACCTCTCGCCCGAGCAGGCCAAGGGCGAGAGCGTAGACGCCCGCTCGGACCTGTACTCCACCGGCTGTCTGCTGTACGAGCTGCTCACCGTACGGCCGCCCTTCGTGGGCGACTCCCCGGTCGCCGTGGCATACCAGCACGTCCGCGAGGAGCCCCAGCCGCCGAGCGTGTACGACCCGGAGATCTCCCCGGCGATGGACGCGATCGTCCTCAAGGCGCTGGTGAAGGACCCGGACTACCGCTACCAGAGCGCCGACGAGATGCGCGCCGACATCGAGGCGGCCCTCGACGGGCAGCAGCCCGTGGCGGCCACGGCGGCCCTGGGCGCGGTCGGCTACGGCGCTTACGGCGACGACCAGCCGACGACCGCCCTGCGCGCGCAGGAGGCCGGCGGGCAGACCTCCATGCTGCCGCCCATGCGCGAGGACGACGGCGGCTTCGGCTACGACGAGCGGCCGGACCGGCGCCGCGGCGGCGGGCAGAAGAAGAGCAGCACCTCGACGATCCTGCTGGTCGTCGCGGGCATACTGGTGCTCGTCGGCGCGATCTTCATCGGCCGTGAGCTCTTCGGCACCGACAGCCCCGCCGACCGGGTGGAGGTGCCGAACTTCATCGGCGACACCCTGAAGGACGCCCAACAGCAGGGCGACAGCGGCGGCTTCGTCGTCAAGGACGACGGGGACCCCATTCCCTGCGAGGACCAGAAGAAGAACCAGATCACCAAGCAGGACCCGGCCGCGGGCTCGAGGATCGCGAAGGACGAGACCGTCACGGTCACGCTGTGCTCGGGGCCCGAGCTGATTCCCGTCCCGGACGTGGAGGACCTGCCGATCGAGGACGCAAGGGACCGGCTCGTCAGGAAGGGCTTCGACCGCGACCAGATCCTGACGAAGTCGATCGAATCGGACCGGTCGCCCGGCACGGTGCTCAAGCAGGCACCCAAGGCCGGCACCAAGAAGCCGAAGACGGCCACGATCACGCTCACGGTCGCCAAGAAGAAGGAGACGGTCACCGTTCCTCCGGTGACCACCAAGACCTTCGAAGAGGCGAAGGCCCAGCTCGAGGCGCTGGGGCTGCAGGTCACGAGGACTGACGTCGACCAGCAGGGTGTCGCCGAAGGCACCGTGGTGGACCAGACGCCGGCCGCCGGCACCGAGGTCGAACCGGAGTCGACGGTCAACCTCAAGGTCGCCAAGGCCGCCGAGCAGACCCAGGTCCCGCAGGTGGTCGGCCAGAAGCTCAAGGACGCGAGGAAGGCCATCGAGGATGCCGGCCTCACCGTCGGCACCATCACCGGCCCGCAGGAGGACAACTCCACGGTGGTCCTGACCGACCCGCAGGGCGGCAGCCCGGTGGCCAAGGGCACGACCGTCAACATCACCACGGTCGACGGGAACGGTGACAACGAGGGCGGCGACGACGGCGGCATCTTCGGCGGCCCGACCGGCACCGTCCGCAGCAAGGACTGACGGCCGGCAACCGCCCGCCTGTCCGTCCGTACGGCACGGCGAAGGCTCCGGCTTCCATGCGAGTGGGAGCCGGGGCCTTCGGCGTACGTACGGCTGCCAGGGCCTGTCTGATGGGTCAGTCGCTGTACCCGATCGCGAAGGTTCTCGTGTCGTCCCCTGTGACTGAACCCTCCTCGTACCTCCGTGCGACAGCTGATGCCTACGACGCCGTCGCTGTCCGCTATGCCCATGTCACCCGCAATGGGCTCGACGAGCTTCCGCTGGATCGCGCGGTGCTCGCTGCGTTCGCCGAGTTGACGCGGGCCGCTGATGGCGGGCCCGTCGCCGAGCTGGGATGTGGCCCTGGATATGTGACGGCGCACCTGCGGGACCTGGGACTGGACGTCTTCGGCGTCGACCTGTCGCCGGTGATGATCGATCTTGCCCGCGGGGCGGGCCGGTAGCCGCGTTCGCGGGGCCATCTGCTGATGCGCAGACAGTAGATTCGGTGGACAGCGGCTCAGGGTGATGGAGTGCCACTAAAGGACTGTCCGCGGGCACGAGCGGAGCCAAAGACGCATGGCGGCAACGGTCACCGTGCCGTGGAAGCCTCGGCATGACCCATCGGACGGTGCCTAGCGCAGTTCCTTGGGCGGCGTGCGGTCCGCGTCCACCTTCTCCGTGCGCTCCAGCTCCGCCCACACGATGTAGCGGTACTTCGACGTGAAGACCGGCGTGCAGGTCGTCAGCGTGATGTAGCGGCCGGCCTTCTTCCTGCCCGACTCCTTCGGTACGGAGTCGAGCACCTTCACGTTGTACTTCGAGGTCTCCGGCAGCGTCGCGTAGACCTTGTAGACGTACCAGGTGTCGCGGGTCTCGAAGACCACCGCGTCGCCCTCGCCGATCTTGTCGATGTTGTGGAACTTCGCGCCGTGCCCGTCCCGGTGTGCGGCGAGCGTGAAGTTGCCCTTCTTGTCCCAGGGCATCGCCGACTTCACGGGCTTGGTGTAGAACCCGGCCACACCGTTGTTGAGCTCCTTGGTGCCCGTCCCCTTGGTGACCAGCACCTCCCCGCTGCTCATCGCCGGGACGTGAAGGAAGCCGATCCCGTCCTTGGTGTCCAGCTCGCCCGGCCCCTTCGCCGCCCAGCGGTCGCGGACCTCGTCACCCTTCTTCGCGGCATCGCGGTCCGCGAGGACGTTCGTCCACCACAGCGAGTAGACGACGAACAGGGCGAGCACCAGGCCCGCCGTGATGAGGAGTTCGCCCATGACGCTGACGACGGCGGCTGTCCGCCTGAACGTACCGCGCCGGCGCTGCGGTGGACGCGCCTCGGTGTCCTGTGCGTGCTGGGTCGCTGCCACCGCGTCCTGCTCCGTTTCCACTGGGGGTGAGATGAAGGTCTAGCCGACGAGCGCGTCCGGCTTGCCCTTGCTGCGCGGCCGCTCATCGACCATCTTGCCCCAGACGATCATCCGGTAGGTACTGGTGAATTCGGGGGTGCAGGTCGTCAGCGTGATGTAGCGGCCCGGTCCGGTGAACCCGGAGCCCGGCGGCACCGGACGGATCACGCCGATGTTGGCCGGCGAGGTCTGCGGGAGGATGCTCGCCATCTCGTACGTGTAGAAGGTGTTCCGCGTCTCGACGATGATCTCGTCGCCCGGGTCGAGTCTGTTGATGTAACGGAACGGCTCGCCGTGCGTGTTGCGGTGCCCGGCGACCGCGAAGTTGCCCTTCTTGTCCCAGGGCATCCCGGTCTTCAGCTTGCCGTCGGCGTAGTGGCCGACCATGCCGCGGTCGAGGACCTTGTGCTTGTCGATGCCCTCGGCGATCGGGACTTTCACATCCAGCTTGGGGATGTACATGATGGCGAAGCCCTGGCCGGGCGCGAACGCCCCCGCCCTGCGGTCGTCCTCCGCGCCGTCCTGGTCCCACGCCTTCTGCAGGTTGTTGGCGGCACCACCGGCCTGCGCGTGGGCGAGGACGTTGGTGTACCAGAGCTGGTAGGTCACGAACAGCAGCATCAGCACGCCGATCGTGATGAACAGCTCACCGACGACCCGGCTGGCGACGACCCCGGGCGGGTCCTTGCGCGCCCGCGCCAGCCGCCGGGCCTCGAGCCGGGAGGTGGGCGCGGGACTGTCCGCCCCCGCCGCGGCGGGGGCGTTCGCGGGCCGGCGCCCGCGGGCACGCCTGCCGCCCCGCTTGCCCTTGGCCGCCTTGCGCCGCGCCGCACGGCCGCCGCCGGGCGGTATACCGGGGTCACCGCTCCCGACGGTCGCGGGGACGCGCAGGGCGACCGTCTCGTCGTCGATCGGCGGCAGCCCGCCCGGCGGACCGTCGACGGCCGGATCGGCGGCAGCGGGATCGGACACGGTCGGAAGCAGGGCGGTGGCACCCGCGTCCGTCTGCGGGGAAGCGGCGGCCTGCCGCGAGGCTTCCTGGACGGCCTGCCGGGCCGCCTGCCGGATGGCCTCGACCTGCTCGCGACTCGGGCTCCTCCGGGACTCGTACGCGGGCTCGTACGCGCCCTCGTACGCCTCGCCGTTCCTGCCTGCCTCGCGGCTCTCGTAGGCCTCGTAGCCCCCCTGAGACCCATAGCCACCGCTGGACTCGTAGCCCTCATGGCCCCCGTACGCCTCGGCGTCATACGGCTCGCCGGTCCGGTACGGCTCGCGTGCGCCGTAGGCCTCGTACGCCCCGGGCCCGCCGTACGTCTCCTGGGCCGCGGACTGCGCCGACGCCTGCCGGCTGTCCGGCGCCGGGGCCCCGCTCTCGTATCCGGGCCCGTGGCCCTGCTCCGGCAGCGGGTCGTTCAGCGGGTCGTCCATACGCCCCACAGCCGCCTCGAACGCGTCTGCGTCGCCGTACGGCTCTCCGTACGGCGACGCGGATTCGCGCTCGGGGCGGAGTGCCGTCACGCGCCGACCCTGCCCACCACCGGCGCGAGGCCCGCCGACCGTTCCACGGCACCGGCGTCACCGCACGCCACCAGCCAGTTGGCCAGCATCCGGTGGCCCCACTCGGTGAGCACCGACTCGGGATGGAACTGCACGCCCTCGACGGGCAGATCGCGGTGCCGCAGCCCCATCGCGACCCCGCTCCCGGTCCAGGCGGTGATCTCCAACTCGTCCGGGACCGTGTCGCGTTCGAGGGCCAGCGAGTGGTAGCGGGTCGCGGTGAAGGGCGACGGCACGCCCTGGAAGACACCCACGCCCGCGTGCGTCACCCTCGACGTCTTGCCGTGCAGCAGCTCCGGCGCCCGGTCCACGACCCCGCCGTACGCGACCGCCATCGACTGCATCCCCAGGCACACCCCGAAGACCGGCACCCCGGTGTCCGCGCAGTGCCGCACCATGTCGACGCAGACCCCCGCCTGCTCGGGCGTCCCGGGCCCGGGGGAGAGCAGCACGCCGTCGAACCCGTCCTGCGCGTGGGCGAGTTCGACCTCGTCGTTGCGCCGCACCTCGCACTCGGCACCCAGCTGGTAGAGGTACTGGACGAGGTTGAAGACGAAGCTGTCGTAGTTGTCGACGACCAGGATGCGTGCGGTGCTCATCGTGCTGCCCGGCCTCCGTTGTCGACGGTCACGTCGTTGAACGGCAGCAGCGGTTCCGCCCACGGGAAGACGTACTGGAAGAGGACGAAGACGATCGCCAGTACGAGCACGAGCGAGATCAGCGCCCGCACCCATGTGTTCCCCGGCAGATGCCGCCAGATCCAGCCGTACATGCTGTCCCTACTTGCCGATGACGGTGTCGATGAGCACCAGAGTAAAGGGCCGCGGGTGTGGCCGGTGGGTCAGCTGCGCAATGCGTCCGGCTTGCCCCGCTCGACGGGCTGGGTGGCGTCCAGGTGCGCCCAGACGATCAGCCGGTGGCTGTGACCCCACTCGGGCTCGCAGGTGGTCAGCGTCAGATAGCGGCCGGGGCCCGCGTACCCCGCCTTCTCCGGTACCGGGTCGAGGACGGCGGTGTCGGTCGGCAGCGTGCGGTGGGGCTCGCGGTCGATGCGGTACGTGAACCAGGTGGTGCCGTCGCCCAGCACCACCGCGTCGCCGGGCCGCAGCTCGGGGACGTCCTTGAACGGGTCGCCGTAGGTGCGGCGGTGGCCGGCGACCGCGAAGTTCCCGGTCGCCCCGAGGCGGGCGGTACGGGCGTAGTGGCCGAGGCCCTTCTTGAGGGTGCCGGTGCCCGTGCCCTCGAGGACCGGCTTGGCCCAGCCGGAGCCGAAGCGCGGGACGTACATGACGGCGAACGGCTCCCCGTCCTCGTACGGCTTCTGCTGCCGCCCGGGTTCACCGTCGCCCTCGGCCGGTTTCGCCTCCGACACCGGGCCCGTCGACCACTGCTCCTCGAGCCGGTCGATCTGGCCGTCCATCGCGCGGTCGGCCCGTACGCCCGTCCAGAACAGCACGTAGACGACGAAGAGCACGATGACGGTGCCGACGGTGACGCAGAGCTCGCTGAACGTTCTGACGATCAGTCGCACGGCCACCGTGCCGAACCTCCGTCCCGGCTGCCCCTCGGGCCTGCTGCTCCGTGGGCTCGCTCCCCCACGGGGGCTCGCTACTCCACGGGCTTGGCGTAGTGGAGATCCACTGTGCCGGAGTAGCCGGGAAGAGTCACCGCCCTGTGCGTATCGACTTTCCAGCCGAGCCCGTACGCGTTGACGTACTGCATGTAGTTCTGGATCGTCGGGGAGTCGGAGAGCGCCTTCTCCAGCCGGGGGACGCTGCCGACCGCGGTCACCTTGTAGGGCGGGGAGTAGACCCGGCCCTGGAGGATGAGCGTGTTGCCCACGCAGCGGACCGCGCTGGTGGAGATCAGCCGCTGGTCCATGACCTTGATGCCCTTGGCGCCGCCCTGCCAGAGCGCGTTGACCACGGCCTGAAGGTCCTGCTGGTGGATGACGAGGTCGTTGGGCTGCGGCTCGGGGACCCCGGGGATGCGGGCGGTGGCGTTCGGGGGCGCGTCGGTGAGGGTGACGGTCACGCCCTGGCCGGTGAGCTTCGTGGTGCCCGCGGCGTTCTCCAGGCCGCGGAGCCTGCGGTCCTCGGCCGCGCTGCTGCCGTCGTCGCGCTGGGCGAGCCGGTCGACCTGGGAGCGGGCGGTGGCGGCCTCGTCGTCGAGCTCATGGTTCTTGCGGCTGCGCTCCTGAATGAGGTCCGAGAGCTTCAGCATCGAGTCGTCAGTGCGCAGATTGGTGCCCTGTGCCGTATGGAAACTCGTCCAGAAGATGAGTCCGGCGAGGGCGAAGACCCCGGCGGTCAGCAGGCGCACGGGCCGGAACCGGCGGGCCCGCGGGGGCCGGCCGGCGGGGGTGTCCGCTGAATTGCTCACCGTACCCTTATCTCCTTCGACGCCGCGGAAGCACTACGCTAACTGACGCCCGGGGGAGGCAGTGCTCCCCATCACGGACCGCCCCGGCGACGGAGAACCAAGCATTACCAAGCAGCTCTGCGCGGTCACGCAGCGCATCGACAGGAGAGACCCTCGTGCCGAAGTCACGTATCCGCAAGAAGGCCGATTTCACACCGCCGCCCGCGAAGCAGCAGACGAGCATCGATCTGTCCAGCGGCCGCCGCTGGGTGGCTCCGCTGATGCTGGCCATGTTCCTGATCGGCCTGGCCTGGATCGTCGTCTTCTACGTGACCACCGGGGACATGCCGATCGACGCCCTCGGCAACTGGAACATCGTCGTCGGCTTCGGCTTCATCGCAGCGGGATTCGTGGTCTCCACGCAGTGGAAGTAGGCCCGTCCGCGACCCTTGCCCCAAGGTTGCCCACAGAGTTATCCACAGGCCTGTCCACATGGGGAAAAGGTCAGACGATCTGTGGATAACCTCCGGGCCGTTGACGCCGGTGTGACAGGTGGTACGTCGTATGACGCACGAACGAGCCTTGATTTTGCTGGGAAAACGCAGGTCAGTGCGATAGCGGACAGCCGTTCCCCACAGCATGCACAAGATCCGACACCCGCTGTGGACAACTTGACGTCGAGGTTCCTCTTCAGCTCACTACGGCCCGGCTGGGGCGAAGGGGAGGCGGGGACGAGGCGAGGGCGGCGGACCTGCTCAGCCGGTGAGCTGGAGCGTCCGTATCCACACGACCGCGACGATCGCCAGCAGCGCCACCAGGCACGTGACGCGCTGGACGAGGGCGCGGCGCTCGCGCGGCGCGTGCACCATCCCGTACGCGACGGCCGCGCCGACCACCAGCCCGCCGATGTGAGCCTGCCAGGCGATGTTGGCCCAGGTGAAGGTGAAGACCAGGTTGAGCACGAGCAGGACGATGACGGGGCGCATGTCGTAGTTCATCCGCCGCATCAGCACCGCAGTCGCTCCGAGCAGACCGAAGATCGCGCCGGAGGCGCCGAGCGAGGGCTGGCCGGAGCCTGCGAGCCAGTAGGTGAGCGCGCTGCCGCCGAGCCCGGACAGCAGGTAGAGCGCGAGATAGCGCACCCGGCCGAGCGCGGCCTCGAGCGGCCCCCCGAGCCACCACAGGCCCAGCATGTTGAAGGCGATGTGCCACGGCGCCTGGTGCAGGAAGACCGCGGTCAGCAGCCGGTACCACTGCCCCTCCGCGACGCCTTCCGTCGGCACGTAATAAGGCGGCGGTGGCCACTCGCCGACGAGGGCGAGCTCGTCGACAAGCCGGTCGCCGACGACGAGCACGGCGACGAAGACCGCGAGATTGAGGCCCAGAAGGATCTTGGTGATGAGGTGGGGGTCGGCGGCCACCGTGCCGCCCGCGATGGTGCGGGGCCGGGAAGCGTACGGCGCCTGCCCGTTGCCGGACGTGCCCTTGACGCAATCCGGGCACTGGAAGCCGACCGATGCGCTGACCATGCAGTCCGGGCAGATGGGCCGCTCACACCGGGCGCAGCGGACGCCGGTCTCGCGCTCCGGATGCCGGTAGCAGCCCGGCGTGCCGCCCGCGGCCGCGGGAGTGTCCGGGCTTCCTGGCGCCTGATCCATCGGTCCCTCGTCTCCTCCGCATGCGCGATCCCCGCCTGGCAGCAGCCGCGCAAAGACCGCCCCGCCCGTCATACGGACGGGCGGGGCGGGATGGTTCCCGTTCCGGTCAGCCTTCGCGGGTCTCCACGACGACCGACTCGATCACCACGTCCTTGAGCGGACGGTCGGTGCGCGGGTTGGTGGCGGTGGCCGCGATGGTGTCCACAACCTGCTGGCTCTTCGGGTCGGTGACCTCGCCGAAGATGGTGTGCTTGCCGGTCAGCCACGCGGTCGGCGCGACGGTGATGAAGAACTGCGAGCCGTTGGTGCCCGGCCCGGCGTTGGCCATGGCCAGCAGGTAGGGCTTGCTGAACGCGAGGTCCGGGTGGAACTCGTCGCCGAACTCGTAGCCCGGGCCGCCGGTGCCGTTGCCCAGCGGGTCACCGCCCTGGATCATGAAGCCACTGATCACCCGGTGGAAGACCGTGCCGTCGTACAGCCTGTCCTGGGAACGCTTGCCGGTCGCCGGGTGGGTCCACTCGCGAGTGCCCTCGGCAAGCTCGACGAAGTTCTTGACCGTCTTCGGCGCATGGTTCGGCAGGAGCCGGATCTCGATGTCGCCTTGGTTGGTCTTCAGGGTGGCGTAGAGCTGCTCAGCCACGATCTGCCTTCCGTAGTTCTCACTGACGTTCACCGATCCTCGCACGGACCCACTCGGGACGAGTAGCCGACGAACCGGCGCGGGTGCCACAGAACAGTGGGAAAGTCGGAGGAGGCTCCCCATCAGCGGTAGTTGATCTCCTTTCGGGGAACTTGACCCGGATGCCCGTCCGCACATGCCATCCGACGAGCGAACGGGCATGATCTCTTATCGGGTGGAAAGGCGACAAAACGTACGCCACCGAGGAGGAGGAAATCCCGTGACCCGCAATCACAGCGTGCGCGCCGCGACAGGCACCGCGAAGGACAGCGTGCTGCACGCCGCGGAGGTGGTGGCGCCATACGCCGGTACCGCAAGGGACCAGGCCGTGCACTACGCGCACGAGGCCCGCGTACGGCTGGCGCCCAAGGTGTCCCAGGCCGCGCACCAGGCCCGCCACACCGCACTCGTGCAGTACGACGCGCACCTCCAGCCGCGCCTGCGGCAGGGCATCAAACAGGCACGCGGGGCGCTGCCGCCGAAGGTGGACGCCGCCGCCATGCGCACCGCCAAGCGAGCGCGTACGGCCGCACGGCAGGCCGCCGACTACACCGCGCCCCGGATCGGGCATGCGGTCGCCGCCGCGGAGCCGGTGCGGGAAGAGGCGGTGCAGCGCAGCGCGGCGGCCTTCGCGGCACTGCGGAACCACGTGACCGCCGCGGACATCCAGAAGCTGGCGCGCCGGCGCCGGCTCCGCGCCCAGGGCGGCCGGGTGGCCAAGCGGTTCCTGGTACTCGGCATGCTGGCGTCGGGCGCCATCGCCGTCTGGAAGTGGTGGGACAAACAGGCCAACCCGGACTGGCTGGTCGAGCCCCCGGCCGCCACGGAGCTCGGCGACCGCCCGCCGCTCACCTCGGTGGACGGCAGCGACACCCTGGATCCTGACGCCCAGGCGAACCAGGCCGAGACGGAGGAGGGCAAGCGAGGCGACCAGCGCTGAGCTCTCCCCCGGACCCGTCCTCACGACCGGGAGCACCACCATCCCGGCCGGGACCGTCACCACAACGCCCCCTCACCGCGTTTTCGCAGGTGAGGGGGCGTTCTTTGGGTGGAGCCTAGGGGAGTCGAACCCCTGACATCTGCCATGCAAAGACAGCGCTCTACCAACTGAGCTAAGGCCCCGAGGGTGGTGGATCAAGCCGTCGAACCGCGTCCGGTTGAGTGCCGCAGACAAGAGTACCGGGTCTTCGGGAAGATCTCGCAAAGGATAAGGGGCTCCCCGTCGGCAATCACGCTCCGTAGGATGTCGCGCGAGGTTCGCAGCAGCGAAGGGGAGTCGTCATGGATGCCGCACAGCAGGAAGCCACCGCCAGAGCCCGTGAGCTGCAACGCAGCTGGTACGGCGAGCCGCTGGGGGCGCTCTTCCGCCGGCTGATCGACGACCTCGGCCTCAACCAGGCGCGGTTGGCCGCTGTGCTGGGGCTGTCCGCTCCGATGCTCTCGCAGCTGATGAGCGGCCAGCGCGCGAAAATCGGCAACCCGGCCGTCGTTCAGCGGGTTCAGGCGCTCCAGGAGCTTGCGAGCCAGGTGGCGGACGGCAGCGTCAGCGCTGCCGAGGCGGCCAACCGCATGGAGGAGATCAAGAAGACCTCCGGCGGATCCGTGCTCAGCACCAGCTCCCAGAGCACGCCGAGTTCGGGGGCGCCGACCGTACGTCGCGTGGTCCGCGAGATCCAGTCGCTGCTGCGGTCGGTCGCGGCCGCGGGCGACATCATTGAAGCGGCGGACGCCCTCGCCCCCACCCAGCCGGAACTGGCAGAGTTCCTCAGGGTGTACGGCGCCGGGCGGACCGCGGAGGCGATCGCCCACTACGAGGCCCACCAGGGCTGAGCGCCGGCGGCAGGGGTGCGGTGGGGGTAGCGGTAGCGGTAGCCGGCAACGACGACTGAGGCGACAAAGGGGCGACGGGGAGCAATGGGTGAGATCTTCGCTGGTCGGTACGAGCTGATCGACCCGATCGGGCGCGGTGGGGTGGGCGCCGTCTGGCGCTCCTGGGACCAGCGGCGGCGGCGTTATGTCGCGGCCAAGGTGCTGCAGCAGAGCGACGCGCACACGCTGCTCCGCTTCGTCCGCGAGCAGGCGCTGCGCATCGATCACCCACACGTGCTCGCCCCGGCGAGCTGGGCGGCCGATGACGACAAGGTCCTCTTCACCATGGACCTGGTGAGCGGCGGCTCCCTCGCCCACCTCATCGGGGACTACGGCCCGCTGCCTCCCCGGTTCGTCTGCACACTGCTCGACCAGCTGCTGTCCGGGCTCACCGCCGTGCACGCCGAGGGCGTGGTGCACCGCGACATCAAGCCCGCCAACATCCTTCTCGAGGCGACCGGAACGGGACGCCCCCATCTGCGGCTCTCGGACTTCGGCATCTCGATGCGCAAGGGCGAGCCCCGGCTCACCGAGACCAACTACGTCGTGGGCACGCCCGGTTACTTCGCGCCCGAGCAAATGATGGGCTCCGAGCCGGACTTCCCCGCGGACCTGTTCGCGGTCGGGCTCGTCGCGCTGTATCTGCTGACCGGCAGCAAGCCGGACTCCCAGGCGCTCGTCGAGCACTTCATCTCGCACGGCGTGCCCGGCGCTCCCGAGGGCGTGCCGGAGCCGCTGTGGCAGGTGCTCGCGGGGCTCCTGCAACCGGACCCGCAGGCCCGCTTCCGTACGGCCACGGGGGCGCGCAAGGCGATTACGGCGGCCGCCGAGATGCTGCCGGAGGCCACGATCGAAGAGGAAGCGGTCGAGGTCTTCGACCAACTCGGGCCGCTGCCCGCGGGCTTCGGTCCGGACGGGCCGGTCGCGGGCGCCCAGGCAGGTCCCGTCGGCGGTGCGGGCCAGCCCGGCCCGCCCGGCCAGTCCGCCCCGTCCGGCACGCCGACGTCGGCGATGTCCGAGACGGGCAGCTTCCATCTCCCGCCGCCCGGGCAGCAGCCTCAGCCGCTCGAGCAGCCGAACACTCCACCCACGCCGACCCCCACTCCGATGCCCGCACCGGCCCCGATGCCGGCCGCTCCCCTGGCTCAGGGTCCCGCTCCATCGCATCCGTCCGCCCCCCTTCCCGCAAACGCGCCGGACATGGCCCAGGCTCCGACCGCCGCGGTCCGCCACGATTACGCTCCTACTCGTCCATACACCGCTCACGGCTCGCAGGTTCCCGCGCCGGGGACTCGAGCAGCGACCGCCGCCCCGCAACGCCGACCGGGACCGCCCCCGAAGGTGGCGATCCCGGTGCTGGCCGTGGCGCTGCTGTGCTTCGCGGTCGGTTTCTGGGCTCTGGCCGCGAGCTGACTCATCAGCCGGGCGGCTGCCCGTACCGCTGGTCCTGCGGATGCACCACGGCGGTGGGCGGCTGCGGTGGCTGCGGCTGTTGCGACTGGTGCGGGAGCCCGGCCGGGCCGGCCGGTGCCGCCGCAGGTGCGCCCGCCGGTACCCGCCGCCGCGCCACCAGCATCCACACGCCGAGCCCGACCAGCAGGACCGTACCGGCCCCGATCCCCGCGGCCGCGACCAGCTTCATCGTGCCGCTCTGCTCGCTGTCCGCCGCGGTCTCACCCTTCTCCGCGGCCTCCCTGTCCTCGTCGGTGATACCGAATCCGGCCGCCGCGGCGTCTCCGTCGTACTGCGGGCCCGGCTTCAGCTCACCGTCGATGTTGAGCCGCAGCGTCAGCGAAATGTCGCCCTTCGTGAATTCCCCGACGTCCGGGTGGAGGCTGACGGCCAGGTAGTACCAGCCCGCGACTTGCATCGGGCTGACGTCGGTCGAGCTGTTGTAGCGGTTGGTGTAGGTGACCGGAGCGGTCGGCCCGGCCACCATCGCCGTCTGCTCGCCGTCGTAGGAGCTGGTGTCGCTGTCGACCCGCCCGCGCGCCGTGTTGTACAGCTCGTAGCTCAGGCCTGTGGCCGCGAAGCCGCTGTCCTCGGTCACCGTGGCGTTGGCCAGCTCCAGGCTGCCGGACAGCTGCTGCCCCCAGTCGAGCGGGACGCGGTAGAAGCGGGTCTCGCCGGGCCGCAGCTGGTCCTTCCACACGCCCGCGTCGAGCGCGGGCGCATCGTTGAAGCCGGTGCCGCCCTTCCGGCTCTGGCCCTGACCGGTCGGCGGGGTCGGGGACGCCGAGTTCCAGCTCGTCGGCGGCGTGGTCGAGACAGTGCCCTTGACGCCCGGTTCGGACATATAGCGGATCTCGATCGGCCAGCGCCCGGGGTCGGCGGTCGCGTCGCTGGTCCGCTCGACTACGAAGTAGTACGAGCCCTGCTGTTGGCAGTTCCCGTCCTCCTCGACCTTGCGGGTGACGTAGCCGGAGATGGGACGGGCCTGCTCGCCGCTGCCGAACGACGCGTCACCGCTGTCGCATTCGGTGCCGTCGCTGCTCAGCAGCCTGACCTTGATCCCGTCGGCGTACTTGACCGGGGTGCCGGGCTTCGGGGCCGCGACAGCGGACAGGAAGGCGGTGGACTTCTCGTCCAGAGTGACCCCGTAGTAGAACGTGTCGCCCGGGCCGATGGTGTCGGTGTAGACACCCGGTTGAAGTGCCTGCGCGTCCGCGCTGCTCGTCTTGCCGCTCGCCTTCTTCGCATCGTCCGCGGCCCTGTAGGTCGGCAGACCCTCGGACCCGTCACCCGGCGCCGCCAGTGCCTGCCCCGGCATCGCCGCCACCGCGCAGAGCGCCGCCACGGCGGCCAGGCCCGACCGGCCCCTGCTGCGCTGCCTCATCACGCGCCACCCCTCGTCATCGGATCACTCGGCCCGCGCCTGCGCCGTACGAGCACCAGCACCGCGATCAGGACGATCAGGGCGCCGCCCGCCGCTGCGGCTATCGCAGGGCCGGTCCATCCTGCCCCGGACGCCCCGGCGTTGTCTGCGCGTGTGGCCACTTTGCCCTTTTCCTCCCCGCTCCTGTGGAGGACCGGGGCTTTGTGCTGCGGCCCGGCGAGCTCGTCGCCGACCACGTCGACGCGAAGAACCACGCCAATCGTCGCGTTTTTTGCGATCTTTGATGCCTCGGGGCCGAGGGACACGGCGATGTAGTAGTCGCCTGCCGCGCGCACCGGGACGGCCGCGCCGACGCTTTCCCAGCGGTTGGTCCAGGAGACCGGGACGGTACCGAGCTCCACCGAGAGGGGCTCGCCGTAGTAGGAGCGCTGGGCGGTGAACTCGCCGCCGGTGGCGACCGGCTGACGGGCGGGCGCGTAGACCGCGGTGTCCGCGAACGAGCTCGCGCCGCTGCTGTCCTCGAGGGTCGGCTCGTTGGCGAAGTCGGCGGAGTACCGCAGCTGTTGTCCCCAGCCCACATGGACCTTGTAGTAGCGCGTCTGGGCGGGGAGCAGCCGGTCCCGCCAGACGCCGCGCTCGAGCTGCTCCGCGTCGTTGAAGCCGGTGCCGCCGGTGACGTCCTTCGCGGTGCCGGTGGGAGGTACGGCGTCCTTGCCGGCCTTGCCGTATTCGGTCGCGGAGTGGGCGGGGACGAGGCCCTTCTTCAGCGGCTGCTCAGTGCCATAACGCAGTTCGACGGGCCAGCGGGCCTGGTCGGAACCGGATTCGCTCGAGCGGTGTAGAGAAAGCAGATAGCGCCCTGGCTCGTCGCAGAATGCGTCGCCGTCGGAGGAGGGGATGCGACTGACAGCGGTGGTGAGCGTCATCGCGCCTTCGTCCTGCCCGAAGCGGGCGTCTGCGCTGCCGCAGGTGGACCGGTACTCATTGGTGGAGGTCAGCTTGAGCTCGATCCCGTCGCCGTATGCGACTTTCACGCCGGGCTGGGGCACGGCCGTTACCGCCAGATCGGCGGTGGAGGCGGCGTCCAGTTCGGCCGCGTACCACCGGGTCTCGCCCGGGCCGATCGTGTCGACGTACTGGCCCGGGGTGATGGCAGGCGCGTCGCTCGCGCGCGAACCACCCGTGATCCGCTCGCCCTTGAAGCGGTAGCCGTCTGCCGAGAGCTGTGAGGCGCGCTGCAGCTGTCGTGCGAGGGCCTCCGCGTCCGGGGCGTCGTAGTACGAGCCGTGCCCGGCGTCGGCGATGCACTCCAGCTGGTCACGGGCCTTGCCGCGAACCTGGAAGCCGATGGTGTCGATCCGCAGGTCAACGCCCTTCGCCCCCAGTTGCTCGGCGACTTCGCAGGGCTGGGGAGTGCCGCAGTTGTCCTCGCCGTCGGAGATCAGCAGGATCGTGCGTCGGCCGAGGGAGCCGTCCGGGCGCCCGGGAAGGTCGCCGGCAGCCTTCCGCAGGGACAGGCCGATCGGTGTGTCGCCCTTGGGCTCCACATCGGCGACAGCCTGCTTGAGCGCTGCGCGGTCCAGCGCTTCGACGGGCCGGGCGAGCCGGGTGTCGTCGCAGCCCTTGGGCTTGTCGGCGCCGTATACGCGCAGCCCGGTGGGATAGCCGTCGGGAAGCGAGTCCACCACTGTGCCAACCGCCTTGCGGGCGGAGGCTATTCGGGTACTGCCCGAGCCGTCGTCCTCGGCCATCGATCCGGAGGAGTCGAGCACCATGACCAAGCTGCTCTGTCCGTCTGCCACCGCATCCGGCGCACCCGGCGCCACCGGAACCGCCGTCGCCGGCAGCGGGGCCGTGACCAGCGCCAGCAGTGCGCCCCCCAACAGCACCCGAGCCGTCCAGCGATGTAGTCGTGCCATGTCCCGCGTCCCCCTCACCCGGAGCCCCTGTCGGCTTTGCTCATGCAACGTATTGATTTGCTCAGGCAAACTCAAGGGGGCCGGTGTCACGGTCCAGCAACAGCAGAGGCCCCCGAACAGCACGAAGCCCCGGCCGCACAGCAGCCGGGGCCTGTCAGGACTGTTGGTGGCTCACACACCCGAACCTGAGGGCACGGAGTCGGTCGCCTCCGTCCACAGATCCTGCTCGGCGCGATCCGCCTGGATCTGGCGGTACACGAGGAGCCCGCCGATGGCGGCCAGTGCGACCAGGAGAAGCTTCTTCACCGCGCGACCTCGTCTTTCTTTGACGTAGGGGACCTCTGCCGCCCGACTATACACACCGGTCGATACCGATCGGTGACCTATGCCGGGCTCAACTTCCTCACGCCGCAAACGACATCGGACCCGGCGGAGAAACTCCGTCCGGGCCCGATCACGCGGTGGGGCTAACAGGACTTGAACCTGTGGCCTCTTCCTTATCAGGGAAGCGCTCTAACCGTCTGAGCTATAGCCCCGCGCTGCACCGAAAGATTAGCGCACGTCGGGCGTAGTCCCAAAATCGATTCCCGTGGTGCTACTCGTCCTCAGCCAGCGTCAGCTCGACCCCACCCACGAATCCCGCAGAGAGGTTATAGATGAACGCACCGAGCGTCGCCAGGGCGGTGGCCAGCACCACGTCGATCACCGCGATGATCGACGTGAACATCAGCACCCGCGGAAGCGACAGGAAAGCCTCCAGGTCGAAACCGTTGCCGTCGGACGATCCCGTCGCCTCGCTGATGGTCCCGCCGACGGTGCTGAAGACACCCATGGCGTCCATGACCATCCACAGCACGCCGACCGCCACGATGGTGCAGATCCCCAGCGCGATGGACAGCAGGAAGCTGACCTTCATCACCGACCACGGATCGGCCTTGGCCACCCGCAGCCGCGCCTTACGGGTGCGGGGCGTCGTACGGGCCCCCGTACGCGGCCGCCGTACGGCCTGGGGAGCCGCGCCGCCCGGCGCGGTAACCGGGGGCGACGGGTACGCCTGCGGCGGGTGGTACGGCTGGGCTCCCTGCTGGGGGTGCTGCGATTGCTGACCTTGAGTCTGCGGTTGGGGCTGGGGTTGTGGCTGTGGCTGCGCAGAACTGGCGGCCGGGCCACGGGCGCCCTCCACGGTCATGGATCCCGAGGGCGTGTGCCCCTCGGGTCTCCGACCGCCCGCCCCGGCGCCCGTGGCTCCACTCACGATCTACTCCTCGTGCTCGTCGGCCGGGGCCTCCGCACCCTCGGCCGCCTCCGGCGCGGTGTCCTCGGCTGCATCGGCCAGTTCCTCGACCTCTTCAGCCTCACGACCCGCCTCGGCGTTCCGGGCGATACCGACCACGGCATCGCGCTTGCCCAGGTTGATCAGTTGGACGCCCATGGTGTCACGGCCCGTCTCCCTGACCTCGTTGACCCGCGTGCGGATCACGCCGCCGCTCAGCGTGATGGCGAGGATCTCGTCGTTCTCCTCCACCACCAGAGCGCCGACCAGGGACCCGCGGTCCTCCACGATCTTGGCGGCCTTGATACCGAGGCCACTGCGACCCTGGACGCGGTACTCGTCGACGTTCGTGCGCTTCGCGTACCCGCCGTCGGTGGCGGTGAACACGAACGTACCGGGCCGGACGACATTCATCGAGAGGAGTTCGTCACCCTCGCGGAAACTCATTCCCTTCACTCCGGACGTCGCCCGCCCCATGGGGCGCAGCGCATCGTCCGACGCCGTGAACCGGATGGACTGAGCCTTCTTGCTGATAAGGAGCAGATCGTCATCCGCCGACACCAGCTCCGCGCCGATCAGCTCGTCCTCGCGACCGTCGTCCATCTCCCGGAGGTTGATCGCGATGACACCGCCCGAGCGCGGCGAGTCGTAGTCCTTCAGCGGCGTCTTCTTCACCAGGCCCGACTTCGTGGCCAGCACCAGATAAGGAGCCGCCTCGTAGTCCCGGATGGCGAGGATCTCGGCGATCTGCTCGTCCGGCTGGAACGCCAGCAGGTTGGCCACGTGCTGCCCGCGCGCATCGCGCCCGGCGTCCGGAAGCTCGTACGCCTTCGCCCGGTACACGCGGCCCTTGTTGGTGAAGAACAGCAGCCAGTGGTGGGTGGTCGACACGAAGAAGTGGTCGACGATGTCGTCCTGCTTCAGCTTCGTGCCGCGCACGCCCTTGCCGCCGCGCTTCTGCGAACGGTAGTCCTCGGTCTTCGTCCGCTTCACGTAGCCGCCGCGCGTGATCGTGACGACGATGTCCTCTTCGGCGATCAGGTCCTCGATGGACATGTCGCCCTCGAAGGGCACCAGCTTGCTGCGCCGGTCGTCGGCGTACTTCTCGACGATCGCGTTCAGCTCGGAGCTGACGATCTGCCGCTGCCGCAAGGGCGAGGCCAGGATCGCGTTGTACTCGTTGATCTTCGCCTGCAGATCGTCGTGCTCCTGAACGATCTTCTGGCGCTCCAGGGCGGCCAGCCGGCGCAGCTGCATCTCCAGGATCGCGTTCGCCTGGATCTCGTCGATCTGCAGCAGACCCATCAGGCCCTCGCGCGCCACATCGACCGTCTCGCTGCGCCGGATCAGCGCGATGACCTCGTCGATCGCGTCCAGCGCCTTGAGCAGACCACGCAGGATGTGGGCCCGCTCCTCGGCCTTCCGCAGCCGGAACTTGGTGCGGCGGACGATGACCTCGATCTGGTGCGTGACCCAGTGCCGGATGAACGCGTCCAGCGACAGCGTGCGGGGCACGCCGTCCACCAGCGCGAGCATGTTGGCGCCGAAGTTCGTCTGCAGATCCGTGTGCTTGTACAGGTTGTTGAGGACGACCTTGGCGACCGCGTCCCGCTTCAGCACGATGACCAGGCGCTGGCCCGTACGGGAGGAGGTCTCGTCCCGTACGTCGGCGATCCCGCCGACCCTCCCGTCCTTCACCAGGTCGGCGATCTTCTGCGCGAGATTGTCCGGGTTCACCTGGTACGGCAGCTCGGTGACCACCAGGCACTGGCGGCCCTGGATCTCCTCGACCTCCACCACCGCGCGCATGGTGATCGAGCCGCGCCCGGTGCGGTACGCCTCCTCGATGCCCTTGCGGCCCACGACGAGAGCGCCGGTCGGGAAGTCCGGGCCCTTGATCCGCTCGACGAGCGCGTCCAGCAGCTCCTCGTGCGAGGCATCCGGGTGCTCCAGCGCCCACTGCGCTCCGGCCGCCACCTCCCGCAGGTTGTGCGGCGGGATGTTGGTGGCCATACCGACTGCGATACCGGCGGAGCCGTTGATCAGCAGGTTCGGGAAGCGGGACGGCAGGACGGTCGGCTCCTGGTTCCGGCCGTCATAGTTGTCCTGGAAGTCGACGGTCTCCTCGTCGATGTCCCGGAGCATCTCCATGGACAGCGGAGCCATCTTGCACTCGGTGTACCGCATGGCGGCCGCCGGGTCGTTGCCCGGGGAGCCGAAGTTGCCGTTGGAGTCGACCAGCGGCATCCGCATGGACCACGGCTGGGCCAGGCGCACCAGAGCGTCGTAGATCGAGGAGTCGCCGTGCGGGTGGTACGTACCCATGACGTCGCCGACGACGCGGGCGCACTTGTAGAAGCCCCGTTCGGGCCGGTAGCCGCCGTCGTACATCGCGTAGAGCACGCGGCGGTGCACGGGCTTGAGGCCGTCACGGACGTCGGGCAGCGCACGCGACACGATGACGGACATCGCGTAGTCGAGGTAGCTGCGCTGCATCTCCGTCTCGAGCCCGACGGGCTCGACGCGCATGCCCACACCCTCGACGGCCGCGGGCGTGCCCTCGGGGGTGACGGTGGTCTCGGGGATGTCGGGAGTTGGGGTGTCGTCGGCCATTGCTGGTCAACGTCCTTTCGAAGTTCGGGCCCGGGCGGCAGGCAGGCCGGGGGAGTGCAGGCCGACTCAGATGTCGAGGAAGCGGACGTCCTTCGCGTTGCGCTGAATGAACGAGCGCCGTGCCTCGACGTCCTCGCCCATCAGCACCGAGAACAGGTCGTCGGCCTGGGCGGCGTCGTCCAGGGAGACCTGACCGAGAACGCGGTGGTCGATGTCCATGGTGGTGACCCGCAGTTCCTCCGCGTTCATCTCGCCCAGACCCTTGAAGCGCTGAACGGAGTCGTCCCTGATCCGCTTGCCGTTCTGCCGGCCCAGCTCGATCAGGGCGTCACGCTCGCGATCGGAGTACGCGTACTCGAAGTCGTCACGGCCCCACTTGATCTTGTAGAGCGGCGGGCGGGAGAGATAGACGTGCCCCGCCTCCACCAGCGGCCGCATGAAGCGGAAGAGGAAGGTCAGCAGCAGCGTGTTGATGTGCTGTCCGTCGACGTCGGCGTCCGCCATCAGGATGATCTTGTGGTAGCGGAGCTTGTCGATGTCGAAGTCCTCGTGGACGCCGGTACCGAAGGCCGAGATCAGCGCCTGGACCTCCTGGTTCTGGAGGATCTTGTCGACGCGCGCCTTCTCGACGTTAAGGATCTTGCCGCGGATCGGCAGGATGGCCTGGTACTCGGGGTTGCGGCCGGACTTCGCCGAGCCGCCCGCGGAGTCACCCTCGACGATGAAGATCTCGCACTTCGTCGGGTCGTTGGACTGGCAGTCGCTCAGCTTGCCCGGCAGCGACGCGCTCTCCAGCAGGCCCTTGCGGCGGGTGAGGTCACGCGCCTTGCGCGCCGCGACCCGGGCCGTGGCGGCCTGGATGCCCTTGCGGACGATGTCTGCGGCCTCGTTGGGGTTGCGGTCCAGCCAGTCGGTCAGGTGCTCGTGGACGATCTTCTGAACGAAGGTCTTGGCCTCCGTGTTGCCCAGCTTGGTCTTCGTCTGGCCCTCGAACTGCGGCTCGCCCAGCTTGACCGAGATGATCGCGGTCAGGCCCTCGCGGATGTCCTCACCGGTGAGGTTGTCGTCCTTCTCCCGCAGCAGCCGCTTGTCGCGCGCATAGCGGTTGATCAGGCTCGTCAGCGCCGCCCGGAAGCCCTCTTCGTGCGTACCGCCCTCATGGGTGTGGATGGTGTTGGCGAAGCTGTAGACACCCTCGCTGTACTGCGAGTTCCACTGCATGGCGACCTCGACCGAGAGCATGCGCTCCTTGTCCTCGGATTCGATGGAGATCACCGAGGGGTGGACGAGGTCGCCCTTGCGGGAGTTGAGGTACTTCACGAAGTCGACGATGCCGCCCTCGTAGAAGTACCGGACCGAGAGCGGCTTTCCGTCCTCGTCGACATGGTCGGGACGCTCATCGGTCAGCGAGATGGTCAGGCCCTTGTTGAGGAAGGCCATCTCCTGGAAGCGCCGGGACAGCGTCTCGAAGGAGTAATCAGTCGTCTCGAAAATGTCCGGATCTGCCCAGAAAGTGACGGTCGTTCCTGTGTGGTCGACCGTCTCGTTCTTCGCCAGCGGCGCCGTCGGCACACCGAGCTTGTAGTCCTGCGTCCACCGGTGGCCGTCGCTGCAGACCTCGACCGACACCTTGGACGACAGCGCGTTGACCACCGAGACACCGACACCGTGCAGGCCGCCGGAGACGGCATAGCCGCCACCGCCGAACTTGCCGCCCGCGTGGAGGACGGTCAGCACGACCTCGACGGCGGGCTTCCCCTCGGAGGGGACGATGCCCACGGGGATACCACGGCCGTTGTCTACGACGCGGACCCCGCCATCGGGGAGGATCGTGACGTCGATGGTGTCGGCGTGCCCGGCCAGAGCCTCGTCGACGGAGTTGTCGACGACCTCGTACACGAGGTGGTGCAGGCCCCGCTCACCGGTCGACCCGATGTACATGCCGGGTCGCTTGCGCACCGCGTCCAGGCCCTCGAGGACTGTGATCGCACTCGCGTCATACGACGGCTTGTCGGCAGTGGAAGCGGTGTTGTTCTCGTTGAGGTTGCCGGAATCGGCCACGAAGCGCCCTTTCTGGCACAGCACAAGCCGTCTCCGGGGCATACGGGAGCGGCTGCGTCGTTCGACATGTTCCGCGATTGGGCGGGATTGGTCCCTAGTCTACCGGTAGCGCGGACATGAATGGGGGTTTGCGAGTGCCTGAGTCCGCATGTGGCGCCCTGAACTGCCATCCGCCGACTCCCCATATGCGCCCCGGGGCTCCGAGAGGCTCACAGAGGCGCTCAGCGCTTCCGAGCGTCAACCCTCCACTACGGTGAGGGACGCCCCGGTCGTGTGTGCCCGCTCACTCACCCGTAGGTGTCGCCCGGGCCCCGGCTGCCCGGGGCGCGAAGCGGGCCGAAGCGCTGCTGCGGCCCGCCCGGACCCAGCACCTTGATCAGCTTGACCGTGCCCTGCCCGAGGTCCGCGTTGAGCCGGGCGACGAGCTGCGGCGCGAGCAACCGCAGCTGGGTCGCCCAGGCCGTCGAGTCGCACTGCACGGTCAGCACCCGCGCATCCTCGTCGTACTTCAGCGGCGCGCAGTGCTGCGCCACTTCGGGCCCCACGATCTGCGGCCAGCGTCCCATCACCCCGCCGACCGCAGCCGGAGTCTCCCAGCCACGCTCGGTGATCAGCCGGTTGATCGCGGCGCCGAGCGGCAGCGGATCCCGGCCGTCGGCACGCGCCCCGGAACGCAGGCCGCCACGCCTGGCCTGCTTCTTCTGCTGCGCCGCGGCGCCACGGGCCCGCGCCTGTTCCTTCGCCGCCCGCAGCGCTACCCGCGCCAGGTCCACCCCCGAGGGCTCGGGCTGCTTGCGGGGCTCCGGAGTCTCCGGGGACTGCTCGGTCATGTGCGCTTCACCACACCGTCCGCCACCGTGAAGCGCGTCCCCGCCAGCAGGCCCGGCACATCGTCGTCCACAGCCGCCGTCACCAGCACCTGCTCGCCCGGCGCGACCAGCTCGGCCAGCCGCTCCCGGCGCCGCTCGTCCAGCTCCGCGAAGACGTCGTCCAGAACGAGCACCGGCTCTCCCGCCCGTCGCCTGCCACCGCCCTCACTCGAAGGTGCTCCGGGACCCTCGGCGCGCAGCAGGTCGTACGAGGCCAGGCGCAGCGCGAGCGCGTACGACCAGGACTCGCCATGGCTGGCGTACCCCTTGGCCGGAAGGCGCCCGAGTGCCAGCAGCAGATCGTCCCGGTGTGGTCCGACCAGCGTCACACCGCGCTCGATCTCCTGCCTGCGGGCCTCGCCCAGCGCACCGAGCAGCAGCTCGTAGAGATCCTCCCGGCTGCCCGCCGCGCCGAGCCCCTCGCCCGCCGAGCACCGGTAGTCGAGCGCGACCGGCCCGCCGCCGGGCGCCAGCTGGTCGTACGCCTTGTCGGTGAGCGGCTGGAGCGCCGCGATCAGGTCCAGGCGCTGCGCCAGCAGCTCGGCGCCGGCCCGCGCCAGGTGCTGGTCCCAGACGTCGAGGGTGGACAGATCCGCCCCCCCAGACTTCGTCGCGGGAGGTGCCCCCGCGCGGCCCCCGTGCCTGCGCGCCATGGCCGCGCTCTTGAGAAGGGTGTTGCGCTGCTTGAGAACCCGGTCGTAGTCGGAGCGGACTCCGGCCATGCGCGGCGAGCGGGCGGTGATCAGCTCGTCGAGGAAACGGCGGCGCTCGCCGGGATCGCCCTTGACCAGGGCGAGGTCCTCGGGCGCGAAGAGGACGGTACGGACCAGGCCGAGGATGTCACGTGGCCTGACCTGCGAGGAACGGTTGATCCGAGCGCGGTTCGCCTTCCCCGGGTTCAGCTCGAGCTCGATCAGCTGCTGCCGGTCGTCCTGGACGACCGCCGCCCGGATGATCGCCCGGTCGGCACCCATCCGCACCAGCGGTGCGTCGGAGGAGACCCGGTGGCTGCCCAGCGTGGCGAGATAGCCGACCGCCTCGACGAGATTCGTCTTTCCCTGGCCATTGGGCCCCACGAAAGCCGAGACGCCGGGTTCGAGCGGGACTTCGACGCCGGCGTACGAGCGGAAGTCGGCGAGTGACAGATGCGTAACGTGCATGGCGCGCTGCGGCCTGCGCCGCCGACCTCCCTCGATGCTCTCTGACGGCTGCTAGGCCTGCTCGACCGCGTGGCCGCCGAACTGGTTGCGAAGCGCCGCGATCATCTTCATCTGCGGCGAGTCCTCCTGACGGGAGGCGAAGCGGGCGAAGAGCGACGCGGTGATCGCGGGGAGCGGCACCGCGTTGTCGATCGCGGCCTCGACGGTCCAGCGGCCCTCGCCCGAGTCCTCCGCGAAGCCGCGCAGCTTCTCCAGGTGCTCGTCGTCATCCAGGGCGTTGACGGCCAGATCCAGCAGCCAGGAGCGGATGACCGTGCCCTCCTGCCAGCTGCGGAAGACCTCGCGGACGTCGGTGACGGAGTCGATGGCCTCGAGCAGCTCCCACCCCTCGGCGAAGGCCTGCATCATCGCGTACTCGATACCGTTGTGGACCATCTTCGCGAAGTGGCCCGCGCCGACCTTGCCCGCGTGGACGGCGCCGAACCGGCCCTCCGGCTTGAGCGCGTCGAAGATCGGCTGGACCTGTGCCACGTGCTCGGCGGCGCCGCCATACATCAGCGCGTAGCCGTTCTCCAGGCCCCAAATGCCGCCGGAGACGCCGCAGTCGACGAAGCCGATGCCCTTGGCGTGGAGCTGCTCGGCGTGCTTCTCGTCGTCGGTCCACCGGGAGTTCCCGCCGTCGACGACGACGTCGCCGGGCGACAGCAGTTCGGCCAGCTCGTCGATGGTGGTCTGGGTGGCGATTCCCGCCGGGACCATGACCCAGACGACCCGCGGTGCCTTGAGCTTGCCCACCAGCTCCTCGAGGCTGTGGACATCGGCGAGGTCCGGGTTGCGGTCGTAGCCGACGACGGTGTGGTCCGCGCGGCGTATCCGCTCGCGCATGTTGCCGCCCATCTTGCCGAGACCGACGAGACCGAGCTCCATCAGTGATCCTTTGTGACGTAGTGCTGGCGTTTCGTACCTGAGTCGAGCCTACGCCCGGCACCCGATGCTCACTTGTGGGCTCCCCGCGCTCATTCCGCCGGGTGCGGCGAGCGCATCCCGGCAGGTCGGCGGCTCAGCCGCTCAGTCGCACGGGCATGATCAGGTACTTGTACGCCTCGTCCGCCTCGGCGTCCACGGCCGGCTTGCCGCTCAGCAGCGCGGGCTTGGTGGAGGTGGTGAACGACAGCTGGGCGACCGGGGAGTCGATGGCGCTCAGCCCCTCGAGGAGGAAGCCCGGGTTGAACGCGATCGAGATGTCGTCGCCGTCGAGCTGGGCGTCGACCCTCTCCACAGCCTGTGCATCGTCGCTCGACCCGGCCTCCAGGATCAGCACGCCCTGCTCGAAGCTCAGCCGGACCGGAGTGTTCCGCTCGGCGACGAGCGCGACACGCTTGACGGCGTCGACGAACGGCGCGGTCTCGAGCACGGCGACGGAGTTGAACTCGGTCGGGAAGAGCGTGCGGTACTTCGGCAGGTCGCCCTCGAGCAGCCGCGTGGTCGTACGGCGTCCAGCGCCCTCGAAGCCGATCAGGCCCTCGCCCGCGCCGGAGCCGGCCAGCGCGATGCTGACCGTGTCACCGCTGGTCAGGGACTTGGCGGTGTCCAGGAGCGTCTTGGCGGGCACCAGGGCGACCGCGGAGATGTCCGGCGTCTCGGGCTTCCACAGGAACTCGCGGACGGCGAAGCGGTAGCGGTCGGTGGCGGCCAGCGTGACCGTGTCGCCCTCGATCTCGATCCGTACGCCCGTGAGCACCGGCAGTGTGTCGTCGCGGCCCGCGGCGATGGCGACCTGGGCGGCGGCCGCGGCGAAGACCTCACCGGGCACGGTGCCGGTGGCGGTCGGCATCTGCGGCAGCGCCGGGTACTCCTCCACAGGAAGGGTGTGGAGTGTGAATCGAGAGGAACCGCAGACCACGGTCACCCTGACCCCGTCCGTGGAGATCTCCACAGGCCTGTTGGGAAGGGCACGGCAGATGTCGGCGAGGAGGCGGCCGGAGACGAGGACGGTGCCGTCCTCCTCCACATCCGCCTCGACCGAAACGCGCGCCGAGACCTCGTAGTCGAAGCCGGAGAGGCTCAGGCTGCTCTCCTCCGCCTTCAGCAGCAGGCCCGCGAGGACGGGCACCGGCGGACGGGCCGGGAGACTGCGCGCTGCCCAGGCCACCGCCTCCGCGAGTACATCGCGCTCCACCCGGATCTTCACCGTAAGCCGCCTCCTGCTGTTGCTGGCTCGCCCTGCTGGCCTTCTTCGTCGGCATGGGCTTCCCCGTCGCTGACGGCAGGGACCGATGCCGGAGACCAGTCTGACGCACACCGCCGACAGTCGGTGCCCGTCGGGGTCAAGTCGAAGGCCGGGGTGTCGGGCGGTGCGGGGGCGAGTTGTGCACAGGGCCCGTTTCGAGAGGAGTTTCCCGGTAGATCTACGTGGTCGTAGTAGTAGGCCCTGTGGATACCGTGGATAACCGCATCAGCGCAGGTCAGAACGGCTTTTCTGTCCACGGGGCCTGTGGGCGCGGCCGGTGGACAACTCAGTCGTGCTGTGGACGCGGGAAAGTTCTGCACACCCGGTGCACAGCCCCCACCCGGTTCTCCCCAGTGCCATCCCCAGAATTACCCACCTTCTCCCCAGCCCAACCAACCTCGTTGGTGTGACGCGGTTCACTCGCCCCAGTGATCACAGAGGTTTCGTTGCCGAACAGTGGACAACGGTGTGGAGAAGCTGTGGGCAAGTGCCCGGAGCCTGTGGGCAGGCAGTGGACAACGGAGCCGGACCACTGTGGGCGGCTTGGCCGTCCACAGTCTGTGGAACCCGGTTGGTCACATTTCCACACCCGGCTGACCTCCCGAGACAGCTTCCCGCGCAACGCCCCTGTGGACGCGATCTGGACAACTGGGCAGTCCCCAGGGTGTGGACGGCCGGAGGGGCGCCGAACTGTGGAGAAGGCGCCGACAGGGGCCCGAATTCGAACAGCCGGTGGACGCGGTACGACGAGGGGCGCTCCGGGACGCGTCCCCGGAGCGCCCCTCGGACGCGTCCCTCGGCCCTCGCGGGCCTGTCCTCAGCCGTTCTTGATGCGGTTGGTGAGCTCCGTGACCTGGTTGTAGATGGAGCGTCGCTCGGCCATCAGCGCGCGGATCTTGCGGTCAGCGTGCATCACGGTCGTATGGTCGCGGCCGCCGAACTGCGCGCCGATCTTCGGCAGCGACAGGTCCGTCAGCTCGCGGCACAGATACATGGCGATCTGCCGCGCCGTCACCAGCACGCGGCTGCGCGAGGAGCCGCACAGGTCGTCGACGGTCAGCCCGAAGTACTGGGCGGTCTCGGCCATGATGGCGGTCGCGGTGATCTCGGGGGCCGCGTCCTCGCCGCCCGGGATCAGGTCCTTGAGCACGATCTCGGTCAGCCCCAGGTCCACGGGCTGCCGGTTGAGGCTGGCGAAGGCGGTGACGCGGATCAGCGCGCCCTCGAGCTCGCGGATGTTGCGCGAGATGCGGGAGGCGATGAACTCCAGTACTTCCGGCGGGGCGTTGAGCTGCTCCTGGACCGCCTTCTTACGGAGGATCGCGATCCGCGTCTCAAGCTCCGGCGGCTGGACGTCGGTGATCAGGCCCCACTCGAAGCGGTTGCGCAGCCGGTCCTCCAGGGTCACCAGCTGCTTGGGCGGCCGGTCCGAGGACAGCACGATCTGCTTGTTCGCGTTGTGGAGCGTGTTGAAGGTGTGGAAGAACTCCTCCTGCGTCGACTCCTTGCTCGCGAGGAACTGGACGTCGTCGACGAGCAGGATGTCCATGTCGCGGTAGCGCTTGCGGAACGCGTCCGCCTTGCCGTCGCGGATCGAGTTGATGAACTCGTTGGTGAACTCCTCGGAGCTCACATAGCGCACGCGCGTGCCGGGGTAGAGACTGCGCGCGTAGTGCCCGATCGCGTGCAGCAGGTGGGTCTTGCCCAGGCCCGACTCCCCGTAGATGAAGAGCGGGTTGTACGCCTTGGCCGGCGCCTCGGCGACCGCGACCGCGGCGGCGTGCGCGAAGCGGTTGGACGCGCCGATGACGAAGGTGTCGAAGAGGTACTTGGGGTTGAGGCGCGCGGTCGGCTCGCCCGGTCCGGTGGCCGGCGCGGGCTGCGCGGCGAGCGGGCCGGGGGCGCCGCTGGGCGGGGGCGGGCCGCCGTGGGCGGGGCCGTTGTGTGTCGGGCCGCCGGCGTGGGGGCGGCCGGGGCCGCCCTGCTCCGGGAGATCGCGGTGCTGACCGTCGTACGGCGGCCGCTCGCCGCCGGGGGGCGGACGGTAGTCGGCCTGTGGCGACAGGGGGCGCTGGTCGTAGGGCTGCGGCCGGTCCTGCGGCGGCCCGGTGCGCGGGGAGGCGTACGGATCGTGCTCGGGGAAGCCGCCGAGCCGCTGCTGCTGCCAGCCGTAGTCGTCGCGGGGTCCGGGAGCGGGCACGCTCCCGGGGGTGCGGGGCCAGGCGCCGGGCTCAGGGCGGCTCTGCTGGTACTCGGGGTAGGCGGGGCGGGCGGTCGGCACTGCGTCCGCCGGGCGCCCGTAGGCGTCGTACCGGTCGTAGCCGTCGTACGTGTCCCGTTCGCGATCGCGGTCACGCTCCCGGTCGAGCTCTCGGTCCCGGGTGGGGTCGTGGCGCGGCGGCTCCTCGTAGCGCGGAGGCTGCTGCGGCCCGGGAACCTGGGGCGCGGGCGCCTGGGGCGCGGGCGGCGCCGCCGGCGCGGTCTCGGCGGCGCTGACGGTGATCGCCAGGCGGATGGGCTGGCCGCACTCCCGGCTGAGCGCGTCACTGATGAGAGGAGAGAGCCGACCCTCCAGGACGCCCTTGGCGTATTCGTTGGGCACGGCGAGGACTGCGGTGCCGGCGACGAGCACGAGGGGCTGGCAGTCCTTGAGCCAGCGCTGGTCCTTCGCTTCGATGCCCTGGCCCTCCCCGAGGAGCTGCTCGAGGACGCGTGGCCACACTGCGGCAAGATCGGCAGGTAGGTCAGCCACAGGGCACGCTCTCTCACTCACTAGGTGGGGGGTGGCGCCGGGGAGGTCCCACGAATGTGTGGTTCTCGGGACGGGCGGGAAGGAATCGGAGTTCAGCCACGGTAGTCAGGGCGACGCGCGTGGTTCAAGTCGTTGTCCACAGGGTGTGCACAAATGTGCCATGGCGCATGGGCGGGCCCTAGGCCGGGAGGGTGAACCGGGGCGGCGTGTCCCCAGCTGCCGCTGGTTTGACCGGATGGCGCAGCCGCGCGTACCGTAACCAGGTCGAGTTGTCGATGGCTGCTGCCGCCTGCCTCCGATGGGCATGGATCACGATTCGTGATCAAGAAGCGGTGCACTCGGGCGTATTGCGAGCTACTCGTGGGCGCACGGTGACAGCCAGGCGATGTCCCGCCACCACACGAGTCATTTCTGGAGCCCCCGAGTGAGCAAGCGCACCTTCCAGCCGAACAACCGTCGCCGCGCGAAGACCCACGGCTTCCGGCTGCGTATGCGCACCCGTGCCGGCCGCGCGATCCTCGCCGCCCGCCGTGGCAAGGGTCGCACGCGTCTTTCGGCCTGAGCAGCCTGACCTCAAGGTCCATGCAGTGCTGCCTACCGAGAATCGGCTGAGGCGGCGCGAGGACTTTGCGGCCGCGGTACGCCGAGGACGCAGGGCCGGGCGCCCTCTCCTCGTCGTCCACCTCCGAAGCGCCCCCTCCATCGAACCGAGGGGCACGGACCCGCATGCGTCTGGGGAGAATGCTCCTCCGGCACGTGCGGGTTTCGTCGTGAGCAAGGCCGTCGGCGGCGCGGTCGTCCGCAACCTGGTGAAGCGGCGGCTGCGGCACCTCATGCGAGATCGGCTGTGCTTGCTGCCCGCAGGTAGCCTGGTTGTCGTACGGGCGCTGCCCGGTGCCGGCGAAGCGGACCACGACGAGCTGGCCCGCGACCTCGACGCCGCGCTGCAGCGGCTCCTCGGTGGGGCCACCCATGGCAAAGCCCAGGGGAGGGTGCAGCGATGAAGTACCCGCTGCTGTGGTTGATCAAGCTGTACCAGTGGACCATCAGCCCGCTCCTCGGGCCGGTCTGCAAGTACTACCCGTCGTGCTCGCACTACGGCTACCAGGCCATTGACGTGCACGGCGCGGTGAAAGGGACGGCCTTGACCGCCTGGCGCATCCTGCGCTGCAACCCGTGGTCGCTCGGTGGCGTCGACCACGTACCTCCCCGGAAGCATCCGGTCTGGCACCAACGGCTGCGGAGCCGGTGGAGCACCCGCTCCGCCGAAGCGCCGGCGGGACAGCCCGAGACTCAGCCCAACGCCCAAGGAGCCTGATCCGTGTCTGTGATCGACTCGATCCTCGGTCCTCTCTATACCGCTGTCTCCTGGATCATCGTCCAGTTCCACTCGCTGTACAGCCTCGTCTTCGACAAGGACAGTGGCTGGGCCTGGGGTCTGTCCATCGTCTCCCTGGTGGTGGTGATCCGTATCTGCCTGATCCCGCTCTTCGTGAAGCAGATCAAGGCGACACGGAACATGCAGGCGCTCCAGCCGAAGATGAAGGCCATCCAGGAGCGCTACAAGAACGACAAGCAGCGCCAGTCCGAGGAGATGATGAAGCTCTATCGGGAGACGGGTACCAACCCGCTCTCGAGCTGCCTCCCGATTCTGGCGCAGTCACCCTTCTTCCTCGCGCTGTACCAGGTGCTGAACAAGATCGCCGGTGACCACCCCGTCGGTGTCATGGACCAGCAGCTGGTGGACAGCGCGCGGGGCGCCCACATCTTCGGCGCTCCGATCGCGTCGAAGTTCCTGGACAGCGCGAGCAAGATCGAGTCGCTGGGCGCGACGCTGACCGATGTCCGCGTGGTCACGGTCATCATGATCGTTCTGATGTCGGCGTCGCAGTTCTACACGCAGCGCCAGCTGATGACCAAGAACGTCGACCTCACGGTGAAGACGCCGTTCATGCAGCAGCAGAAGATGCTGATGTACGTCTTCCCCATCATGTTCGCCGTCTTCGGCATCAACTTCCCGGTGGGTGTCCTCGTCTACTGGCTGACCACCAACGTGTGGACCATGGGCCAGCAGATGTACGTCATCCACCGGAACCCGACCCCCGGCAGCCTGGCCTTCGAGCAGCGCCAGGAGCGGCTGCGCGCCAAGGGCAAGCTGAAGGAGGAGCCGGAGCAGGTCGAGGCCAGGAAGGCCGTCGAGGCCGCCCGGGCGGCCCGGCATCAGCCGAAGCGCCAGAGCAAGGCCAAGCGCCAGGCGGGCGGTGCTCAGACGGCCAAGAGCACGGCCTCCACCTCGAGCCCGGACCAGAAGCCGTCGCTGGAGAAGCAGGATCAGCCGCAGGACGGCGCTGCCAAGCCGAAGTCGGCCGGTGGTTCCGCCCGTACCAAGTCCGGACAGCGCAAGGGTCAGCAGCGGCCCAAGCACCCGTCCAAGAAGTAAGGAGGCCATCCAGTGACGGAAGGCACGACCTCTGCCACCGAGGGTGGCGACACCCTCACCCGCCTCGAGCAGGAGGGGGAGATCGCGGCCGACTACCTCGAGGGGCTGCTGGACATCGCGGACCTCGACGGCGACATCGACATGGATGTCGAGGCCGACCGAGCCTCGGTCTCGATCATCAGCGAGGACTCGACCAGCCGGGATCTCCAGAAACTGGTGGGCCGCGACGGCGAGGTGCTGGAGGCGCTCCAGGAGCTGACCCGGCTCGCGGTACACCGGGAGACCGGCGACCGCAGCCGTCTGATGCTGGACATCGCGGGCTTCCGGGCCCGTAAGCGCGAGGAGCTCAGTGAGCTGGGGGCCAAGGCGGCGGAGGACGCGAAGGGCAGCGGTGAGCCGGTGAAGCTGAAGCCCATGTCGCCGTTCGAGCGCAAGGTCGTCCATGACGCAGTGGCGGCGGCGGGGCTGCGCAGCGAGTCCGAGGGCGAGGAGCCCCAGCGCTGCGTCGTCGTACTCCCTGCCTGACCGGACCCCGGTCCCGCAGTGTTCGCGGCCCCGTCTGTTCGCAGGCGGGGCCGTAGTTTGTCAACCTGACAGTCAGCATGGACGAGAGCGTGTACGGAAGGACGGGTCCCCGTGACGGAGGCAGCGGAACTCCCCCCGGCGCCGGATGCGGCAGAGGTGATTTTCGGCGAGCGCTTCCCTGAGGCTGTCCGGTACGCCGAGCTGCTCGCCGATGCCGGCGTCAGGCGAGGGCTGATCGGGCCGCGTGAGGTGCCGAGGCTCTGGGAACGGCACTTGCTGAACTGCGCGGTGCTGTCGGAAGCGGTGCCGGAAGGCGTCACGGTGTGCGACGTGGGCTCGGGGGCCGGCCTGCCCGGCATCCCGCTCGCCCTTGTCCGTCCGGATCTGCGGATCACGCTTCTCGAACCGCTGCTGCGGCGGACCACCTTCCTCGAGGAAGTCGTCGAGCTGCTGGGCCTGGAGCACGTCAGCGTGGTGCGAGGCCGGGCCGAAGAGGTGCTGGGGACGCTCCCGCCGGTGCACGTGGTGACCGCGCGCGCTGTGGCTCCGCTGGACCGGCTGGCGGGCTGGGGCGTTCCGCTGCTGCGTCCTTACGGCGAGATGCTGGCACTCAAGGGCGATACGGCCGAGGAGGAGCTCAAGGGTGCGCGTGCCGCACTCAGCAAGCTCGGTGTTGTTGAGTCGTCAATTCTCCACGTTGGCGAGGGCCTGGTGGACCCGCCGTCAACTGTCGTACGGGTCGAGGTCGGTGAGAGCCCTGGCGGTGTGAGGTTCGCAGCCAAGAGGGCCAAGGCTGCTCGTGCCGGGCGGTCCAGGCGACGCCGCTAGTCATTGCAATGCTCCATACAAGCTGCCAAAACTACCCAGACCGGAGTGTCGCGACGATCTAGGGCGCCCGTCCATGCATCGTGTTTCACGTGAAACGTCGCTCACTGCTGCAGGGAATCATCAGCCGTGGTCGCGCGGCTGCCGCGAATCGCGACCGCACCGCGCCGTCTCGGAATGCGGACTCCGCACCGTCGGAAGCTGCTGTCGACGCGGATTCATCCACAGGAGAACGGGCCTCGCTGGTTCACGACCCCGAAAGCATGGCAGGCTCTGTTCATTGTGAGCCTGAAGTCGAGGAGAGTGAATCCTTGCGGTCCGACGCCAACATCGCGGGACCGATGACCGATCCGGTCCCCGGTCCCCGTACCGAATCGGCAGGGGACGGTGTTTCACGTGAAACACCACCTCCGATGGACGACACCCCCATCGGTCGCGCCGCGCAGCTTGCGGTGGAGGCGCTTGGTCGAGCGGGCGAAGGGCTGCCACGGCCCGAGCAGACGCGCGTGATGGTGGTCGCCAACCAGAAGGGCGGAGTGGGCAAGACTACGACTACGGTCAACCTTGCCGCCTCGCTCGCCCTGCACGGAGCACGGGTGCTGGTGATCGATCTCGACCCGCAGGGGAATGCCTCTACGGCTCTGGGTATCGATCACCATGCCGAGGTGCCCTCGATCTACGACGTCCTCGTCGAGAGCAAGCCGCTCTCGGAGGTCGTCCAGCCGGTCCCGGATGTGGAGGGGCTGTTCTGCGCTCCGGCCACGATCGACCTGGCCGGTGCAGAGATCGAGTTGGTCTCCCTCGTGGCGCGGGAGAGCCGGCTGCAGCGGGCGATCCAGGGGTACGAGCAGCCCTTGGACTACATCCTGATCGACTGTCCCCCGTCGTTGGGCCTCCTCACGGTGAACGCCCTGGTGGCCGGAGCCGAGGTGCTGATCCCGATCCAGTGCGAGTACTACGCGCTCGAAGGGCTGGGTCAGTTGCTCCGGAACGTCGACCTGGTGCGGGGCCATTTGAACCCCCAGCTGCATGTCTCGACGATCCTCCTCACCATGTACGACGGCAGGACCCGGCTCGCTTCGCAGGTGGCGGAAGAGGTGCGCAGCCACTTCGGCAATGAGGTGCTGCGGACGAGCATCCCGCGGTCGGTGAGAATCTCGGAGGCGCCGAGCTACGGGCAGACGGTGCTCACGTACGATCCGGGCTCCAGTGGCTCGCTCTCGTACCTCGAAGCAGCTCGCGAGATCGCGCTGCGAGGGGTCGGTGTGCAGTACGACCCGCAGTTCCCGCATCTGGCGGGCCAGAACGCTCAGCAGGAACAGCACAGCATGTCGGAGGGGATGCAGTGAGTGAACGACGTAGAGGACTGGGCAGGGGGCTCGGCGCGCTGATCCCCGCGGCTCCGCAGGGCTCGGGCAACGGCACGGTCCCGGCAGTGGGCGTGGGGACCACCTCACCGGCCGCGGTTCCGACCATCGCGCCGGACCGCGGGGTGGCGGCGGCCACGGTCGCCACGCTGCCGGCGAGCGGGGTTTCACGTGAAACGGAGGCGCCTTCCCCGGACGAGTCGGTTGCGGCTCTGGTGGAGGAGCAGCCGGGTGGAGCCCACTTCGCCGAGTTGCCTCTCGACTCCATTACGCCGAACCCCCGGCAGCCGCGTGAGGTCTTCGACGAGGACGCGCTGGCGGAGCTTGTCACCTCCATCGAGGAGGTCGGCCTCCTCCAGCCGGTCGTCGTACGGCAGCTGGCGCCGGAGCGCTACGAGCTGATCATGGGCGAGCGCCGGTGGCGGGCCTGCCGTGAGGCCGGCCTCGAGCGGATCCCCGCGATCATCCGGGCAACGGACGACGACAAGCTCCTGCTCGACGCGCTGCTGGAGAACCTGCACCGGGCGCAGCTGAACCCGCTGGAGGAAGCCGCAGCCTACGACCAGCTCCTCAAAGACTTCAACTGCACCCACGATCAGCTGGCGGACCGCATCGGGCGCTCCCGCCCGCAGGTCTCCAACACGCTGCGGCTGCTCAAACTGTCCCCGTCTGTGCAGCGGCGGGTCGCTGCAGGGGTGCTCTCGGCAGGACACGCTCGTGCTCTGCTGTCGGTGGAGGATTCCGAGGAGCAGGACCGGCTCGCGCATCGGATCGTGGCCGAGGGGCTGTCGGTTCGAGCGGTCGAGGAAATCGTGACGCTGATGGGGCCCAGGCCCAGCAGCTCCCTGAAGCCCAAGGGTCCGCGGGCCGGTACCCGCGTGTCGCCTGCGCTCACCGACCTCGCATCACGGCTGTCGGACCGCTTCGAGACCCGGGTGAAGGTGGATCTGGGACAGAAGAAGGGAAAGATCGTCGTCGAGTTCGCTTCGATAGAGGATCTGGAGCGGATCCTGGGCTCGCTCGCTCCCGGCGAGGGCCGGGTGCTGGAGCAGAGTCTTTCCAAGGAGGCTGCGGAGGCCGCGGAGTCTGCCGAGGCCGGGGAAGCGGAGGGGGACGGCGAGTACTGATTCCCCTGGTTCCTCCTGAGTCGAGGGCGGGCCATCGTGCCGGATCGTGACGGCCGGGACTCTCCTGGGGTCCCCGTCACCGGGACACGGCCCGCCCTTTGCTTTATCGCGGTATCAGTGCAATCGCGACGTGGATACGATGCGTTCGGGTATGGCGCATCCACGTGGAGACACCTCATTTGGAGGAGCGGGCCATGCGATCGGTGAGCCGCGCGGGACTGTTGGCCGCAGGATTGAGCCTAGGGGCAGTCGGCGGGTTCGTCGGCAGTCTCATCAGGGAGCGCGGAGCGCTGGCAGCCGCCCGAGGGGCGGCAGGCGATGGAAGTGAGGAACAGGCTGCATGGGGCGTCGGCTCGTACCGCTCACACTGGACAACCTTCCGGACATTCCCAAGCGCTGCCGGTCGTGCGTCTTCTGGGAGCTCGATCCGGTCAGCGGCGAAGCCGCAGTAAAGGCGGGCCGTCCGGAGCTGGAGAAGGAAGCCTGGATTTCGGCGGTGCTTCTCGAGTGGGGATCCTGCGGCCGCGTCGTTTACGTCGACGAGGTGCCGGTGGGGTTCGTCTTGTACGCCCCGCCCGCCTACGTGCCGCGGTCCACGGCCTTTCCCACCAGCCCGGTGTCACCAGACGCGGTGCAGCTAATGACGGGCTGGATCATGCCGGGTTACCAGGGGCAGGGTCTCGGCCGCGTCATCGTGCAGACGGTTGCCAAGGATCTTCTTCGCCGGGGATTCAAGGCGATCGAGGCCTTCGGTGATGCCCGGTGGAAGGAGCCCGCGTGCGTGCTCCCCGCCGAGCATCTGCTGGCCGTGGGATTCAAGACCGTACGTCCGCACCACCGGTTCCCCAGGCTGCGGCTTGAACTGCGGACCACGATCTCCTGGAAGGAGGACGTGGAGCTGGCGCTGGACCGGTTGCTCGGTGCGGTCCAGAAGGAGCCCGCTCTCCGGCCTCTGTAGCCTTCCGGATGCGTACTGCAGAAACGCGAACAGGCCCGCCCCTCCAGGGGCGGGCCTGTTTCACGTGAAACGTGGAACCGTCAGCCGATGAAGTCCTCGAGGTCGCGGAGGATCGCGGCCTTCGGCTTGGCGCCGACGATGGTCTTGGCCACCTCGCCGTGCTGGTAGACGTTCAGCGTCGGGATGGACATGACGCCGTACTTGGCCGCCGTCCCCGGGTTCTCGTCGATGTTGAGCTTGACGATCTCGATCTTGTCGCCGTGCTCGGCGGCGATGGCCTCCAGGGAGGGAGCGATCTGGCGGCACGGGCCGCACCAGGCTGCCCAGAAGTCGACGAGGACGGGCTTGTCGCTCTTGAGGACATCCTCATCGAAGGTTGCGTCGGTCACGTTCTTGAGGGCGCCGGCCATGGCGATCTCCTAATTCGTTGATGCGTGAGGAAGGTCAGTATCAGAGGGCCGCTGCGGCCTTTTCCGGCTCGGCGGGCCGGGTGTCGCTGAGAGCCGCCAGGTACCGCTCGGCGTCCAGAGCGGCGGCACAGCCGGTGCCGGCAGCGGTGACGGCCTGGCGGTAGGTGTGGTCCACGACGTCACCTGCGGCGAAGACCCCGATGAGGTTGGTCCGGGTCGAGGGAGCGTCGACCTTGAGGTAGCCCTCGGCGTCGAGGTCCAGCTGGCCCTTGAACAGCTCGGTGCGCGGGTCATGTCCGACGGCGATGAACAGGCCGGTGACTGGGAGCTCTGAAAGCTCGCCCGTCTTGGTGTTCCGCAGGGTCAGACCGGAGAGCTTCTGGTCGCCGTGGATCTCGGCGACCTCGCTGTCCCAGGCGAAGGAGATCTTCGGGTCGGCGAAGGCGCGCTCCTGCATCGCCTTCGAGGCACGCAGGGCGTCCCGGCGGTGCACGACGGTGACGGACTTGGCGAAGCGGGAGAGGAAGGTCGCCTCCTCCATCGCGGTGTCGCCACCACCCACCACAGCGATGTCCTGGTCCTTGAAGAAGAAGCCGTCGCAGGTGGCGCACCAGGAGACACCGCGGCCGGAGAGCTCGTCCTCGCGGGGCAGGCCCAGCTTGCGGTGCTGCGAGCCCGTGGTCACGATCACGGCCTTGGCGCGGTGGACCGTGCCGGCAGAGTCGGTGACGGTCTTGATCTCGCCCGTGAGGTCCACGGCAACGACGTCATCCGCGATGAGCTCGGCTCCGAAGCGCTCGGACTGGGCCCGCATGTTGTCCATCAGGTCCGGACCCATGATGCCGTCGCGGAAGCCGGGGAAGTTCTCCACATCGGTGGTGTTCATCAGTGCACCGCCAGCGGTGACGGCACCCTCGAAAACGAGAGGCTTCAGGGAGGCGCGCGCGGTGTACAGCGCCGCGGTGTAACCCGCCGGCCCGGAGCCGATGATGATCACGTTACGGACGTCGCTCACGGGTGTCTTCCTCGTCTCTGCCGACTGCTGGGTGGTCCTAGCGGGACTCTCATCCCACCCAACGGATCCTACGGGGCCGGCATTCCCGGAGCCCTCACTGCACGCCGCGTCGCTCAACCGCGCTTGTACACGTCCTTCAACAGCACATCGCCGGGACTCTGCGGCGAGGTCCCCGTACAGGCGGAGTCGACGACATAGACATCGACTCGAGCGGGATCGGAGACCCGCGGGAGCACGACGAGGTAGGCGGCCGTGCCCTCATACGTGATCTGGTCGGCCGCGATCGGGGCGTCGGTGCGCCCGATTCCCGCGCGCACGCACGAGGGCACGGTGGCGCCGCTCCCCCGCATGGTGGTGTTGGGGCTGGACTGGGAACCCACCTCGCCGTCAGGAGCCGAGGGACCGCGCTTGGTGTCCGCGTCGTCGAGCAGGCGCTGCACCCGCGGCGCGAGCCCACTGGCCGCCAGCTCGGCATCCTCCTTCGTGTCGGCCCTGTCCGCCATGGTGGAGCCCGTCGAGGAGTCGGACGGGGAATCGACGGCCTCGACGATCACGCCTCCGAGCCCGATGGCCGCGAGCGCGCATGCCGTACCGAAGACCGCCGTGCGCCAGCTACGCCTGCTGCGAGTTCGGCGGCCCGGGCCGGTGGACGCGCTTGGGCGTCCTTCAGGGCGATGCGCGGACCGCGGTGTACGCGACCCGGTCGTGGTTTCACGTGAAACGAGCGTGGCCGCGTCTGTCTCGCCGACGGGTTCCGCTGCGGCCTCGGTTTCACGTGAAACAGTGACGGGCGCCGTCGAGTCCAGAAGGGCCTCTGCGGCGAGAGCGGCATCGATGCGTCCTGCGATATCCGCAGGCATCCGCGTAGGGCCGGGCAAGGTGCCGAGCAGTCCGCGGATCTTGTCGAGAGAAGCCCGGACATCCGTGCACAGCTCGCAGGCCGCCAGATGGTCGCGTACCTCGGTTGTGCGGTCCGGTGGCAGGAGGCCCTCTGTCAGTGCGGAAATCTCCGCGACATCCGGATGCTGGTCCGTGCCGGTCGAGGATGTCACGCTCGCCCACCTCCGCCCTTCACGGCATCTGTGCCCCTCGGTCCTGCCGCTGGGACGGATGTCCCCTGCGTCCGGTTCCTTCCCCCGCCCGTGTCCGGACTATCCCCGCCATCGCTGCGTAGATGCTCGACCAGGGGGAGCAGTCTCGCCCGGCCTCGAGCGCAGCGGCTCTTCACCGTCCCTGTGGGGACATCGAGGACGTCGGCGGCCTCGGCAACGGGATATCCCTGCATGTCGACCAGGACGAGGGCCGCGCGCTGCTCTGCCGGGAGGGTGGCGAGCGCCTTCAGTAGTTCGCGGTGCAGATCGCGGCGCTCGGCCGGCGCGGCGGCGGACTCGTGGGGCTCCAGGAGCTGCTCGAGGCGTTCTGTCTCGGCGACCGGGGAGGTGCGGCGGGAGGCGGCCTTACGAGCCCGGTCGAGGCAGGCGTTGACGGTGATCCGGTGCAGCCAGGTCGTCACGGCCGACTGGCCGCGGAAGGAGTGGGCGGCGCGGTAGGCCGAGACGAGTGCGTCCTGGACGGCGTCGGCGGCCTCCTCCCGGTCGCCGAGCGTGCGCAGGGCTACGGCCCACAGGCGGTCACGATGGCGCCGGACTATCTCGCCGAAGGCCTCCGGGTCCCCCGCTACGTGGCGGGCGAGGAGCTCCTGGTCGCTTGCGGCGCCGCGTATGGCGTCCTCCAACGTCGGGCCCTCCCCTTCGCCTGTGCTGTCGCCGGTCAGCCCGTGATCTTGATCTCCGAGATCCCGCCACGGAACCCGTTGGCCGATCCGTCCGAGGGGAGCTCGGTGACGTGGATCAGTACGTATCGTGTCCGCACGGACTTGTCGAGGGCGGCCTTCAGAGTCCCTCCGCTACTCTCCGGCTTCGTGAGCTGCTGAGAGAAGTCGTCGAGCGACGACGGCGCCGCCGTGGAGGCGTCCGCAGCAAGCACCTCGACCTTCTGGCCGGGGCGGTACATGTGGATCTCGAGGCCGGACACGTCCTTGACGTCGCCCAGGTCGACGATGAGACCGCTGCCCTGCTGCCGCTGCGAGAGGTTGCCGAAGTTCGCGTAGCCCTCGTACCGAGGCGTCACCCAGGCCGTGCCCGTGTCACCGTCCACGGCGTTGCCGACCTTCTCCGCCGCCACCGGGGATGCCAGCGGCGAGAACTCGTCCGCGTCCTCGATCTGGAGCGGCCTCCCGAGATCCTTCTTCTTCCCGGCGTCGCCCCCTCCGGACGGCTGTGAGTCGCCCGAGTCGTCGGTCCTGCTCTCGCGGTCCATCAGGGTGTCTGCCAGCTGCCAGCTGCCGAGCCCCAGCGCCGCGATGAGCAGAGCGGCGACGGTCCACTTGAGCACCTGCCCGGTGCGGCTCTGGAAGGGCGACGGCGGCACCGGAGCGGGGCGGGAGGGGGAAGCCGGGCCCGGGCGGCTCACGGGCTGCCTGTAGGCGCCCTGCTGGTACGCCGTGGGCTGGTACGCGGGCGTGGCGAAGGAGGGCTCCGGCGGGCGGATGCGCGGCAGCGTCGCGACCGCCTTGGCCAGCTCCTCCGGGGTGGTGCAGGGCTGCTCCTGACGAGACGGAGTGGCGCCCTCGTTCACCAGGGCGCGCATCGCGAGGTCCGCGAGGCCCCGGTGGACGCCTGCCCGCACCTGGTCGGGCCGGATTAGCCCGACGCCCTTGGGCAGGCCGGACAGACCGTATGCGTTCCCCTCGTAGGGCCAGCGCTGCGTCAGCGCGGCGTACAGCAGTGCGCCGATCGCCTCGGTGTCGGTGCGCTGGGGCTGATCGGCGCTGATGCCGCGGAGCGCAGCCATCACCGCGAGGCCGCGGATGCGGTACTGACCGGACTCGGTGCGCAGAACGGAGCTGGGGGTCAGACGCAGGTGCGCGAGTCCCTCACGGTGTGCGGCGGACATCGCCTGGGACACCTGGCTGACGAGCTGATACGCCTCGTGCGCCTCGAGCGGTCCTGAGGCGAGCACGGTGGTGAGCTCGGTCGCGTCCGGAAGCCACTCGTGGACGACGTAGACCAGGTCGTTCTCCTCGACCGCGTCGAGGACCTGAACGAAGCGGGGGTCGCCGAGGAGGGCCGCGGAACGGGCCGCGGCGAGGACCGGTCGGGCCCGCGGGTGGTCGGCGGGCAGGACATGGACTCCTACGGCGCGCCGGAGCTTCTCGTCGACGGCGCGCCAGCTGCTGAATCCGTCCAGACGGGTGACGCACTCCTCGAGGCGATAGCGTCTGGCGAGTTTGTGGCCACTATGGAGTTCCGGGGGTTCCACGTCGGGCACAGGGCCTTTGGCGCTCGCGGCGCCCTCGGCCTCGCTCGTGCTCCGAGTCGTGCCGGTGTCCGCGGTTTCCGCGTCCGTCCCCGGCGTTTCCTGGGCGTCCGCCCCGTCGGCCGTGGCCTTGTCCGCCTGGGCGGTCAGCGGCTCTTCGCCGCTGGTGTCTGCCACGTCGACGGCAGCTGTGCTCCGTTCCGCCACCGTCGTTCCTGCCTCCCCATCCGTTGCACGCTCTCGCACCACAGCAAAGACAATTGTGCCCACAGTCCGCCGCTATGCACGACACACGGTGGCGGCCGATGGTTGTGCTCGGTCAGCGACCCAGGCGGCCCCGGACCATACCGACCATGGCGGTCAGTTCCTCGATGCGCATGCGCCTGGCCGCAGCGTAGAAGACACCGAGGAGAACCATCCCGCCGCCGACCAGCGCGACCAGGGAGCCCACGGCGCCGCTCCCGAGGGCCTGGGTGACGCCATAGGCCGCCCCTCCGGCGGCCAGCGCGGCCGGCACGCTGGCGCCCGTCAGGCGGGCGTACGTGCGCAGGACGTGTGAGCCGTCCAGATCGCCGCCCAGCTGCACGCGCAGCCTCTTCCAGGCGACGCCCACACCGATCGCGTACGCGAGTCCGTAGGAGGCGGCCATGCCCACGACGGCCCAGCGGGAGGGGAGAAGGACGAAGCAGAGACCGGAGGCGGCGGCGTTGACGGCCGCGACGATCACGGTGTTGTAGAACGGCGTTCTCGTGTCCTCGTAGGCGTAGAAGCCACGCAGCACGACGTACTGCACCGAGTACGGGATCAGGCCGAGACCGAAGGCCATCAGCACGTAGCCGATGTTGCGGGCGCCCTCCTCGCCGGAGCCCGCGTACAGCAGGGTCGTCATCGGGACGGCGAGGGCGAGGAACGCGAAGGCGCACGGCACGATCGCGACCGCCGAGGTCCTCAGGCCGTAGGAGATGTCGTCACGGACCGCCGAGGCGTCCTCGTCGTGGGCCGCGCGCGAAATGCGTGGCAGCACCGCGGTCATCACGGAGACGGTGATGATGGCCTGCGGCATCTGCCACAGGAGCAGCGCGTAGTTGTAGGCGGTGATGCCGGTGCCGGTGTAGCCCTCGCCCTCCGCGACCGAGCCGGCCCAGGTGGCGAGCTGGAGCACGACGATCATGCCGAGCTGGTTGGCGAGGACGAAGAGGAAGGTCCACTTGGCCAGGCCCAGCGCCTTTCCGAGGCCGTGGCCGCGCCAGTCGAAGCGCGGACGGATGCGGAAGCCCGCGTCCCGCAGGTAGGGGATCATCGCCAGGGCCTGGACGGTGAGGCCGAGCAACGTGCCGATGCCCAGCAGCCGGATGCCCTCGGGGGTGACCGTCGCCGCGCTGACACCGGTCGACGTGAAGCCGCCGAAGGCCCAGATGAAGGCGCCGAACGTGGCAATCACGACGATGTTGTTCAGGACGGGGGTCCACATCATCGCCCCGAAGCGGCCCCGCGCGTTGAGGATTTGGCCGAGCACCACGTGCACGCCCATGAAGAACATGGTGGGCAGGCAGTAGCGGGCGAAGGCGACCGCCACCTCCATGTGGGCCGGGTCGGAGGCGAACTTCGTCGACAGCATGCGGATGAGGACCGGGGCGGCCAGCACGCAGACGGTGGTGACACCGGCCAGCAGGACCACGACCAGGGTCAGCAAACGGTTGGCGTAGGCCTCGCCACCGTCGTCGTCGTCCTTCATGGCCCGCACCAGCTGCGGGATGAAGACCGCGTTGAGGGCTCCGCCGCCGACCAGGATGTAGATCATCGTCGGCAGGGTGTTGGCGACTTGGTACGTGTCGTTGAGCGTTCCCACGCCGATCGCCGCCGCCATGACGAGGGTGCGCAGGAATCCGGTGATGCGCGAGACGATCGTGCCGGCGGCCATGAGCGCGCTGGACTTCAGGATGCTGCCGGCCCGGCCGCCCGAGCGCTTGGGGGCCGGTGCGGGAGTCGGCTTCCGGGGCTCCGGCGGCTTCGGCGCCTGAGGCACCGCCTCGGTGAGCGGCTCGGCCGGTGGCGTCGGCGCGGGCGGAGTCTGGGGGGTCCGTGGCGCCTCGTACGGCTGCTGCTGGTCGCGGAAGAGATGCGCGAAGGCGTCCTGCTGTGCGGGTCTCTGGTCCGCTGCCGGTCCGACGAGGCCGTCCACGCCCACGTACTGCGTCGTCGCGGCGTCGTCGCCGTAGGGCAGGTGGTGCGACGGGCCCTCCGGCTCAGGGGGCGGGGTCGGCGCCCACAGCCGCGGATCCGGGGCGTGCGCCGGCGCCGGGGGCTGCCCGTAGAGGGGCCGGGGGCCCGGGTACGCCCCGGGGGGCGGCGGAGGGTGCGCAGAGCGGTCGTAGAGCGCCTCGGTGACCGGGTCCTGCGCCGCGGGGTCCTGGGCGCTGTACGGGTCGTAGGCGTAGGCGTCCTGGACGTACGGATCTGCAGGAGGGGACGGCGGTGTGTGGCCCGCCGGGTCACTGCCCGGGCTCTGGCCACGGTCACCGTCGTACGGCGCGTTCATCGCTACCCCACCTCATCGTCCGCGGCCGGCCGGCCCCGACTTCGCTCAACGGTCCACTTTCTCACCCTTACCGGATGCGTCGCCGCTTTCCGGTCCGGTGTCCGGTGTCACGTCACCCTGCTGCCCGGAACCGGTTTCCGGCTCCTGCGGCTCCGGACCCTCCGGCGCCGGATCTTCTGTCCCGGGGCCTTCCGGTGCAGTATCGGGGGAATCCGCGTCGTCCGCGGCCTCGCGGGCGGTGGCCCGCTTGCGCTGCGTGTACATCCGGATGCCGGCGAGAACGAGGAGCAGGACGCCGCCGGCGATGACGAGCATCACGGTGGATGTGATTTCGGTGACCTTCACCCGGAATGTCATCGAGTCACCGTAGGGAGTGCCGTCGTCCGTGTAGAGCTGGGCGGTCACCCACACCGTGCCGTTCGCATTGGCCGTGGTGTCGAACTTCACCGACTGGCTGTGCCCGCCCTCGACCTTGATCGCCTGCTGCTCGTCGACCTCGAGCCGGTTCGGCTGGCCGGAGGTGAGCACCAGTTTCATGCCCTCGATCCCCTGGACCAGGTTGTTCTGCACGGTCACCGGGATCGTCGCGCTGCGCCCGGACAGGGTCTGCGGCGACTTCTGGACAAGCTGAATGCTCTGGCTGAGGTCGGTGAGGTAACCCTTTACGGAGCTCCGGTAGTCGGCGGCGCCCCGGGCGTCGCCGCGCCAGGAGGTGGACATCCCACGCATGATCGCATTGCCGACAGGCGTCACCACACGGTCCGGCTGGGAGAGGATCACCTGGAAGCGCTCGAGCGAGCTCTGCGTCCGCTGGACCTCAACGAAGCCTTCCGTGGGCAGCTCCTGCTTGCGCAGTGAGCCGGGGTAGGAGCCGGTGTCCGGCACCCGGGTGGTGGCCGCCTGATCAGGCTTCGCCTTGGCCGCGTCGCCCAGGTCCAGCGCCTCGGTCCAGCGCTCGCCGTCGAGCCCGGCCATCGCCTCGGCCATCGTCCGCGCCTGGCTCGCGGTGGGAATGCGCTGCGGGGCGATCACGATGCTCCGCCGCTTCTCGGGCGCCTGCATGGTGACCATGAGCGTCTGGGCGAGGAACTCCTGCACGGCGAGCGTCGAGCCCTCCGCACGCGACAGATCGCCCTGGAAGGCCGTGGAGAGGCGGGCATCCGCCACCACCGCCGTATTGCCACGGCCGATCGGACGGGCCGCCGTGGGGCTGTAGGGGAGGCCTCCGGTCTCGCGGAGGCTGTCGCTTCGGGTGATCACGTTGTGCGCACCTGCGGAGGTGGCGACGTCGACCACCGAGGAGTCGATCGCGCCGTTCACAGGCCAGGCGAAGTCGGTACGGGGCTTGGTGCCCAGGATCGTTTCCACGGTCCTGGAGGCAAGGTCGGTGGCGGACTTGAGGTGGCCGAGCGCGCCGGACACGTCCTTCCCGCGGTGGGCGAGGGAGGCGAGGTCGGGATCGGCGAAGGGCAGCGACACGATCTCACGGCCGTCCACCGCGTCCTGGAGGTCCATGAGCCACTGCTTGGCGACGGTCTGGTTCCTGCCCGCGGTGGTCGTGCCGTCGGACTTCATGACCTTGTAGTTCTTCGTCATGGCCTCGACCGTCGCCAGCAGGTCCGGGTCGACCACCCAGGTCACCGGCAGGTCCTTGCCGAGCGCGACCATCTGCTGCAGGCGCCCGCCGGGCGCGAGCTCGGAAGCGAGGGAGTCGTCGCGGAAGATCCGCGTCTGCTCTTGATCCGAGTCTGTCCGCGCCGTGAGGTGGGCGGAGGAGATCAGCGGCCAGAGGAAGCTGACCTGCGTCTTCCGGTCAGCCGCCGAGGGCTGCCAGGGCAGGAAGGTCCGCTCGATGCCGAGCACCTGCTCGTACTGCCTGCTCTGGGTCTGTCCCGAGAGCGCGACACCGAGCTGATAGATCCCGTCGCTGCCGAGGTCCAGGTCCTCCACGGGGACGCTCAGGCTGAAGTTCCGTGTCGAGCCGGCCAGCAGCTTGTCGACGTCGATGGTGTGCTTGCCGCCGACCTCCTGCCCGTCGGCGCCGTAGGCGAACCCAGTGCGCTTGGCGGCGCTGTCGATCGCGCTGCGGCTGTTGAGGGTGGGGCCGAGCCGCAGTCCGACATGGGCGTCGGTGATCGTGGAGCGACCGTTGTTCGTGACGGTTCCCGTGACCGTGACCGTGTCGTCATCGGTCGGGGCGGTCGGCGTGAGCGAGTTGATCGATACGTCCACGGTGCGCGAGCCGGTGCCGTTCGGCTCGGCGTCCGCCGGGGGCGCGGCAGGGATCTGCAGCAGTCCGGCGAGCAGCGGCACTCCCACCAGGACGGCGGCAGTGCGCCGCAGCCACCGGCGGGCAGGAGCGGATCGCGTTCGCTGGAACTGTGCCGCCTCGGCCACGCGCTTGCCCGTCCCTCATCGTCGTCAGTGGTGGTCGTCGATTGTGCGTCCACGCATGGTAACGAGACCCGCTGGGGCGAAGTGCTGGGGAGTGCTCGACATGATCGGACCGGAGCCACGGCGTACGGGAATCGAGGACGCTCCCGGCTGCTGGGCCACGTACCCTGTTCTGTTGTGCCGAACGCCAACCATGACAGTCGTATCCCGCAGGCCTCGCAGACCACCCAGCCGGTCAGCGAGCTCAGTCAGGCGCAGCGCCGGGCCGTGAGCGAACTGCTGCGGGTGTCCCCCGTCGCCGACGACCTCGCCCGCCGCTTCCGGGAGGCAGGTCACACGCTTGCCCTGGTCGGCGGTTCCGTACGGGACGCGCTGCTCGGCAGGCTCGGCAACGACCTCGACTTCACGACGGATGCCCGGCCCGAGGACGTACTGAAGATCGTGCGGCCGTGGGCTGACAGTGTGTGGGAGGTCGGCATCGCCTTCGGGACCGTCGGCTGCATGCGGCGGACCCGGAGTGGTGGCGAGGTGCGGGAGTACCAGATCGAGGTGACGACCTACCGGTCCGAGGCGTACGACCGGTCGTCGCGGAAGCCCGAGGTGTCCTACGGCGACTCGATCGAGGAGGACCTTGTCCGCCGGGACTTCACGGTCAACGCGATGGCGGTCGCGCTGCCGGAGAAGGAGTTCATCGACCCGCACGGCGGCCTGGAGGACCTCGCGTCCCGCGTACTGCGGACCCCGGGTGCCCCGGAGGACTCGTTCTCGGACGACCCGCTGCGGATGATGCGTGCCGCGCGGTTCGCCGCGCAGCTGGATTTCGAGGTCGCGCCCGAGGTCGTCAGGGCGATGACGGCGATGGCGGACCGTATCCAGATCGTCTCCGCGGAGCGGGTGCGTGATGAGTTCAACAAGCTCATCGTTTCCCCTCACCCCCGCAAGGGCCTGAAGCTGTTGGTCGGCACGGGGCTGGCGGACTACTTCCTGCCGGAGCTCCCGGCTCTGCGGCTGGAGCGTGACGAGCACCACCGCCACAAGGACGTCTATGAGCACTCGCTGACGGTGCTGGATCAGGCCATCGGGCTCGAGGAGGGCGAGCCGGACCTGGTGCTGCGGCTGGCCGCGCTGCTCCATGACATCGGCAAGCCGAAGACGCGGCGCTTCGAGAGCGACGGCCGGGTCTCCTTCCACCACCACGAGGTGGTCGGGGCGAAGATGACCAAGTCGCGGATGGCCAAGCTGAAGTACCCCAACGATGTCGTGAAGGACGTCTCGCGGCTTGTGGAGCTGCATCTGCGCTTCCATGGCTACGGGACGGGCGAGTGGACGGACGCCGCAGTGCGCCGGTACGTACGGGATGCGGGGCCGCTGCTGGACCGGCTGCACAAGCTGACCCGCTCGGACTGCACCACGCGGAACAAGCGGAAGGCGGCGGCGCTCTCGCGGGCGTACGACGGTCTCGAGGAGCGGATCGCGCGGCTGAAGGAGCAGGAGGAGCTGGACGCGATCCGGCCGGACCTCGACGGCAACGAGATCATGGAGATCCTCGGCGTGAAGCCCGGACCGGTGGTCGGCAAGGCGTACAAGCATCTGCTGGAGCTGCGGCTGGAGCACGGACCGATGCAGCGGGATGACGCTGTAGCGGCGCTCAAGGAATGGTGGGCCGCGCAGGTCTGACGCCGGGCGCCGCCTTGGGGGCCCATGTTTCACGTGAAACAAAGGTCCGCTTCACATGTCCCGCGGTGCCGGTCCGCGAGGAGCGCACTCCCGTTTCACGTGAAACATCGAGTCGCAGTGCGTGATGCGGAGGCCGCCCAGAGAGCGCTGTATCCGCTCAGGGGCTGTGTTTCACGTGAAACACAGCCCCTTCGTTAGGCCGAATGGGTTTGCCCGCCGCGACGACGGCTGCGTAGAGCAGAGCGATGAGCACGATCAGCGCCGTCGAGCGGCCGTCCGGCGGCAGCATGAGCGCTGCCACGCCGGCGGCGGCCACGAAGGTGACATTGAAGAGCATGTCGTAGAGCGAGAAGATCCGACCGCGGTAGGCGTCGTCGACGAATTCCTGGATGATGGTGTCGGTGGCGATCTTCGCGCCCTGGGTCGCCAGGCCCAGGAGGAAGGCGGCGACCAGTATCGGTGCGGGCTCGAAGGGCAGGCCCAGGCCGGGCTCGAGGACCGCGGACGCGGCCGAACAGGTGACGATCCATCGCAGCTGGACATCCGGAACCAGCCAGCTGACCCTGCCGAGCCGGTCGATCGCCCACGGCGTGACTACGGCCGCCGCGAAGAATCCCGCACCCGAGACGGCGACGGCGAGTCCGAGCAGGGCGAGACCCTCGGATTCGGTCTCGGACCAGGCGTACCGGCAGAGCATCAGGACCATCACGGTCAGCGCGCCGTAGCAGAAGCGCATCAGACTCATCGCGGCCAGGGCGCGTGCGGCCAGGTGCCGCTCTCTCAGGTGGATCAGGCCGAGGGCCAGCCCTTCGGCGGTGCCGGCCAGGGCGGCCCGCAGACGGGGCTGGACCAGTTCCGGATCCGGTCCGAGCAACTCGCGTCCCATCCGCAGCGCGGCGAGTCCCGCGCAGAGGTAGATCCCGGCGCCGAGCAGTACGGTCACGGCGTCGGAGTCCGAGCCGGCGAGGCGTAGGGCGAAGGCCAACCCGCCACCGGCCGTGGCGGCCAGCGTCCCGGCCGTCGGGGAGACGGAGTTGGCCATGACCAACCGGTCCCGGTCGACGACACGCGGCAGGGCGGCCGAGAGCCCCGCCAGGACGAAGCGGTTGACGGCGGTCACCGACAGGGCGGAGCCGTAGAAGAGCCAGTCCGGCACCTCTGCCACGATCAGCAGCGCGGTCCCGGAGGCGAGGACGGCCCGGAGCAGGTTGCCGTACAGCAGCACCTGGCGGCGCCGCCAGCGGTCGAGGAGGACGCCTGCGAAGGGTCCGATGAGGGAGTACGGGAGCAGCAGCACGGCCATGGCCGAGGCAATGGCGGCGGGCGTGGTCTGCCTCTCCGGCGAGAAGACGACGTACGTGGCGAGCGCGACCTGGTACACGCCGTCGGCAAGCTGAGAAAGGAGGCGGACGGCCAGCAGCCGCCGGAAGTCACGCAGCCCCAGTAGCACGCGCAGATCACGCACAACAGCCATGTCGCACAGCCTCACACAGCACACGGACCCCCGGGCGTATTGCCCGAGGGTCCGCGATCACGAGCCAGAAGCGGCGCGCCGGATTGCTCCTAGCGCTCGACCTCGCCCCGGATGAACTTCTCGACGTTCTCGCGCGCCTCGTCGTCGAAGTACTGCACCGGCGGCGACTTCATGAAGTACGAGGACGCCGAGAGGATCGGGCCGCCGATTCCGCGGTCCTTGGCGATCTTCGCGGCGCGCAGTGCGTCGATGATGACGCCGGCCGAGTTGGGGGAGTCCCAGACCTCGAGCTTGTACTCCAGGTTCAGCGGAACATCGCCGAACGCACGGCCCTCGAGACGGACGTACGCCCACTTCCGGTCGTCCAGCCAGGCCACGTAGTCGGACGGTCCGATGTGGACGTTCTTCTCGCCCAGCTCTCGGTCGGGGATCTGCGAGGTGACGGCCTGCGTTTTGGAGATCTTCTTGGACTCCAGGCGCTCGCGCTCGAGCATGTTCTTGAAGTCCATGTTGCCGCCGACGTTCAGCTGCATCGTGCGGTCCAGGATGACGCCCCGGTCCTCGAACAGCTTGGCCAGCACGCGGTGCGTGATCGTGGCGCCGACCTGCGACTTGATGTCGTCGCCGACGATCGGCACGCCCGCCTCGGTGAACTTGTCCGCCCACTCCTTGGTGCCGGCGATGAAGACCGGGAGGGCGTTGACGAACGCCACCTTGGCGTCGATCGCACACTGCGCGTAGAACTTGGCGGCTTCCTCGGAGCCGACCGGCAGGTAGCAGACCAGAACGTCGACCCGCTTGTCCTTGAGGACCTGGACGACGTCGACCGGGGCCTCATCGGACTCCTCGATGGTCTCGAGGTAGTACTTGCCCAGGCCGTCGAGCGTGTGGCCGCGCTGCACCGCGACGCCGGTGGACGGCACGTCGCAGATCTTGATCGTGTTGTTCTCGCTGGCGCCGATGGCGTCCGCGAGGTCGAGGCCGACCTTCTTCGCGTCGACATCGAAGGCGGCCACGAACTCGACGTCACGCACGTGGTAGTCGCCGAACTGCACGTGCATCAGACCGGGCACGCGGCTGTCCGGGTCGGCGTCCTTGTAGTACTCGACGCCCTGCACCAGCGAGGCGGCGCAGTTGCCCACGCCGACGATGGCTACGCGAACCGAACCCATTCCGGTTGCTCCCTGTGTGTACTCGACGAAGCCCTGCCGGATGCAGGACCTCACTTGGCGGTGTCGTCGGACGGATCCGGCCGGGAGCGACCCCGGTCCCGGGGCAGGCCGCCCGTGCTCCCTGACTGGTCCTGAGAATCGGAGGCGGATCGCCGCTGATCCCGCCCCGCCCGCTCGCTCTCGATCAGCTCGTTGAGCCAGCGAACCTCGCGCTCCACCGACTCCATGCCGTGTCGCTGGAGCTCGAGGGTGTAGTCGTCCAGCCGCTCGCGGGTACGGGCCAGGGACGCGCGCATCTTCTCAAGGCGCTCCTCCAGCCTGCTGCGGCGCCCTTCCAGCACCCGCACCCGTACGTCTCGCGACGTCTGGCCGAAGAAGGCGAAGCGGACGCCGAAGTGCTCGTCCTCCCACGCGTCGGGACCGGAATGGGCGAGCAGCTCCTCGAAGTGCTCTTTCCCCTCCGCCGTCAGCCGGTAGACGATCTTCGCCCTTCGGCCGGCCAGCGAGGCGGCGAGCGCGTCCTCCGGCGCGCTGCCCGGTTCCTCGATCAACCACCCCTGGCTGACCAGCGTCTTCAGGCAGGGGTAGAGGCTGCCGTAGCTGAACGCGCGGAAGACGCCCAGCGAGGTGTTGAGCCGCTTGCGCAGCTCATAGCCGTGCATGGGGGACTCGCGGAGCAGGCCGAGGACGGCGAACTCGAGGATGCCGGAGCGTCTGCTCATGCCCCGCCTCCCCTCGCTCGGCGGCCTCCTATGCCGCGCTGATGTATCGACTCGATACATCAAGACGATAGAACGGCCCTCCGGCTGCGACAAGAGGGGAAACCGTGAGCGGCGTCACATCACTGATTCGTAGGAATCAACTTGCCTGATTTGGGGTGAAGATGCGTGCTCAGTGAGTTTTGACCGTGCGTAGTCTGTGCGCCATGAAGGCCACCGGGAACCACGGAACACCGCGGAGCGTCCTCGTCCCTGGTGCAGTGCGGCCGCCCACCGGAACGTGTGGGTCCGTATGCCGGGGGGACCGGAAGTCATCTGTCGCTTTCAGGCGATAGCGCCTGCCCGAGGAGTAGCTGTTCCATGAGCGAGCACCGTCGCAAGCCACCACAGTCCCAGGGTGGTGGACGCGCCGCGGCCCGGCGCGGAGCGCAACCGCCGCCGTACGGTCGCCGAGCCGCGCCCCAGCGCACCGCCAACCGGTCCTCCGCGGGACCGATGGGCGAAGAGTCCTACGGCGGCCGCGCAGAGGCCCGTCGCGCCGCTCAGCGGGCGGCCGGTGGCGGCGGGCGCCGCCGTGCGGTCCCCAGTCACGAAGGTGGCTCCCGTGCGGCCGCGCGCCGTGCGGCCGCACGGGAGCCCCAGCAGAAGCGCTTCATCGACTACCCGCGTGCGGGGAAGGTGGGGCTGGGGCGCTGGGTGCCGTCGTGGAAGCTCATCGCCGGCTCGTGTTTCTTCTTCTTCGCGCTGATCCTGGGTGCCGCCGGCATAGCGCTGGCGTTTGTGGAGGTGCCGGACCAGAACAAGACCGCCGAGGCGGAGAGCAACGTTTTCTACTGGTCCGACGGCACGCAGATGGCCGCGACCGGTGGGGACGTGAACCGTCAGATCGTGCCGATCACTTCGATCCCCAAGTCGATGCAGAATGCGGTGATCTCCGCCGAGAACGCCACCTTCTATGACGACTCCGGCATTTCGCCCGTCGGCATCGCACGTGCGGTCTTCAATATGGCGAGGGGTGCCGAGACTCAGAGTGGTTCGACCATCACGCAGCAATACGTGAAGAACGCCATGCTGAGCCAGGAGCAGACGCTGACGCGCAAGGCCAAAGAGCTCTTCATTTCGATCAAGGTCGATTCGAAGCTCAGCAAGCAGGAGATTCTGGAGGGCTACCTCAATACGGCCTATTACGGCCGGGGCGCGTACGGCATCCAGGCAGCGGCCCAGGCGTACTACAACACGGACAGCGACAAGCTGACCGCAAGCCAGAGCGCCTTCCTCTCGTCTGTTCTGAAAGGTCCGAACTTCTACGACCCGGCCGGCGGCATCGGTGACAATGCCTCCAAGGAGCTCAACACCCAGCGAGCCAAGGAGCGTTGGGCCTGGACGCTCGGCCGCGAGGTTCAGACCGGCGCGATGAGCGCGGCCGAGCGCAGCAGGATTCTCGCAGACGGCTTCCCGACGCCGAAGGACCCGAAGCTGGCCAAGGGCCTGTCCGGCCAGACCGGCTACCTCGTCGAGACGGCACAGAAGTACGTACTCAAGCAGACCGATCTCAAGCCGGACGACCTGTCCAAGGGCGGCTACCAGATCCGCACGACCTTCGACAGGAAGAAGACCGAGGCGCTCGAGAAATCCGTCAACGCGTCTCGTAAGGTGTATCTCGACTCGAAGAAGCGTGAGAAGGACAAGTTCGTCCAGTTCGGTGGAGCGTCCGTCGATCCGAAGAGCGGCAAGATCGTCGCGCTCTACGGCGGCGAGGGATACGACCAGAACCACTTCAACAACAACGCGGACACCTCCGGCGTCCCGGTCGGCTCGACCTGGAAGCCGTACGTCCTGGCCGCGGCGATGGAGTACGGCACGTACAAGAGCGACGGTGAGGGAATCTCGCCGCAGAGCAAGTACAACGGCAATGACAAGGTGGTCATCAAGGACCGCAACGGGCAGCCCATCCCCGGGCCTGGCGGAGAGCCCTTCCGCCAGAAGAACGAGGGTGAGAAGCGCTGGGGCTACATCACTCTCGAAAAGGCGATGGAGCAGTCCATCAACTCGCCCTTCGCGCAGCTGGGCGTCGATGTCGGTCTGGGCAATGTGAAAGAGATCGCCATGGACACCGGCATCCTCGAGGAGACCATGGACCGGCTGAACGTGTCCTACTCCCTCGGCACCTCGACGCCGAGCGCCATCCGCATGGCCGACTCGTACGGCACCTTCGCCACCTCCGGCGTTCACGTCGAGCCGTACTCGGTCACCAAGGTGGAGAAGGAAGGGCAGGAGCTGGAGGGCTTCGAGCCGCCCAAGCCCAAGCAGGCCTTGGAGAACAATGTCGCGAACAATGTGACCAAGGTCCTGCAGAACGTCATCAAGAACGGCACTGCGCAAAAGGCGAGGGCGCTGAACCGCTTCGCTGCCGGCAAGACCGGTACCACCGACGAGAACAAGTCGGCGTGGTTCGTGGGTTACACCAAGCAGCTGTCGACCTCGATCGCCATGTTCCGTACCGATCCCGAGAGCAAGAAGCTGCTCTCCATGAACGGCACCGGTGGCTTCGACTCCATTCACGGTGGTGCCATTCCCACCGAGATCTGGACCGACTACATGAGGGCAGCGCTCAAGGACCAGCCGAACAAGCCCTTCCCCGCGGCGGAGCCCATCGGTGACAAGGTCGACCAGGACGGTGCCCCGTCGCCGACGCCGACCGCCCCGTCCCAGAGCCCTTCGGCGACCCCCTCCGTGACGCCGTCCAGGACGCCGGGGGGCGGCAAGCCGTCCACCTCGCCGAGCCCCTCGGACACCTGTGGTGTCTTCGACCCGCAGTGCCAGACCGGCGGGGGTACCAGCGACGGCGGCACGACTACCGGCTCCGATGGCGGTAGTACGGCGTCGAGCTCCCCGTCAGAGCCCGGCGGCGGGAACGGCAACGGAGGCAATGGGAACGGCGGGCTCTTCGGCGGCCCGACCAGCCGCGAGGAGTGACCGTCCACCTCCTGTGACGCCCGTCGTACGACACAGCCCCCGCCCGGTCCGACCGGGCGGGGGCTGAAGTCGTCCGGGCACGTGCGGCAGTATGTGGCCCATGACGAGCGTGCACGAGGACCGGCGCCTGGAACCCGTACGGCCCACTGCCGAAGATGACGTGGCCGCGGCCGGGAGTGAGCTGATCGGCGGGCCGGCCGGCCGTCGCGCGCTGCTCGGCGCCGGCTGGTGGACGCCGGTGCGGATCATCGCGCTCGTGGCGATCGTGATGTTCGCGCTGGGCATGGTGCAGAAGCTGCCCTGCTACAACGGCGGCTGGTTCTTCGGCGCCGGCAGCCAGTACACGCACGCGTGCTACTCGGACATCCCGCACCTCTACAGCGCGCGGGGCTTCGCCGACGGCCGGGTCCCTTACTTCGACCGGCTCCCCGGGGACATGGAGTACCTGGAGTACCCCGTCCTCACCGGCCTCTTCATGGAAGCCGCGTCCTGGCTCACCCCGCACGGCGGCGCCATCCAGGATCGCGAGCAGATCTACTGGCTGGTCAACGCGGGCATGCTCATGGTGTGCACCGCCGCGATCGCCGTCTTCGTGGCCCGTACGCACCGCAGGCGCCCGTGGGACGCGCTGCTCGTCGCCCTCGCCCCCGCCTTCGCGCTCACCGCCACCATCAACTGGGACTTGCTCGCAGTCGCCCTCACCGCCGCCGCGATGCTGATGTGGTCGCGCAGCCGGCCGCTCGTCGCGGGCGTCCTGATCGGCCTGGCGACGGCCGCCAAGCTCTATCCGGTGCTGCTGCTGGGACCGCTGCTCGTGCTGTGCCTGCGGGCCGGGCGCTGGCGTGCGTGGGGCGCGGCCGCGGGCGGGGCGGTCGCCGCGTGGCTGGTCGTGAACGTGCCGGTGATGGCGCTGGCGCCGGAGGGGTGGAAGAAGTTCTACACCTTCAGCCAGGAGCGACCGGTCGACTTCGGCTCGTTCTGGCTCATCATCTCGCAGCGCACCGGGAACCCGCTCGACAGCGCGAACGCGTGGGCCACGGCGCTCACCCTGCTGCTGTGCGCCGGTATCGGAGCTCTCGCGCTCTACGCCCCGCGCCGCCCGCGCTTCGCCCAGCTGGCCTTCCTGGTCGTCGCGGCCTTCATCCTCGTCAACAAGGTCTACTCGCCGCAGTACGTGCTGTGGCTGATCCCGCTCGCGGCGCTGGCGCGGCCGCGGTGGCGCGACTTCCTGATCTGGCAGGCCTGCGAGGTCGCGTACTTCACCGGTATCTGGATGTACCTCGCGTACACCTCGAGCGGTGACAAACACCATGGCTTGCCCCCCGAGGGCTACCAGCTCGCGATCCTGGCGCACCTGCTGGGGACGCTGTACCTCTGCGCCGTGGTGGTGCGGGACGCCCTGCTGCCGGAGCGGGACCCCGTACGGCGCGACGGCTCGGACGACCCGTCGGGCGGCGTGCTGGACGGGTCGCCCGATGTCTTCGTCCTCGGCCACCACCGGCAGGCCCGGCATGCGGCGCACTACGAGGGCACGTACGTGGAGTGGGGCGTCGCGCAGCGGGGCGGCTCGGCGTAGGGGGTTCCCTCAGGTCTCTCAGGTTCCTGACGTCAGCTGACGTCAGCTGACGTCAGCGGTCGACCACCCGGTCGACCTGCGTCGTGGTGTGCCTCAGGTGAGCCACCAGCTCCTCGCCCACCTTCGGTTCCGCGGCGTCGACCGGCACGAACAGGAGGGAGACCTGCATGTGCGGGGGCTCCGCGAACCAGCGCTGCTTGCCCGCCCAGACGAAGGGCGAGAGGTTGCGGTTGACCGTCGCGAGGCCGGCGCGGGCCACGCCCTTGGCGCGGGGCATCACGCCGTGCAGGGCCTTCGGGGCCTCCAGGCCGACGCCGTGGGACGTGCCGCCGGCCACGACGACCAGGTAGCCGTCGGCGGCCGCCTTCTGCTGGCGGTAGCCGAACCGGTCCCCCTTCACGACACGGGTGACGTCCAGGACGGCACCGCGGTACTCGGTGGCTTCGTGGTCGCCGAGCCATAGGCGGGTGCCGATCCGGGCCCGGAAGCGGGTCTGCGGGAACTGCTGCTGGAGGCGGGCGAGTTCCTCGGCCCTGAGGTGGCTGACGAACATGGTGTGCAGCGGCAGGCGGGCGGCGCGGAGGCGGTCCATCCAGGCGATGACCTCTTCGACCGCGTCGGAGCCGTCGGTGCGGTCCAGCGGCAGGTGGATGGCGAACCCTTCGAGCCGTACGTCCTCGATGGCCGCGTGCAGCATCGGCAGGTCCTGCTCGCTCACGCCGTGCCGCTTCATGCTGCTCATGACCTCGATGACGACGCGCGCCCCGACCAGGCCGTGGACGCCTTCGACGGAGGACACCGAGCGGATGACGCGGTCCGGCAGCGGGACGGGCTCCTCGCCGCGCCGGAAGGGTGTGAGGACGAGCACGTCGCCGCTGAAGTAGTCCTTCATTCGGGCGGCTTCGTACGTGGTCCCGACCGCGATGATGTCGGAGCCGAACCCGCTGACCTCCTCGGCCAGGCGCTCGTGGCCGAAGCCGTAGCCGTTGCCCTTGCAGACCGGGACGAGCCCGGGGAACTGCTGGATCACCTTCTGCTGATGCGCCCGCCAGCGTGCGGTGTCGACGTAGAGGGTGAGCGCCATGGCCGGTTCGGAACCTCTCTCGTGTCTGCGGTGTATAGGAGGTATGAAGCAGAGAACGTGGGGGACGGGGACGCCGGCGGCGGAGGTGCCGGGGGTGCCGGCAGTGGGGTCAGCGGCGGGACATGTAGATGTCGAGCGCCTTGTGCAGCAGCTTGTTGAGCGGGAAATCCCACTCACCAAGGTATTCGGCCGCCTGTCCGCCGGTGCCGACCTTGAACTGAATCAGACCGAAGAGATGATCCGTCTCGTCGAGGGAGTCGCTGATTCCGCGCAGGTCGTAGACGGTGGCGCCGAGCGCGTAGGCGTCGCGCAGCATGCGCCACTGCATCGCGTTCGAGGGCCGGACCTCGCGCTTGTGGTTGGCGGAGGCGCCGTAGGAGTACCAGACGTGGCCGCCCACGATCAGCATGGTGGCGGCGGCGACGGCCTCGCCCTCGTGCGTGGCGAAGTAGAGCCGCATCCGGTTGGGGTCCTCGGCGTTGAGGGCCTTCCACATGCGCTGGAAGTAGCCGAGGGGGCGTGGCCGGAAATGGTCGCGCTCTGCGGTGATCTCGTACAGCCGCTGCCATTCGGGGAGGTCGTCGTAGCCGCCCTGAACGACCTCGACGCCCGCCTTCTCCGCCTTCTTGATGTTGCGGCGCCACAGCTGGTTGAAGCTCTTGTGGACATCCTCGAGGGAGCGATTCTCCAGAGGCACCTGGAAGACGTACCGGGGCTGTACGTCGCCGAAGCCGGCGCCGCCGTCCTCGCCCTGCTGCCAGCCCATCCGGCGCAGCCGGTCGGCGACCTCGAAGGCGCGCGGCTCGATGAAAGTGGCCTCCACATCGCGCAGTCGCTTCACATCCGGGCTCTGGATACCCGACTTGACCGCCGCGGCGTCCCACCGCCGGATGACCACCGGCGGGCCCATCTTCACGGAGAAGGCACCCTGCTGCTTGAGGTGCGTCAGCATCGGCTGGAGCCAGTCCTCGAGGTTCGGCGAGAACCAGTTGATGACCGGGCCTTCGGGGAGATACGCCAGGTACCGCTTGATCTTGGGCAGCTGACGGTAGAGGACCAGGCCGGCACCGACGAGCTTGTCGGAGTTGTCGAACCAGCCGAGGCTTTCCGAGCGCCACTCCGCCTTGACGTCCGCCCATGCCGGAACCTGCATGTGGCTCGCCGTGGGCAGGCTCTGGATGTACGCCAGATGCTGCTCTCGGCTGATGGTCCTCAGGGTCAGGCTCATGCGGGGCGCTCCTCGGCAGGTGTGTCCCCAGGGTCGGGGCTCCGGCTCTCGCCGGGAAGCCTACTGCGCCAAGGACTGCGGCCTCCGGGGGACGGCTGCTCCGGTGGACGTCGCCCAGCACGGGCGTTGTCCCGTCCCCCGGGGCGACCCGGCCCGGGTCCTGCCTGGGGCCCGCTTGGCCCGGCTGGCCTGCCTTGCCCGCCGGGCCTGGTCGACCCGGCCGGCGCGGTCGGCCCGCTATCCGAGCACGCTGCCGAAGAGACCGCCGTGGGCCATGCCCAGGTAGAAGCCGACCGCGGCCGCGCCGAGGCCGATGATCAGGAGGAAGCGCTCACCCGTGGTTGCCGAGATCATCTGGCCCCATGCGCCGGAGACGACCCCGACCAGACCGGTCCAGGAACTGATCAGGTGGAGGTTGTCGAACTGGGCGGTGATGAACGCGACCGCCCCGAGCACCAGCGTCGCCACGACGATGCTGTTCTCGACGGGGTGGGGCTTGCCATCACTGTTCAGAACGGACGTCAGGGCGGAGAGTGGGCCGTGGTGTTGACGAACTGGCTGCGCCATAGGGCACCTCCTGGCGAAGGGCGGCGCACTGTAGCGCCGCACACACCCGATGTGTACAGATTGCGGCCATCGGAGGCCGGATTTCAACCGGAAGGCTCGGTGCAGGTACTCTGTACGGTCTGCACCGGTGTCTGCCCAGGTCGGCGACGGTCCCCCACGCGGGAAGGACCGCGCTGTCAGTGGCAGCCGATACCGTTGCTACGCATCACGACCCTCCTGCCACGGAAAGACCGTGGCCGCTGAGTCCAGAGGAGGTGGGTTCCACATGCGTCACTACGAGGTGATGGTCATCCTCGACCCCGATCTCGAGGAGCGCGCTGTCTCCCCGCTGATCGAGAACTTCCTGTCCGTCGTCCGCGAGGGCAACGGCAAGGTGGAGAAGGTCGACACCTGGGGCCGTCGTCGTCTCTCGTACGAGATCAACAAGAAGCCCGAGGGCATCTACTCGGTCATCGACCTGCAGGCCGAGCCTGCGGTCGTCAAGGAGCTCGACCGTCAGATGAACCTGAACGAGTCGGTCCTCCGGACCAAGGTCCTCCGCCCCGACACCCGCTGAGCCCGAGCGCTCAGCACTAGTCGGGTTCGAGTAGCAAGCAGCCAGCAGCACACCCGCCGAGAGGTTCACCCATGGCAGGCGAGACCGTCATCACGGTCGTCGGCAATCTCGTCGACGACCCCGAGCTGCGCTTCACCCCGTCCGGTGCGGCGGTCGCGAAGTTCCGCGTCGCGTCCACTCCCCGCACCTTCGACCGCCAGACCAACGAGTGGAAGGACGGCGAGAGCCTCTTCCTCACGTGCTCGGTGTGGCGCCAGGCGGCGGAGAACGTCGCCGAGTCCCTTACACGGGGCACCCGTGTGATCGTGCAGGGCCGCCTCAAGCAGCGGTCGTACGAGGACCGCGAGGGCGTCAAGCGCACGGTCTACGAGCTCGATGTCGACGAGGTCGGCGCCAGCCTGCGCAACGCCACGGCCAAGGTCACCAAGACCACCGGCCGGGGCGGGCAGGGCGGATTCGGCGGCGGTGGCGGTGGCGGCCAGGGTGGCGGCGGCTGGGGCGGTGGCCCCGGCGGCGGTCAGCAGGGCGGCGGGGCTCCCGCCGACGACCCCTGGGCGACCAGTGCACCGGCCGGCGGCCAGCAGGGCGGCGGCGGTGGCTGGGGCGGCGGCTCCGGCGGCTCCGGCGGCGGCTACTCGGACGAGCCGCCCTTCTAGACCGCGCCCGCGGTCCAGTGAGGGCGACCAGCACAAACTTCTTGATCACACTGGAGAGAGACAATGGCGAAGCCGCCTGCTCGCAAGCCCAAGAAGAAGGTTTGCGTGTTCTGCAAGGAGAAGATCTCCTACGTCGACTACAAGGACACGAACCTGCTGCGGAAGTTCATTTCCGACCGCGGCAAGATCCGTGCCCGCCGGGTCACCGGCAACTGCACCCAGCACCAGCGTGACGTCGCCACGGCCGTGAAGAACAGCCGTGAGATGGCGCTGCTGCCCTACACCTCGACGGTCCGCTAAGGGAGGATGACCGAAGCATGAAGATCATCCTCACCAACGAGGTCTCCGGCCTCGGCACCGCGGGCGACGTCGTGGACGTCAAGGACGGCTACGCTCGCAACTACCTGATCCCGCGCGGTTTCGCGATCCGCTGGACCAGGGGTGGCGAGAAGGACGTCGAGCAGATCCGCCGCGGTCGCAAGATCCGCGAGATCGCCACCATCGAGCAGGCCAACGAGGTCAAGGCCCGGCTCGAGGCCGTGAAGGTCCGCCTGGCCACCCGCTCGGGTGACGCCGGCCGCCTCTTCGGCTCCGTCACGCCGGCCGACATCGCCTCGGCGATCAAGGCCGCGGGCGGTCCCGAGGTGGACAAGCGCCGCATCGAGGTCGGCACGCCGATCAAGACCCTGGGCTCGCACCAGGTGTCCGTGCGCCTGCACGCCGACGTCGCCGCCAAGGTCGGCGTCGAGGTCGTCGCGGCGTAATCCGCTGCGCTCGGCAGAGCGGTAGAGCGAGCCGGAGGGCCGCACCCCACGGGGGTGCGGCCCTCCGGGCGTGAGGAGCTGGTCGCGCCCGAGGCGGGAGAGAGCTGGGCGCCCCTCCGGACGTGCGGAGTGGGCCTCAGACACCCCGGCCCGTCGTCTCCGCCTCAGGCGCGGACCGCGCCGGGGACGAGCCAGCGGCCCGAGCGGGTGCGGGCGGTGAGGGTGAGGAGGCGGATGACCATCATCAGGCCCATCACCCACCACAGGACCGTGAGGCCTCCGCCCAAGCTCGGTACGGCGAGCGCCAGCGGGGCGAACCCCGCCAGTGTCACGAGCATCGCCCACGCGAGGTACGGGCCGTCGCCTGCGCCCATGAGCACGCCGTCGAGGACGAACACCACGCCGGACACGGGCTGGGTGACCGCGACGACCAGCAGCGCGGGGAGCAGCAGATCGTGCACTGCGGGGTCGCTGGTGAAGATGGGCAGGATCAGCGGCCGGGAGACCGCTACCAGCAGGCCCAGGACGACGCCCGCCCAGATGCCCCATTGCACCATGCGGCGGCAGGCGGCCTTGGCGCCCGCCACGTCCTCGGCGCCCAGGTAGCGTCCGATGATGGCCTGTCCTGCGATGGCGATGGCGTCCAGCGCGAAGGCCAGCAGCGACCAGAGGGTGAGGATGACCTGGTGGGCGGCCACATCGGCGTCGCCGAGTCGGGCCGCGACCGCGGTGGCGATCATCAGGATGGCGCGCAGCGAGAGCGTACGGATCAGGAGCGGAGCTCCGGCCTGGGCGCAGGCCCGTATGCCGGCGGCGTCGGGGCGCAGTGAGGCGCCGTGGCGCCTGGCGCCGCGTACGACGACGGTGAGGTAGGCCGCGGCCATGGCGCACTGGGCGATGACCGTGCCCCAGGCGGAACCGGCGATGCCGAGCCCGGCGCCGTAGACGAGACCGGCGTTGAGGGCGGCGTTCGCGGTGAATCCGCCGATGGCGACGTACAGCGGGGTGCGGGTGTCCTGTAGTCCGCGCAGCACACCGGTGGCGGCGAGGACCACGAGCATCGCCGGTATGCCGAGGGCGCTGATGCGCAGATACGTCACGGCGTACGGCGCCGCGGTGCCGGAGGCGCCGAAGAGGTCGACGAGCGCCGGGGCGGTGGGCAGGGCCGCGGCGACGAGGGCGGCGCCGAGCAGGAGGGCGAGCCAGATCCCGTCCATGCCCTGCCGGATCGCGGCCCGGAGGTCGCCCGCGCCGACGCGGCGCGCGACTGCCGCCGTGGTGGCGTAGGCGAGGAAGACGAAGACGTTGACGGCGGTCAGCAGCAGGGCGGCGGCGATGCCGAGGCCGGCCAGCTGTGGGGTGCCGAGGTGGCCGACGATGGCGCTGTCGACCATGACGAAGAGCGGCTCCGCGACGAGGGCCCCGAAGGCGGGCAGGGCGAGGGAGATGATCTCGCGATCGTGGCGGCGGGCGCTGCGCTTCTCGGTCGCGGGAGCCTGGGTCATGGGCTCCAATGTAATCTTCCACAGGTAAGCGACACAACCGCACTCTGCTCCTTACTTCGCACAGCTTGTGATGATCTTGTGTGTGTCGTTTGTCGCGATCTTGAATCGCTTGGGGAAGTTTTTCTTCTGCACAGCCGGTGGACGGGAAAACCGCAGATCAGAGCCGTCGGCACGAGGTGATTGTGTGTTTGTCCACAGCGTCGTCCCCCGAGCTGTGCACAGGTTCGGTGAGCTTCTCCACAGGATGTGCTGCCTCGTCCACATGGCCTGTGGATAACCATCTTGGCTGACGGTGCGGACCGCCCTACCGTGGTGCGGCGCCCGCCTCCCGTTCTGGCCTCATCGTGCCTTCCGGGGCCTGCCCGGACCTCTTGAGTTGACGTGCCGTAACCGGAGCCGGGCTGCCTTGTTTGTCAGAGGCGTGCCGTAAGAAAGAGGGCACGGCGAGCCGGGTGTGCGCCGGGTCCGGAAGGGCCCGCGTCGCGGACGGGAGGAGGTGCAGGGGTGAGCCAGCAGGAGACGGAGGACCCCTGGGCGGCGGACGCCGGTCCGAGCGACCGCCTCCCCGCGTCCCGGTCCCGCCGCGGCGGCGACGAGCGGGGCCGGTTCGGCGACCGCCACGACCGCGGCCCGGACGGCTGGTCGGGGGGCGGCGCAGGCGGCGCGTCCGGCTTCGAGCGGGTGCCGCCGCAGGACCTCGACGCCGAGCAGTCGGTGCTCGGCGGCATGCTGCTCTCCAAGGACGCCATCGCCGATGTGGTGGAGGTCCTCAAGGGCCATGACTTCTACCGCCCGGCGCACGAGACCATCTATCAGGCGATCCTCGACCTCTATGCCAAGGGCGAGCCCGCCGACCCGATCACCGTCGCCGCCGAGCTGACCAAGCAGGGCGAGATCGGGCGCGTCGGCGGCGCTTCGTATCTGCACACGCTGGTCCAGTCGGTCCCGACGGCCGCCAACGCCGAGTACTACGCGGAGATCGTCCACGAGCGGGCGGTGCTGCGCCGGCTCGTCGAGGCGGGCACCCGCATCACGCAGATGGGGTACGCGGCGGACGGCGACGTCGACGAGATCGTCAACAGCGCGCAGGCCGAGATCTACGCGGTCACCGAGCAGCGGACCAGCGAGGACTACCTCCCGCTCGGCGAGATCATGGAGGGCGCGCTCGACGAGATCGAGGCCATCGGTTCGCGCAGTGGCCAGATGTCGGGCGTACCGACCGGCTTCACCGACCTCGATTCGCTGACGAACGGGCTGCATCCGGGCCAGATGATCGTCATCGCGGCCCGCCCCGCGATGGGCAAGTCGACTCTGGCCCTGGACTTCGCCCGGTCCTGCTCGATCAAGAGCAATCTGCCCAGCGTGATCTTTTCGCTCGAAATGGGGCGCAACGAGATCGCGATGCGGCTGCTGTCCGCCGAGGCGCGCGTGGCGCTGCACCACATGCGGTCCGGCAGCATGACCGACGAGGACTGGACGCGGCTCGCCCGCCGTATGCCGGACGTGTCCGCGGCGCCGCTCTACATCGACGATTCGCCGAACCTGTCGATGATGGAGATCCGCGCCAAGTGCCGCCGCCTGAAGCAGCGCAACGATCTGCAGCTGGTGGTCATCGACTACCTCCAGCTCATGCAGTCCGGCAACTCCCGGCGGCCCGAGAGCCGTCAGCAGGAGGTCTCGGACATGTCCCGTAACCTCAAGCTGCTCGCCAAGGAGCTCGAGGTCCCGGTCATCGCGCTGTCGCAGCTGAACCGTGGCCCTGAGCAGCGGACGGACAAGAAGCCGATGGTGTCGGACCTGCGCGAGTCGGGTTCCATCGAGCAGGACGCCGACATGGTGATCCTGCTGCACCGGGAGGACGCGTACGAGAAGGAGTCCCCGCGCGCGGGCGAGGCGGACCTGATCGTGGCGAAGCATCGCAACGGCCCGACCGCGACGATCACCGTGGCCTTCCAGGGCCACTACTCCCGCTTCGTGGACATGGCCCAGACCTGAGGCCGCGGCTGTAGGGTCTCAAATTTCGCGGCACAGTCTCAGCTGCGATGGCATAACGGTGGCACTTATGCCGCCGCCGTGAGACTCCCTGGTCGGAGCTTTCATTCCTTTCAGGTGACGGGATTTCTGGTCCGGCCTGTCGAGGGATGTGGCGCTGACACCGTGGCTTCGCGGGCGATTGCCTGTGGGCTGGGGGTGCGTGATGGACGACGCGGCTGTGACCGTGAGTTTTCGTCGTCGAAGCGGTGAGTGCGTCGAAGACCGGGCTTGGCGTACGGTTCCCGCCGAGCTCTGGGAGTCGGCTGCTCCGTGGCGGACATTCCGCTGGTAAAAGGGCCAGAGGCACTACTCCGGCATCTACTGGTCTGCGACGGTGTGCGACCACGTGATCTACGAGTCGCGCCTGGAATTGGCGAGGCTACTCTTCGCCGATTTCGATCCCGCCATGCGGTCCATCGTGGCTCAGCCCTTCCTGCTGAAAGCTGAAGTGGATGGGAAGCTCCGCAAGCACATCCCGGACTACCTGTTGATCACCGAGCATGGGCCGATGGTCGTGGGTTCAGCCGCTGCACAGATTGTCCAAGCCTGAGGTGGCCTTCACCTTCGACTGGACTCGGCGGGTGGTGGAGTCGCAGGGATGGCGCTACGAGGTGTGGTGCGAGCCGTTGGCGGCACAGCTGGAGAACATCCGTTTCCTGGCTGGCTATTGCAGGGACTGGCTGTTCAGCCTCGACCTTCTGACGAGCTCCTCGGCGCTGACCTCGATGGGGTCCTGTTGGGGCAGGTCCCGCGCCGTTTGCCTGGTCGTTCGGAGCCACATGTGCGGTCCGCGGTCCATCACCTGCTCTGGACAGGCCGCTTCGTCACCGATCTCGACCAACCGCTCAGCCCTTCAAGGGTGTTACGGACGGCGCCATGAGCAGGGCCGGGGCCCGGGTAGGAGTCGGTACGCGTCTCCGCTACGACGGGGAGACCATCGAGGTGGTGGAGATGGTCCCGACCACGGCGGGCAACGAAGTGGCCCTGAAGGATGGCGGTGCCGCAGCCGAGCCGGGCGACGGCCTTCCGGCTGTTGGCAGAACTGGAGAACCGCCACCCGCTGTTCCGGCTGAGCGAAGCGGAACCGGGACATCGCTGATCGTCCGGAGGGACCTTACGGGAAGCTGAGGCCGACGCGGCCAGGCGAGTACTTGCTCATGGACACCACGCGGCTGGACGTATTCGCGTTCGATCCGCTGACGCTTGAGTGGGTGCAGGCCGAGCTGACGGTCGCGATGGACTGGTACACCCGCTGCATCACCGGGATCCGCCTCACACCGGTGTCCGCCAAGGCGTTGATGTGAGCGCGGCGCTCTACCAGTCGTTTCGACCTCGGTCGGCGGGGCGGGACTGGCCGCGGCACGCGGACTGGCCAGAGCACGGCATCCCGCGCACAGTCCTGGTCGATGCCGAGGGGGCAACAGGGCCGGGGTTGGCCTCACCGCCGCTGGTCCCCGAGACCCTGGTGGTCGATCACGGCAAGGTCTATGTCTCTGAGCATCTGACCAGCGTCTGATCTGGGACTCGGCCCGCCGACAGATCGCAGCCCGGCCCCACTGACCTCTCGGCCCTGCGGCGGCTTCTTGGCATCATCACGACGAGGAAGCTGGCCCGTCGTCGGCCGGTCGCGGCCACCGTGATCATGGTCATCGCCATGCGCTTCTTCGCGGGTCCGGCCGTTCCTGTGCCCCGCCGGGACGTTCCTCAAGGGCTTGCAGTGGCAGCACTGCCGGTGTGGGCGGACGCCACGTGGAGCTCCGCCCATCGGGTCATCCTGTGGAGGTGGCGGGAAATGCCCTGTCGCATGGAAAGGGCCGTGATGATGCCGGTCCCGCGGCCGTGTTCCTCATGTTCCGCAGGGGGCGGGCTCTCGAGTGATCGGCGCGGTCGGGGCACCGGCCCAGCATCCGCGACCTCGATACGGAGGGCGTGACGGCCGCCGACCTCGGGCATCGACAACCGCAGTACTGCTGGGGGCAGTGCGTGGGCAATCGCGTTGGTGATCAGTTCCGAGATCACCAGGATGGCGTCGTCTGCTGTCTCCGTGGGCAGGGCCCAGTGGGACAGGACCGAGCGTGCGCGGTGGCGCACGGCGGAGACGGTCTCAGGGATGTGCGGCAGCGGGAGGATGTACTCGGTCCGCGGGTGCGGTGCCACGCTGGTGTCGGACGTGGTCATGGCCGGAGTGGTCATCCTCGACCACCTCCACTTGTCTCGGCTTCTCATATCGGAAGCGGCGGCTCGTTCGGTGCGGTGGCGCGTGGCCGGGTTATTCGGCGGTGGCGAGGATCTCGGCCAACGCCGTGACGGCCTGGTCTGCGTCGGGGCCTTCGGCGCGGACGGTCACGGTGCTTCCGGCGGTTGCGCCCAGGCCCATCACGGAGAGGACGCCGGTGGGGTTGACGGTGCGGCCGTCGTGTTCCAGCTGTATTGCGCTGGTGTACTCGGCTGCGGCGCGGGCGAGTTGGCCTGCGGGGCGGGCGTGCAGGTTGGCGGGCAGGATGACGGCGATTTCGTGGTTCACCGTGACTTCGTGGTTCACCGTGGTCGTGGTCGTGGCGCTGGACTCAGAGCTTGAGGACATTGCGGGCCTCCTTGGCGGCTTTGGCGACGGTGTTCAGGTCGGCGCCGGATGCGGCGGTGACGACGGCTGCGACGGCTCCTTCGACGAAGGGCGCATCGACGATCGTGACGTCGGTGCAGGGATGGTCTTCCAGGACGGTGCGGGCGGTCAGCACGGAGCTGCCGAGGTCGGGAAGGACGACGACGCCGGCTCCGCGGTCGGCGTGCCCGATCGCGGCGAGGACAAGGTCATAGCTGGTGCCGATCCGGCCGTCGTCGGTTCCTCCGGCGGTGGCGAGGGGGACTGTGTCGGAGCCGATCTGCTCCACCAGCAGGCGAAGGCCTGCGGCGAGCTCGGCGCTGTGGGACACGAGTACGATGCCGACAAGGTTGCTCATGAACAACCACGCTATATCTCAAAACACTGTTCATCAATACTGAACAAGGAGAATTCTCCGATGGTGCAGGCGGTGCATCGGGCGGTGCAGATCTTGCGGGAGCTCGCGTCCACTGGGCCCCGGCTGGGTGTGACCGAGCTGGCCGACCGCTTGGGCGTGGCCAAGCCCACCGTCCATGCGCTGCTGCGCACGCTGGAGCGCGAGGGTCTTGTGGTGCAGGACCGGGACAGCTCGAAGTACCAGCTCGGGCCGGACCTGGTGCAGTTGGGCAACGCCTACCTGGACACCCAGGAGCTGCGGACCCGCTCGCTGACCTGGGCGGACCAGCTCGCCACCCGGGCGAATGAGGCGGTGTGGGTGGCCGTGCCCACCGGCGATCACGTCCTGGTGGTGCACCACGCCTTCCGGCCGGAGGGGGCGGTGCAGATCCTCGAGGTGGGAGCCAGCATCCCGTGGAGCACCTGCGCCCTGGGCAAGGCCATCGTGGCGTCGCTTCCGGCCGCTGAGCGCGAGCGGCTGCTCGCGGGCGACCGGGCAGTGCTCACCGGCGCCAGCATCACCGACCCGGAGGAGCTGGCCGGCCAGCTGAAGGAGATTCTCCGTACGGGTTACGCGATCGAGGACCAGGAGTCCGCCATCGGGGACGCGGGCATCGCATCCCCGGTCTTCGACCGCTCAGGCGACGCGGTCGGCGCCATCGGCATCGTCGGCCCTGTTGAGCGCCTGCTCACCGAATCAGCACGTCAGGAGCTCGCGGTCGCGGTCCGGGAGACCGCCCGCAACCTCTCCCGGGACCTGGGTGCCCCTCGGGGGACCGCCCGCATCGCTGGCCCCTGACCTGCCCGCCCCGGACCCCACCAGCCTCGCGGGCACCTGACCTGCACACTCTGCATCCACTTGCAGCTCGGCGGCGGCGGCCGCCGTCCCCGCCACCTGCCCCTCCGCCCAGGCCCCTCGGCGCATCGCCGTGGGGCCTTCTCCGTGTCCGCGGTGCCCGATAGTCGCCGAACCTCTTGACAGGCGTGAAATGCGGGCTTAACTTCCCGGAACAACGTTCATCAATAGTGAACGACTTCCCGGATTTCGCTGGTTATCCGGTTCCCCTGAGCCGGCCGCCAGGTGCCCGACCCCTGACCACCTGGCGGCCACCTCCCTTCATAGCCCGCTCCACGCGGAGGAGGTGAGACGCCCAAGCTGCCGCTCGGCACTGGGCGCCATCATGGAAGAAAACACCTATCCACAGAAGCTTCTCGCCGAGATGTTGGGCACCGCGGTGCTGGTGTTCATCGGTGTCGGTTCGGTCCCCGCGACGCTCATCGTCGGAGGCGACGCCCCGTTCACCATGGCGCAGCTGGGAATGATCTCGCTGGCCTTCGCCACCGCCGTCATCGCCATGGTCTATGCGATCGGCCATATCTCCGGCTGCCAGATCAACCCGGCCATCACCCTGGCGCTGGCCGCCACGAAGCAGATGCCCTGGCGGGATGTCCCTGGTTACATCGCGGCGCAGGTGGCCGGGGCGGTGCTGGGAGCGCTTGCGATCGTCGGAGTGCTGGGGAAGAAGGCGGTCGACGTCGGCCTCGGTATCGCCGCCTACGGCACCGGTGTCGGCGCCGGGCAGGCCTTCTTCGCCGAGGCGGTGGGCACGTTCATCCTCGCGTTCGTCGTCTTCGGGGCCATCGACCGGCGCGCGGCCGGTGGATTTGCGGGCCTGGCCATCGGTCTGGGTGTGTTCGCGATCATCGTTCCGGTGGCGCCCGCCACTGGGGCGTCGATCAATCCGGCCAGGACGCTCGGCCCGATGCTCACCGGCGAGCTTTTCGGCGGCACGGTCCACTGGGACCAGCTGCCGGTCTACCTGGCCGCCGAGGTGATCGGCGCGGTCGCCGCCGGCGTCCTCTACACCGCTCTCAACGCCCACCGCAAAGCAGCCGCCGCAACCGCGGCCGGGAACCGGGGCGTTGAACCCGCCGCTGCCGAAGGAGTCCTGTCGTGAAGAAGCTCATCAACGCTCCCGAGGCGGTGCTGGACGAGGCCCTGGCCGGTATCGCCGCCGCCCACCGGGATCTGAAGGTCGACGCGGAGAACAAGGTGATCGCCCGCGCGGGCGGTACCCGCCCGGGCAAGGTGGCCCTCATATCCGGCGGCGGCTCCGGACACGAGCCCCTGCACGGCGGGTTCGTGGGACGCGGCATGCTGGACGCCGCCTGTCCCGGGGAGGTGTTCACCTCTCCCGTCCCCGGCCAGATGCTGGCCGCCGCACAGGCCGTCGACGGCGGCGCAGGCGTGCTGTTCATCGTGAAGAACTACACCGGCGACGTCCTCAACTTCCGGATGGCCGCAGAACTGGCCGCCGAGGAGGACATCGCGGTGGAGACCGTGCTGGTCGACGACGATGTCGCCGTCCAGGACTCCACCTGGACCGCGGGCCGCCGGGGCACCGGCGCCACCGTCTTCGTCGAGAAGATCGCCGGAGCCCTCGCCGAGCAGGGCGCCGACCTCACCGCGGTGGCGGAGATGGGCAAGCGGGTCAACGCCGCCTCCCGGTCCTTCGCCGTGGCGCTGACCGCCTGCACCACCCCCGCCTCCGGCAAGCCCGGCTTCGACCTGCCCGAGGACGAGATCGAGGTCGGCGTCGGCATCCACGGCGAACCCGGCCGCCGCAGGGAGAAGCTCCGCCCGGCCAAAGAGATCGTGGCCACCGCCCTGGACGCGATCCTGGCCGACCAGCCCCTCACCGCAGGGGACGAGACCATCGTCATGGTCAACGGCCTGGGCGGCACGCCGCTCATCGAGCTGTATGTGGTCTTCAACGAGGTCGCCGCCGCACTCGCGGACAAGGGCGTGGTCATCGCCCGCAATCTCGTGGGGAACTACGTGACCAGCCTGGACATGGCCGGTGTTTCCATCACCGTGTGCAAAGCCGATGCGGACATGCTCTCCCTGTGGGACGCACCCGTGAACACCCCGGCCCTGCGCTGGGGTACCTGAAACCGAGCCGGGGGCGGGGCCGCGCGATACGCGAGGGCCGGCCGGGCGGGAGCCTTCCCGCGCCAGCTCTCCCGGACCGCACCCCCGGATCCGCCCCCGCCCCCGGCTCACCCAACCGTGAACCCGCCACGCCCCGACCATGAACGGAGACTCCGTGGACATCGACCTCGCCCGCACGTGGGTGCAGGCCATTGCCGCCGCCGTGGACAAGCACAAGGACCACCTCACCCAGCTCGACTCGGCCATCGGCGACGCCGACCACGGCACCAACATGCACCGCGGCTTCTCCGCCGCCACCACGGCCCTTACCGGCGCGGAGTGGGACACCGTCGGAGCGGTGCTGGTCAAGACGGGCACCACTCTCATCTCCAGCGTCGGGGGCGCCTCCGGCCCGCTCTACGGCGGCGCCTTCCGCGCGATGGGCAAGGCCCTGGACACCCCCACCGCCGACACGCAGCAGTTCGCCACCGCACTCGCCGCCGGCCTGGAGAGCATCCAGAAGCTCGGCGCGGCCGCACCCGGCGACAAGACCATGATCGACGCCTACGCCCCCGCGCTGGCCGCCTTCCAGCAGCACGCCGGCGCCGGAGGCGACTTGGCCGCCGCGGCTTTGGCCGCCGCCGACGCTGCCGAGGAAGGTATGCGCGCGACCACCCCCCTACAGGCGCGCAAGGGCCGGGCTTCCTATCTCGGTGCCCGCAGCATCGGCCACCAGGACCCTGGCGCCACCTCCACCGCCCTGATCTTCCGCGAACTCGCCGAGGTGGTGGCTTCCCGATGATCCGCCGCACCTACGCCGGGCATACCGCCGCACCTGGCATAGCCCTGGGGTTCCTCCATCGCACCGACCGCCCGCCCACCAGAACCGCGCTCCCCCACCGCGCCAGTGGCGACCCCGCACAGCAGATCACCGACGCCTTCGACGCCGTCGCCGCCCGCCTGCTCGACCTGTCCACCTCGCTGCGTGAACAGGGCAAGGACGAAGAGGCCGACATCATGGAGGTCAACGGCTACATCGCGCAGGACCACGATCTGCGCGACCAGGCCATCAAACGAGCGAACGACGGTCAGCCGCTACCCGTCGCCGTCCGGCAGGCCATCGACACCTACGCCCGGACCATCGCCGCCCTGGACGATCCAACCCTGGCCGAACGCGCGGCAGACGTACGGCAAGTCGGCCGCCGCGTCCTGGCTCACCTGCACGGCGACACCGGCCCCGCACCCGACCAGCCCCTCATACTGGTCGCCCACGAGATCGGCGCGGCAGACCTGCTGGAACCCGGCCAGACGGTCACCGCCGCCGTCTCCGTCACCGGCGGCCCGAACTCCCACGCCGCGATCGTCGCCCGCTCACAGGGCATCCCCCTCCTCCTGGCCGTCGACCCGCAGCTGCTCGAGCTGCCGGACGGTCAGGAGATCCTGCTCGACACCGACCGGGCCACCGCGGTCGCCCACCCCGACGACGACGAACGCGCAACCGCGCTCCACGCCATGGACGCAGCCCGCACCCGCAGGCTCGCGCTCGCCGAAGAGCGCCACCTGCCCGCCCACACCCTCGACCACCACCCCATGGTGCTGCGGGCCAACGTGGCCACCCCGACCGACGCCCGCGCAGCCCTCGCGGCCAATGCCGAGGGTGTCGGCCTGCTCCGCACCGAACTGCCCTTCCTCAACCACCCTGCCTGGCCCACCCGCAACCAGCACGCGGCCACCCTCGTCCCCGTCTTGCGCGCGCTCACCGGGCAGGTCGTCACGGCTCGTACTCTCGACTTCGCCGACGACAAACTGCCGCCGTTCCTGTCCCGCCTCCAGGGCGCGCGGTTCGGCCGCGGCCTGCCCCTCATGCTGGCCCAACCCGACGCCTTCGCCGATCAGTTCCGCAGCCTGCTCAGCGCGGGAGCCGACACTGACCTGCGCATCATGATCCCCATGGTCGCGAGCATCGACGAATGGCGTGCCTGCCATCGCCTTCTCCAGGCCGCAGCCGACGAACTCGGGGTGGCGACACCGCCCCTGGGCATCATGGTGGAACTCCCCGAAGCCGTCGCCGCCGCCGACGACCTCGCCCGCGAAGCCGCCTTCCTCTCCATCGGCAGCAACGACCTCACCTGCCAGATCCTCGGCCTGGACCGGCGCGACCCCACCGCCACCCCCGCCATGGCGGCCCACCCCGCCGTCCTCAACGCAATCGCCCAAGTCGTCACCGCCGCCCACCGCCACCACCGCCACGTCTCCGTCTGCGGCGACGCCGCCGCACACCCCCTCGTCATCCCCCTGCTCATCGGCCTCGGCTGCGACACCCTCTCCGTAGCACCCGCCGCCCTCGACGAAGTACGCGCCCGCATCCGCCGCCTGCGCTATGACACCTGCGCCTCCCTGGCGGCCATCGCCCTCACCCGCGAAACCCCCGAAGAGGTCTGGCGACTCGTCGAGCAGTGCTGCCTGCCGTCACTGCCCTGACCTGAGCCGCGCACATGGCGCGATCAGTCGAGCGTGGGAATGTCCGACCGGACCGGCCCATCAAAGGACCTCTGTGACGCGCAAGGTGACGCCCTGACAAATCCCACTGGTCCACACCATTTGATGGATTTCTGCTGACGATCTTATCCAGTCGAGAAGGGGCCTGAACTGTGAAGAAGCTCATCAACTCGCCCGATGAGGTGCTTGCCGATGCTCTCGTCGGCGTGGCCGCCGCGCACCCCTCACTGACGGTCAACAGGTCCGACCGCTACATCGTCCGCGCGGGCGGGCCGACCGCTGGGAAGGTCGGCCTGGTGTCAGGTGGCGGGTCCGGACACGAGCCGCTGCACGGCGGGTTCGTCGGGTTCGGGATGCTGGATGCGGCCTGTCCTGGTGAGGTGTTCACATCTCCCGTGCCGGACCAGATCCTCGCCGCCACGCGGGCCGTTGACGGCGGGGCAGGGGTGCTGCACATCGTGAAGAACTACACCGGCGATGTGCTGAACTTCCAGATGGCCGCCGACTTGGCCGCCGACGACGGCGTGCGGGTGGAGGGCGTCGTGGTCAATGACGACGTCGCCGTGGAGAACAGTACGTGGACGGCGGGCCGACGGGGCACCGGGGCGACCGTGTTCCTGGAGAAGATCGTCGGTGCGGCTGCCGAGCTTGGCGCGGACCTGGCCTCGGCCGCGGCTTTGGGCCGGGAGGTCAACGACCGGTCCCGTTCGTTCGGGGTGGCGCTCACGCCGTGCACGGTGCCCGCGTCGGGCAAACCCGGTTTCGAGCTGGGCGAGGACGAGGTCGAGCTGGGCGTCGGCATCCACGGCGAGCCCGGTCGCGCCCGCGGCAGACTCGTCTCCGCCAAGGAGATCGTCGGTGTCGCGTTGGACGCCATTCACGCCGACATGCCGCTCTCAGGCGAAGTGCTCGTGATGGTCAACGGCCTGGGTGGCACCCCGCTGATTGAGCTGTACGTCGTGTATGCCGCGGTTGCCGAGTGGCTCGCCGGCCACGGCGTGTGGATCACCCGCAACCTGGTCGGCAATTACATCACCAGCCTGGAGATGGCCGGTTGCACGATCACGGTGTGCCGGCTCACGTCGCAGCTCACCTATCTGTGGGATGCCCCGGTCGAGACCCCCGCGCTGCGCTGGGGACGCTGAGCGGCCTCACACCGACGACAGACCCCATAAGAGAGAAGGACGACGATGGACGCGAGCATGTTCCGGGCGTGGATCCATGAGGCCGCCCGACTGGTGGCCGAGAACGCCGATCATCTGACCCGCCTCGACTCCGCTATCGGCGACGCCGACCACGGCATCAACATGCGCCGTGGTCTGCAGGCGGCGGTGGCAATGCTGGACGAAACCGACCCGTCCACCCCCGGTGCGGTGCTCGCCACCGTCGGCCGGGCATTGATCAGCAAGACCGGCGGGGCCTCGGGACCGCTGTACGGCACCGGGTTCCGGCGGGCCGCGGGGACGCTGGGCGAGGATCCCGACGTGTCTGCGGCACAACTCGGGGTGGCGTTGGCGGCTGCCCTCGCCGGCATCAAGCGGATCGGCGGCGCGCTCGAGGGCGACAAGACGATGATCGACGCCCTCAGCCCGGCCGTGACCGCCTACCAGGCCGTCATCGACACCGGCGGCGACCTGACCAACGCCACCCGCGCGGCGTCCGACGCCGCCGTGCGGGGCCTGAAGCACACCGTCGGCATGCAGGCCCGGAAGGGCCGCGCGAGCTATCTCGGCGCCCGCACTATCGGTCACAAGGACCCCGGCGCGGCGTCGACCGTGCTCATTCTGTCTGCCCTCGCGACCGTCAACGCGGCGAGCGGACGGAGGAGTGAGTGGCCGGGCGCAGGGGCGGCGTCATGAGGGTGGTATCCAGCCGGTGGGCCGGCACCGAGGTGGCTCCCGGCACGGCCGTCGTGACGGGTCGAGCGACCGCTACCTGCTGGTACCTGATCCTCGGCCGCGTACCCCCCGCTCGTACATGGCGATGAGGACGCGCCGCAGCGACTCGGGATCGGTCATGGTCTTGTCGGTCAGGCGCTGGGCCGGTGCGGACAGCAGCCTCTCCTGCACGTCCGGCTGGCCTACGGCACCGAGGGCGGCCTCGCCGCTGGCACGGCCGAACTCGCCGACGATGCCAGGCCGACGGGCACAGACGACGGACGGCTGGGCACCGGTACCGAGCGGATCGCCACAGCGACCGCCGCCGACGAAGTGGTTGCGATCTTGGACAGCTCCGAGACCGACGCGTAGTTGGCTGCCCCAGGCACCTGCCAGGGGACGCACGAGGCCATGGCCTCGTTCAGCGACGTCACAACAAGCGCACTCGCGCGATGAGAGCAGCGTTCGCGATGCGTGCACGCGCCCCTGAATCGCGCACGTTCAATGGCGGGAAGAAGGTGCGAGGGCAAGTGCAAACACAACCCGCGGTGCATCGCCACGGCACGGAACCGGTGCAGACGCCCCAGGCTAGAGGCAACGGTTCCGACAACGGCAGTACCGAGCCGGGCGATACCGAGCCGGGCCCCGCGCGTGCAGGTGCAGGGCGTCGCCCCAGCCGGGGCAGCAATCAGGCGGCATTCGCCCCGAGTAATTGGAGTGTGCGCACCCAGCTGCTGGCTGTGGTGCTCATCCCGATCATCACCGCGCTCGTACTCGGCGGTTTGCGGATCGGCTCGGCCGTGCAGAACGCACAGGACATCAACAACGTCCGTCAGCTCGTTCGTACCGTCGACAAGGGCACGGGGCTGTTGGAGGAGCTTGAGGACGAACGCGATCTCACCGCGCTCTACGCTGCGGCCGGGCGTACGGGCGACACGAGCCGGCTGGACACTCAGCGCTCCCAGGTCGACGCGGCGCTCGCCCGAGTCCGTGCCGAGGCCGCTCATGTCCACCGCGGGACGAATCCCGTCCTGGCCACCCGGCTCGCGGTGCTCGACGCCTTTGGCGGGAAGGTGGCGTCACTGCGCCATACAGCAGCCCACTCGAAAATGCGCTTGCTGTCCGTGGTCAACGCATACACGGCGTTGATCGCCGAGCTCACCGACGCCCTTGACCTTCTCACGCCGGACATCGCCCCCCAGACCCTTGCCGTGAGGGTCGGTGCGCTCGCGGCCTTCGCACAGGCCACGGAGGCAGCCTCCCGGCAACGCGCGCTGCTCGGCGGGGTGCTGACCCAGGGACACTTCGATTCGAACGAAGCCCAGGGCCTGACCCTCGCCAGCCGGCAGCAACAGGCGTTGATCGGCGAGTTCCGGTCCGGTGCGCCGCCGGCCCAGCGTCAGTTCTACGAGCGCACCGTCACCGGAAGGGACGTCAACAAGGTTGAGATGCTCCAGAAGAAGGTGCTGGCCCGGCAGGGCACCAGCCGCCTCCGCCTTGACGCCGGCGAGTGGTTCGACACCATGACGAGCAAGCTCGAGCTGATGCGTCTGGTCGAGAAGCGGCTCGTCGGATCGGTCGAAGACGAGAGCTCGCGCGAGCGGCGCCAGGCCGAGCGCTCAGTGTTCATCACCTCGCTCGTCGTGCTGTTGATCCTCCTGCTCACGTTCGGTGTGACGCACGTCGTCGTGCGGTCGATTGTGGGCCCGCTGCACACCCTGCGCGACTCCGCGCTCGATATCACCGAACGCCGCCTGCCTGAAGTGGTCCGGCTGCTGCGGGGCTCCAGCGACGCGCAACTGGAGGCCATCAAGTTCGAGCCCACGGGCATCAACTCGACCGACGAGATCGGCGGTGTCGCCCACGCTTTCGACGACGTCCATCGCGACTCGGTACGGCTGGCGTTCGAGCAAGCGCAGCTGCGAGGCCGCATCAACGCGATGTTCGTCAACCTCTCGCAGCGCAGCCAGAGCCTTGTGGAACGGCAGCTGGAGCTGATCGACCATCTGGAGAACGGCGAGCAGGACCCAGACCTGCTCGCCAGCCTCTTCAAGCTCGACCACCTGGCCACCCGCATGCGCCGCAATGGGGAGAACCTACTCGTCCTCGCGGGCGAGGAGGCGGGCCGCCGCTGGAGCGCCCCAGTCCGGCTCGTGGATGTCCTCCGGGCCGCCACCAGTGAGGTCGAGCAGTACCAGCGTGTGCAGCTACGCGGACTGGTAACCGCGGACGTCGACGGCCGGGCAGTGAACGACATCGTTCACCTCATCGCGGAGCTGCTGGAGAACGCGGCCACGTTCTCCTCGCCGGACACCGAGGTGCTCGTCACGAGCCAGCTGCTGTCCGGCGGCGGCGCGAGGGTCGAAATCCGGGACAGCGGCATCGGCATGACCGCAAAGGACGTTGAGGAGGCCAACGAGAGGCTCCTGAACCCGCCAGTCGTCGACGTGTCGGTGGCGCGGCGCATGGGCATGTTCGTCGTCGGCCAGCTCTCCGGCCGCCACGGCATCCGCGTCCAGCTCCGCAGGTCATCCCCCCGCGGCATCACAGCAGTGGTCATGCTGCCCCAGAAGTTGGTCCGGGAACACGGAGATCACATGGATCCTCCCGGACTGTCAGCCAGGTACAACTCGGAAGGGCGCCTCACGGGCTGGCGCAACTACGACGCGACCGAGCAACTCAACGACAGCGCGCTGGCCAAACGCGCGTACCGGACACGCCGTCACGGCGCCCGCTCCCATGTTCAGTGACAGTGCCGAGAAGTCCGGTGTGTGCCACCAGTTCCGCAGTCTGTTCAGCGCCGGAGCCGAGACCGACCTGCGCATCATGATCCCCATGGTCGCGAGCGTCGACGAACTGCGCTCCTGCCGACGGCTTCTCCCGGCCGCCGCCGGCGAAGCCGCCTTCCTCTCCATCGGCCTCGGCTGCGACATCCTCTCCATGGCCCCAGCCGCCCTGTCGCTGCCATGAAGCGCACGACATCAACGGATCCCGGAGGACACCCCGTATGCACCTTGAACGCCCCATCGCCTCGCCGATCTCGCCCTTCGGTCTGGGCCTGGCCGCCGTCGGCCGTCCCGGTTATATCAATCTGGGTCGTGACGTGGACCTGCCCGCAGACCGCTCGGCCACCGCTCTGCGCGCCCATGCCCACCGCCTGCTTGACGCGGCCTACGCCCGGGGCGTGCGGTACTTCGACACCGCCCGCTCCTACGGCCGGGCCGAGGAGTTCCTCGCCACTTGGCTGGAGGCCCGTCCCGATGCGCGGGATGTGGTGATCGGCAGCAAGTGGGGCTACACCTACACCGCCGACTGGTGCACGGACGTCGAGGTGCACGAGGTCAAGGACCACAGCACCGCGACGTACGACCGGCAGCTCGCGGAGACACGTGCGCTGCTGGGCACCCGGCTGGACCTCTACCAGATCCACTCGGTCACCCCGGACAGCCCGGCGCTGACCGACTCCGCACTGCACGACCGGCTGGGCCGGCTCGCCGCAGAGGGGGTGACCATCGGACTGTCCACCAGCGGCCCGGCCCAGGCAGAAGCCATCCGGGCCGCGCTGGAGATCACGGTGGACGGCGAACCGCTCTTCGGCAGCGTGCAGGCCACCTACAACCTCATGGAGCCGTCAGCCGGGCCGGCAATGGCCGAGGCGCACGCCACCGGGCGCACGGTGATCGTCAAGGAGGCCATGGCCAACGGCCGCCTGGCCGATCGGCACGCCACGGGGCCGGACACCGTCGTGCTGCGCGAGATCGCACAGGAGGCCGGCGTGCCGTGCGACGCCGTGGCTCTGGGCGTGGTCGCCGCGCGGCCCTGGGCGGACATCGTCCTCTCCGGCGCAGTCACGATCGAGCAACTCACCAGCAACCTCTTGGCGGCGGACCTGCGTCTCAATCCCGATCAGTTGGAACGGCTGGCCGGGCTGGCCGAGTCCGCCGAAGCCTACTGGGCGCACAGATCGCGGCTGGCCTGGGCGTGAGAGGTCCGGGCCGGGAACCCGCCCCCAGCCGTACGCTCACATCCCGAGAACTGCGCATCCGCACCGTGTGTGTCCAACCCGACCGTCCGGAGCGGCCCCCCGGGTCCAGCTGCCGAGGAACCGCGAGACGAAGTGAGACACACAGCTGCCGACAGCGGTGAGATACGCACAGAATTGCAGGTCATGCTGTCCGACGTGGAAACGAGACCCTGCACCAACTGTGAGATCTCACGAACCATGGCCCACTCTCACGATCTTGGCATCGGACGCGGCATCGGAACAGAGAAGGGAAGTCGTAGTTCAACGGAATGACGGCCGCCCGGTCATGGGCGACGACCATGAGGAAATGCCACGTTCCTGAGGCTGAGCCGTTGTGCCATCGCTGTGAGACACCGGAACAACCGCTGGTCAACGGGCACGGTCTGTCCCACGCGCGGCGAGACCCTACAACGCCTTCTCCGGTGGTTCTTCGGTGGTTCTCCGGCGCTCGCTGCCGCCGGCCGGTCCGGTCGGGCTCAGGCGAAGTCGGTGCCGCGGCTGACCGGTTCCCACGTGAGGAGCTCGTCGCGTACGCGGTCGGCGTGGGCCTTGAGCGCGTCGACGGCGTCGTTGCCGAGGGGGAGCCGCAGGGGTGGCTGCTCCGCGTTCAGGGCGGTGAGGATGGCCGCCGCGGCTTTGGCGGGGTTACCGGGCTGTGTGCCGTGCGAGGCGGAGAGGGTCGTACGGACCCGGCCGACGGTGTCGTCGTACGCCGCCAGGGCCGCGGATTCGGTCAGCGCGCTGCCGGCGAAACTGGTCCGGAAGGAGCCCGGTTCGACGATCAGCACCCTGATCCCGAAGGGCTCGACCTCCTGGGCCAGGGCCTCGGACAGCCCCTCCAGGGCGAACTTGGTCGCCGAGTAGGCGCCGACGCCGGCGAAGGAGTACTGACCGCCCATGCTGCTCATCTGGACGATTGCTCCCGAGCGCTGCTGCCGCATGTGCGGGAGGACCGCCCGGGTCAGTGCGGCGGGGCCGAAGAGGTGCACGTCCATGAGTGAGCGCAGTTCGCTGTCGGTGGTTTCCTCGACCGCGCCGACGTGTCCGCGCCCGGCGTTGTTGACCAGCACATCCACCCGCCCGTACCGGCGGACGACCTCCTCGACGACGGCGGAGATGCGCGCCGCATCCGTGACGTCCAGGGCGAGGGCCTCCACCCGCCCGGGGTGTGCGGTGGCCAGGTCGACGAGGGGCTCGGCCCTGCGGGCCGTCACGACGACCGTGTCGCCCGCCGCCAGCGCCGCTTCGGCCAGGGCGCGGCCGAAACCGGACGACGCACCCGTGATCAGCCAGACCCGCTGTTCTGTGCGTTCCGCTTGTTCCGTGTCTTCCGTGCCTTCCGTGCTCACTTCAGGACTCCCATCGGGCTGGACCGCACGGCACCACGGCGTGCCGGGCCGCCGTGTGATCCAGCGTCGTGGGCGGGCGGCCGGCAGGTTCCGTACATGCATGCATAACCGGTCGGCATGAGAGCCGACACCTGGCCGTCGCACTGCCGCAATGTGTCAGCATCACCGCCCCCAGGATTTCGGGTTCTGATGGCAGGTCAGTGCCAAGTCTGGAAGCCTCAGTACGCCTACCAAATAACAGACATGACTACCCATCGGTAACTTGCGACTTGCGCTGACCCCCGCCGATCGTGCAAAGATCCTTCCGTCACCCGGAGCGAGTGTGATTTCCGTACGGGAAGGCCCCCTCTTGTTTGCTTCGTTCGCCATGCCTGCAGCTGTGCGCCTGCCGCGCACGGCGATGGCTCGGCGTGCGCTGCTCGTGGTCCTCTTCCTCGGGGGCCTGATGGGGCTGGCCATCCTCTTCGGCGGCAGTGCGCACGCCGCGGAGTCCGAATCCGACGGCTCGTCGCGCGCCGGGCAGCTTCTCGAGCCCGCCGCCGAGATGCGGCAGCACGCCAGGGAGCACTTCTCCGAGTCGGAGGCCCGGGCCGACGAGCGCCGTCACGCGGACGACGCGGACGCGGACAAGGACGAGGACCAGTCCGCCGAGCAGCGGCAGGCCATGAAGGACGCCGTCGCCGAGACGGTCCGGCCGATCACCGACCGGACGGAGCAGCTCGCCCACCCCGTACGTGACCTCGTCGAGGACACCACGGACGCCGCCGGCCTTCCCGTGGAGCTGCCCGAGGGCCTCCAGGGCGGCGACCAGCAGCTGCCGGGCACTGGTCGGCACGGCCTTCCCGGTGGGCAGGCGTCCGGCAGCGACGGCGTCGCCGGAGCCGCCACCGCGGGCAGCCGTACCGACCTGGGCGACGCGTCCGCCGCCTCGGCGCACGACTGCGCGGGCTCGGCGGAGCAGGAGCAGCCCGGTGGTGCGGACGAGCACCGGAAGCAGCTCCCGGCGCAGCTCCCCACGCCCCCCGCCCCGAGCGGTTCGGCGTACCAGCACGCCGGAGACGGCAGCGGCCCCCGTGGCGGGGACGCGCACGCCGCCCCCGATTCCGGCGCCCCGCGCTTCGGCCTCGCGGTCGGCGCGATCCGCGCGGCGAGCACGACGCCGACGCGCGACCGATCCTCCGAAATTCTCGAATTCCCGGGCTAGGGCAGGCCGTTCCCCCGCCATTGGACCTGCCGCGCGGGGGCGGAACAGGTCTGCCCATACCCCGAAGCTCCTGAGTTCGAGTTCGAAGGAATCCCCCCATCATGCGTAAGAACTTCCGCCGTTCCATCCTCGTCGCCGCCACCGCGACCGGTATCTGGGCCCTGGGTACCGCCGCCGCCTCCGCGGCCGAGGTGCCCGACGCGCCGTCCACCGGCTCCGTCACCGACACCGTGAAGAGCACCACGTCCGGCGTGACCGACAAGGCCGGCTCCGTGAAGAGCAAGCTGCCGTCCGGTGACGCCGACACCGTCAAGGACAAGGTCCAGGGCACGGCCGGCAAGGTCACCGGCACCCTGAGCGGCGTGACCGGCAAGGCCCAGGACACGCTGGGCGACGCCAAGGGCGGCCTCGGCGACGCGCCCGACGCGAAGAAGGCTGCCAAGAAGGCCGCGAACAAGGTCGGCAAGGAGGCCCGCAAGGCCAAGGGCAAGCTGCCCTCCGCCCCGTCGGCTCCGTCCGCGCCCTCCGCCCCGTCGGCTCCGTCCGCGCCCGCGGTCCCGTCCGCCCTCTCCGGCAAGCTGCCTTCCGCGCCGGCCAAGCCCTCCGCCCCTAACACCGGCGAACTGCTCAGCGCTCTCGCCGCCGCTGGCGCGCGTCCCGAGCAGCCGGCCTCCGCCGCGCAGGGCGCCGTGGCCACGGCCCGTCCGGTCGCTGAGGAGGTCGCGACCGAGGTGCTGCCCCCCGTCGCCCGGAAGGTCGTCGTGAAGGTTCTCCCGGTGGCCGAGCAGGCCATCGGCGGTGTCGGTGTCGTCGCGGGCAACGCGAGCGGCCAGACGGCGCCGTTCGCGAAGGGTGTCGCCGCTGACGTGGCCCCGCTGGCGAAGGGTGTCGCGGCCGACGCGGCTCCGTTCGCGAAGGGTGTGGCGGCCGATGTAACCCCGTTCGCAAAGGGTGTCGCCGCCGACGTGCAGATGTTCGGGCAGGGTGTCGCGGCCGACGCGAAGCCGTTCGCGCAGGGTGTCGTGGCCGATGCGAAGCCCTTCGCCCAGGGCACTGCGGCTGACGTGAAGCCGTTCGCCCAGACCCTGGTTATCACCGTCGCCACCGACGCCCAGGGCGTTGCGGGCAACACCGTCACCGGCGTCAAGGGCCTGGCCCCCGCCGCCCCGGCCGGTCCGGTCGACCTGACCGACGCCGCCAACATCCCGGCCCTGCCCTCCTTCGGCGCTGTTCCGGCGGTTCCGGCCGCTCCGGCTGCGCCCTCCTTCGGCTGGTTCACCGCCTCCTGAGTTCCCGTTCCGTTCCTGATTCCGGCGGATCAGAGACGGCTGAGCTGTCAGATCGGAGACGTCCGAGCTGACAGATCGGGAAGAGCACTGACGTACGGGCGGCCCCCTTTGGGGAGGGGGCCGCCCGTCGGCATGTGGTCAGAGGGCAGGGCGCCCCGGTAGAAGTGACCCCCATGAGCGAGTCGTTCGAAGATCTGCTGCCCGCCACCCGCCGGGCCCTGTACCACCGGATCGCCACCGCACAGGCCGACGGCCGCGCCCCCTCCCTCGTAGGGGCGGTGGTACGGGAGGGGCGTACAGCCTGGACCGGGGCGCGCGGCTTCGTCGGCGGCCGGGAGCCGGACGGCGATACGCAGTACCGCATCGGCTCCATCACCAAGACCTTCACCGCCGTCCTGGTGCTCCGGCTGCGCGACGAGGGGCTGCTGGACCTCGCCGATCCGCTGGCGAAGCACCTCCCGGGCACCGGCACCAGCACCGGCACCAGCACCGGCACGCGCACCCGCACCCCCACGGGAACCGCCGCCGGCCGAGGCGTCGACGAGGTGACGATCGCTCAGCTGCTGGCGCACACCGCCGGACTCGCCGCCGAGGCGCCGGGCCCCTGGTGGGAGCGCACCCCCGGAACCCTGCGCTCTGCCCTCTCCGATGTCCTGGGCGAGCAGCCGCTGCGGCACCCCTCCGGCAGGGTCCACCACTATTCCAACCCCGGCTATACGGTGCTCGGTTCCCTTGTCGAGGAGCTGCGCGGCGAGCCCTGGGAAGTGGTGCTGCGCCGCGAGGTGCTCGAGCCACTGGGCATGACGCGCACGTCGGCGCAGCCCCTGACCCCGCACGCGCACGGCTGGGCGGTGCATCCGTGGGCGGACGTCCTGATGCCCGAACCGGCCGAGGACCTCGGGTTGATGGCGCCCGCCGGGCAGCTGTGGTCCACGGCCGCGGACCTCGGCCGCTGGGCGCGGTTCCTCGCCGAAGGCGACGAGCGGGTGCTGAGCGCCGGGACCGTGGCCGAGATGCGTACGCCCGCGGCGGCGCCCGGCAGCGACACCTGGGACGCGGGATACGGCCTCGGGCTGCAGCTCGTACGCCGGGACGGCCGGACACTCGTCGGGCACACCGGCTCCCTGCCCGGCTTCCTCGCCACCCTGTGGGTGAGCGTCGAGGACGGACTGGCCGGGATCGCGCTGGCCAACACCACATCGGGACCTCTGATGAGCGGGCTCGCCGCCGATCTCGTACGGATCACCGCCGAGCGCGAGCCCCGTATCCCCGCGCCCTGGCAGCCGCTGTCCGAGGCCGATCAGGAGCTGCTGGCGTTGACCGGCCCCTGGTACTGGGGGCCCGCGCCCTTCGTGCTGCGCCTTGCGGCCGACCGCGCGCTGGAGCTGGTACCCCTGTCGGGCGCGGGCCGAGCCTCCCGCTTCCGGGCCGAGGAGGACGGGACCTGGACCGGACTCGACGGCTATTACGCGGGCGAGACGCTCCGCGTCGTGCGCAGCTCGGACGGCCGGGGCAGGGATCACGGAGTGGGCGCGGTGACCCATCTCGACCTCGGGTCCTTCGTGTTCACGCGCGAGCCGTACGACGCCGCGGCGCCGGTGCCGGGCGGTGTCGACCCGAAGGGCTGGCGGCCCGCGCCCGCGCGGCCCTCGTCGTGATTCGGTGACGCTCTGTTTCACGTGAAACAGAGCGTTACGACGAGAGCTCCCGCTCCAGGGGTGTGCGGAAGCGGGGAGTGATCCGGGCCGGGGCCGTCCAGTCGGAGAGGCGGGCGGCCTCGTGCTCGACGGCCGCGGCCGCCTCGCGCCCCCGGTCGGTGAGCAGCCGCCAGACGATCTCGCCGTCGGGGCGCTGCGCCCAGCCGCCGACGACCTCGCCGTTCCACCACACCGTCGGCCCGGCGTTCCCGGCGCTGTCGAACAGCACCTTGCGGTGCTCGTCCGGCAGAAACCAGTCGCGGTTCCGCCATCCCATCGCAGTCGGGTCCAGGCCGGGGAGCAGAGCCGCCCATGGCTCGGTCTCCTGCGCGGGACCGGCATCGCCGGGCAGGACAACGCCGGCGCCCTCGTCCAACACGACCTCCTCGGCGCCGGCTGCGGCGAGCGCCGTCCGGGTCTCGCCGAGCGTCCAGCCGGTCCACCACTTGAGGTCAGTCTCGGTGGCGGGTCCGTACGAGGCGAGCCAGCGGCGGGCGAGCTCGGCTTTGGCCTCCCTGGCGGGGAGCGGCGGCAGCGGCTCGGCGAGGACCCAGCGGAACTGGCTCGAGGTCCAGGCCCCGCGCGGCCGCGACCGCCGGATCCGCCCGTCGGCCGCCAGACAGCGCAGTACGCGGGTGGCGATGCCCTGCACGGTCTCGTACGACTTGCCGGGGAAGACGGTGATCCGCTCGCGCAGAGCGGGTACGTCGGCGGAGAGTTCGCTGCCGGTGGCCTCGCCGCGGGCGGCGAGCGCGGCGAGCGTGGCCCGCTCGGCTTCGGCGAGCCACTGGGCGTCCAAGGGGGAGTTCCAGTCGGTGAGGTGCTTGATGAGGGTGGCGCGCTCCTTCGTGGCGATGGCCCGGGCGGTCGATGCGTCAACGACGGGGGCGAGGCCGGTGCTGACGACGAACATCGTGCGGCGCATGCACAGCAGCCGTACGAGCGTGACGTCCGCGTAGAGCGCGCGCTCCACCTCCGCGACCGAAGGGGTGGACAGCCGGGCGCCGGCGGAGAGGAAGACCGTCGCGGCATCGGTGGCGTGCAGGCCGACGACGGCGTCGGCCGCCTCCTCGGCGGTGGCGGCCCGGCGGGCGGGGGCGAGGCGGTGCCGGGCGCCGAGCCTGGCGCGGCGCTCCTCGGTGCCGATCCGCCGCGGCGTGCCGCTCATCGCGTACCTCCGTCGTCCTCGCCGCGCTCGCCCCTCGTGTGCCGCCTGTGCTCACGGTACGGGGACCGGCTGACAGACTCGGTCACAGCTTGAGCTTGAAGCCGATGTGGGAGCCGGTGAAGCCGAGGCGCTCGTAGAAGCGGTGGGCGTCGCCGCGGGTGGCGTCGGAGGTGAGCTGCACCAACTGGCAGTCCTGGCGGCGGGATTCCTCGACGGCCCACTCGATGAGCCGGGTTCCGAGGCCGTTGCCGCGCTCGTCGGCGTGGACGCGTACGGCCTCGATGACGGAGCGGGTGGAGCCGCGGTGGGACAGGCCCGGGATCAGGGTGAGCTGGAGCGTGCCGACGGGCCGTCCTTCGCGCTCCGCGACCACCAGCTTCTGGTTCGGGTCGGCGGCCAGCCGCTCGAATGCGTGGTGGTACGGGGCGAGGTCGCCGGGGGTCTCGCGCCGCGCGCCGAGCGGGTCGTCGGCCAGCATCGCCACGATGGCGGGTATGTCGCCCGGGACCGCCTGGCGGATCACGAGGTCGCTCATGCGGGCAGGTTACGCGGCTGCCTGACGGCTGCGTGACGGCTGCCGAACCTTCCTCGGCCCTACGCGGGTGTCGCCCCAACCGACGCGGACTCCGGCTCGGATACGGGCCGTTGCTCGGATACGGAGCGCTGCATACGGGCCGTCGCTCAGATACGGGCCCGCTGTTCGGATACGGGCTGCCGCTCCGATACGGACTGCTGCTCCTCCACGGGCTGTTCCTCCGGCGCGGGCTGCTGCGCCGGGACCGGTGCCGCCGGGCCGATCGCCTCGACGGCAGCGACGAGCGGCGCCAGCTCCGGCACCTTCGCCGTCTCGTCCAGCGCCTCGCGCAGCGCCGCGTCGTTCGTCGGGCGGGCCGCCTCGAGCAGCTTCCGGCCCTCGGCGGTCACGTCGGTGTAGATGCCGCGCCGGTCGGTAGGACAGAGGTAGCGGGACAGCAGGCCGCGGTCCTCGAGCCGGTTGACCAGGCGAGTGGTCGCGCTCTGGCTGAGGACCACCGTGTCGGCGAGCTGGTTCATCCGCAGGTGGCCGCCCTCGCCGTCATGCTGCCAGCTCAGCACGTCCAGTACGGAGAACTCGCGGACGCTGAGGTCGTGCGCGGCCTGCAGGGCGCGCTCGATGTGCGCCTCGATCCTGCCGTGCAGGAGGGAGAGGGCGCACCAGCCCTGCGCGAGGTACCGCTCGGGGGGTGTGGGCTCACGGCCCTTCGGCTCGGTCATCCGAGACCCTCCTTCACTTCCCACTTCCCGCTCCTGCCGGTGACCGCGCCTGTACGCGCTCCCGGCGCCGCCTGACCACCAGGATAGGCCACCGGCGAAATATACGGCGCTTGCCGTTATTCAGCGTATGCAATTATTGTCCCGGCGTCGTCATCGGAGCCCCGCTGATGACCGTCCTCGGCACGCGCGTGTCCGGGAAGCGGATGCTGATGCTGCTGATGGGCCTGTTCATCGCGGGCAACGCACTCTCGGCCATCGCCCCCGCCTTCGGCGCGATGCTGGCCGGACGGGTGCTGGCCCCCCTCGCCCACGGTGCGTTCTTCGGCATCGGCTCGGTGGTCGCAGCCGACCTGGTCGCCCCGCAGAAGAAGGCCGGTGCCATCGCGATGATGTTCACGGGACTGACCGTCGCCAATGTCGTCGGCGTGCCCATGGGAACCCTGCTCGGACAGAGCCTCGGCTGGCACGTGACCTTCGGAAACGTCGCCGTGTCGGCGTGATCGGCCTGGCCGGCATCGCCCGGCTCGTACCCGAGCAGCCCAGGCCCGAGGGCGCCAGGGTCCGCCACGAGCTGGCCGCCTTCCGGAACGTCCAGGTGCTGCTCGCCATGGCGATGACGGTCCTCGGCTTCGGCGGGTCTTCGCGGCCATCACCTACATCACGCCGATGATGACCGAGGCCGCCGGCTTCGCGGACACCTCCGTCACCTGGCTGCTCGTCCTCTTCGGGCTCGGCATGGTGGGCGGCAACCTGATCGGCGGAAAGTTCGCGGACCGGGCGCTGATGCCCATGCTGTACGTGACGCTGGGCGCGCTGGCCGTCGTGCCGGCGCTGTTCACCGTGGCCGCCAACAACAAGATCGCGGCGGCCGTCACCATCGCGCTGAGCGGCGCCCTCGGCTTCGCCACCGTTCCGCCGCAGCAGAAGCGGGTGCTGGACCAGGCGGCGGGCGCGCCGACCCTCGCCTCCGCCGTCAACATCGGCGCGTTCAACCTCGGCAACGCCCTGGCAGCCTGGCTCGGCGGAATGGTCATCGCGGGCGGGTTCGGTTACACCGCCCCGAACTGGGTGGGTGCGGTGCTCGCCGCCTCGGCGCTCGCGCTCGCGGTGCTGTCCGGCGTGCTGGAGCGCCGGACGGACGGGCGCGGCGGCCGCGTCGTGACGGGCGGGCTCGCGGCGTCGCCGCCCTCGGCAGACCGTGAGCCGAGGGCCGCGACCCGCCGCTGACCGGGCGCCGGACCTGCTCGTGAGTGCACCGGGAAGGTCCGGCCCAAGGGCCGCGAATTCCCGGGAACCCCGGGAGCCCCGGTGCGGGCGGACCCGGCTACTCGGCCCAGGGGAGACGGCGGCGTTCCGCGCTTCCCGGGGTCGAGGCCGTACCCCCTGCGGCCATCGCGACCAGCGCCTCCGCCGGCTCCCCCTTCGTACGGAACCGCCGTTCCGCGCCCGCCGGGACGATCACCGTCTTCCCCTCCCCGACCGTCTCCGTCCGGCCGCCGACGGTCACCGTGAGCGAGCCCGAGAGCAGGGTCCACACCTGCTCACGGTCGATCTCGTGCACCGGTCCCTCCGCACCCGCAGCCATGCGGACCCGCCAGGTGCTCAGCTCGGCGCTCCCCTGGCTGGGCGCGGCGAGGCCGGTCATGGCGGCGGCCGGGGTGCGGGTGGTCCGGGCCTCGCTCTCGCTGATGACGTACATCCGACGATCCCCTCGTGAGTCAAGTGGCTTTACTCAAGCCTCCCCCAGAGTAAAGCCACTTGACTCACGAGGTGTCAAGATTGCGGCGTGCGTCTACACGATCGACTCGCCGGTGCCGAGCTGACCTACCTCCTCGGCATGGCCTTCCAGTTGCTGCTCGGCGAGTTCAACGGCCGGCTGGCAGAGGCCGGATACGGCGATCTGCGGCCCGTGCACGGCATGGCCTTCCAGGTTCTGCGCGATGGGGGCGCCACCAGTTCCGAGCTGGCCGAGCGGCTCGGCGTGACCAAGCAGGCGGCGGGACAGATCGTCGACGACCTCGAACGGCGCGGCTACGTACGCCGCGAAGCGCATCCGGCGGGCGGCCGTCGGCGGCTCGTCGTCCTCACCGGCAAGGCCCACGAGCATCTGTCGGTCGCGGGCCGCACGCTGCACGCCCTGGAGGCCGAGCTCGCCGAGCGCGTGGGGGAGCGCGATCTCACCGCGCTGCGCACCGAACTCGCCCGCGTCATCACGGAGTTGACGGACGGGGGTGCGCTTCCGCCGCTCCGCCCGCTCTGGTGAGGGCGGTTCCCGATGGAAACCGACGGTGTGTCAGCCTTTGCTATCCGAGCGCCACCATCAGCGGTGCGAAGCGGCGGCGGTGGTCGCCGGGGAGGCTCGAAGCTCCGTGGACCATCAGGGTGTTGGCCGTGACGGGTGTGACGCCGCGAGTGTCCAGCCAGCTCTCGAGCGCCGCGTGACGGGTGTCCACGTCCATCCGGACCTCCCCCTCCGTACGGACGGCAAGGTCGGCGATCAGCCGCTGGGCCGTGCCGGTGTCCTCGGCGACGACCGGGCCGATCACCGTGTGGTGCACATTGCGCCAGGCCGTGGCGAAACCGGTGAGGCGGCCGCCCGGCCCCTCGGTGACGCGGACCTGTTCGACGAACGCGGGCAGCCGGGTGAGCAGGTGCATCCGGTCCGAGCCGAAGACCTCGGCGTCGAGCTCGAGGATGGCCGGGAGGTCCGCCGCCGTCGCGCGCCGGGTCGCTTCCGCCGCACTCGCGGGGACGGGTGCCTCGGGCCGGAAGCGTCCCGTACGCGTCGTCGAGCGGCTCACCGGTCTGAAGCCGAGCTGCTCGTACAGCGACCGGCCGGACTCGGTGGCGTAGATGAAGACCGGTGTTCCGGCCGCCTCCTCCAGCGCGTGGGTCACCAGGCGGCGGCCGAGACCGCGCCGCGCGTGCCGCTCGGCGACCAGCACCATGCTCACGCACGCCAGCTCGCGGCCGTAGCGGGTGAGGACGAAACAGCCGATCAGACCGTCGCCGTCCGGGTCGTCGATGCCATAGCCGGTGCCGGCGGTGAGCAGCAGCTGCCACTTGCGGTTCTCGCGCGACCAGCCCCGGTCGGCGGAGAGGTCGAGGCAGCGGGGGAGGTCGGCGGGGGACAGACGGCGGATCGGTGCGGTCGTCAGCAGCGTCATGAAGTCAGGCTGTCCGACGCGGTCTTCGTCCGTCGACCGGATTTGCCAACGCCAGAGGAACGTGCGGTGTCGCGTGCGCGACGGGCGCGCCGGGTCAGCCCCCAGGGCTTGAGGACCGAGATCGCCGTGACGAAGAGGTACGTCGCCGTGGCGACGGACGGTGCGATGACCAGGTCGGTGGCCACGGACCCGACCGGCTGACCGGACGCCACGGCGGCGGCTGCGTGGTCGATGCTCGAGCGCAGCGCGACGGTCGAGGCGATGGTCGCGGCGAGCGTGAGCCAGAACTTGGTGTAGACCCAGCGGTGCCGGGCCAGGCCCCAGGGAGTGCCCAGCGACAGCACCAGCCCGCTGAACAGCGACAGCAGGCTGACCGGGACGATCAGCCAGTCACCGAAGATCTTCATCGAGCGGTACGCGGCCTCGGTGGTGGCCGGGTCCGGTGTGCTCACGGCCGTGATGCCGAGGACGAGGAGGGCCGCGGTCAGGCCGAGCCAGCCGACGGACGCGCTGACATGGACGACGAGGAAGGCCCGGCGGGCCGGGCGAGGAAGCTGCTGCATGACTCCCACGCTCGCGCGGGCGACGCTCGACGTCGTCGCACAGCGGGAGTATCCGCGGGGCCTCCGCCCGTATGACGCGGACAGGTCTGTGCCGTGCGTGCGGTCATGCGTACGGGGCACGGGCGGTCGCAGCGGCCGCGGACGGTGCGCCTAGGCTCGCCGCATGGCGAGACTGCACCTGTTCGACCTGGACGGCACGCTGCTGTACGGATCGGCCGCGCCGGTCGAGATCTCCCGGCAGCTCGGCCTGGCCGGGGAGATCGCCGAGCTCGAGCGGGACTTCGCGTCCCGGAGGATCGATCCGCCGGAGTTCGCGCTCCGCGTCCGCGAGTTGTGGGCCGATCTCACCGAGGCGCATGTGACGGCCGCCTTCGAGGGGGCGCCGTGGCTTGCGGGCATCCGTGAGGTGTGGGCGGACATCCGGTCGGGCGGCGGCTATTGCGCGGTGATCTCGCTGTCCCCCGGCTTCTTCGTCGAGCGGCTGCTGGACTGGGGCGCGCACGCGGCGTACGGGTCGCGCTTTCCGGCGGTGCCCTTCCGCGAGCCGGTCGACCCCGCCGGCATTCTCTCCGCGGCCGCGAAAGTGACCATCGCGGACGAGCTGTGCCGGACGTTCGGAGTGAGCCGGGCGGATTGCGTGGCGTACGGCGACTCGATGTCGGACGCGGAGCTGTTCGGCGCGCTTCCGGTGTCGGTCGCGGTGAACGCGGATCACCACGTGAGCGGGCTTGCCTCGTATGCGTATACCGGGCGTGATCTCCGCGAGGCTTACGAACTGGTGCGTAACCGCAGGTAATTCATTACTCAACAGTTGCCAAGCGAATTCCTCGAAATGTGGGCGAGATCACGAGAAAACGCGGTGTATCCGTTAGTGCGCGAGATCGGGACTTGTGGTTTCAACCGGGCCCGGTATGGTCGAGTCCGGTTCGGCCGTGTAAGGCTGCCGACGAAGTCGTGGGGATGTGCCAGCTTAACGGGAACACGGCCGCCGTTACCCGGACTTCCGGCTATTTGTCCGAGGAAGGGACGGGAAGTGGCACGCTGCATGGCAGGGAAGTGCGGCCAATGTCACACCAGAGGGCGTTTGTCCGCTTCGTGTTGACTTGCTGGGGTTGGTGTGAGTCCTAAAGAATTCTGATCCGCAGCAGTGAATTACCGGCACATTCCGTCTTCGGAAGTGCGATGACAGGCCATGACCGACCGAATGACGACCGAAAGACGTTCGAGGCGAGGCAGACCATGGACGCTCCGACCACGACGCCGGCCGATAACGGTGGCTCCGGCGGGGACGGTGGGGACTGGGGCTGGTTCACCCCGACTGCGGGCCGGAAGCGCAGCGCTCCCGAAGGCGGGGACCGGGATCGGGATCAGAACCAGGACCAGGGGGACGACCGGATACCCAGCCGCCCGGTGAGCGCGATACGGCCGGTGGGCGGCCGCGGCTCAGAACGCCACCCGGCGCAGGAGCCGCCTGCGACGCGGGGCGGGGCCGCCGCGCGGGACGCCGGCGACGAACACCAGCGCACGACCGACCGGAGCCCCCGCCAGGGAGGCGCCCCGGAACCCGGCGACGCGCCCCCGTCCCCGTACTTCGCGCACCACCCCGGGCCCGCCCCCCAAGGGGGTTCGCCGTCCGCTGACTCCGGCTTCCCTCATGCCCCGGACGCCGGTGGGCCGGCTCCCGCCGAACCGCGCACCGCGCCCCCCTACTTCGGTGCAGGCCAGGACACCGCCGCCCCCACCGGGCCGCGCGAGCCCGGCCGCCCTGCCCCACCCGGCGACCAGCGGATCGCCCCCGCGTCCCCGTACTCGGGCGGCATGCCGGACTCCGGCACACTCGGCGTCGGCACGGGCGGCTCCGCGGCGCGGTCCGCGCGTCCGGACGGAGGGACCGGCCACGTCCCGGCGGCCCCGGCCGCGGAGGGATCGGGCGCCGGGTCCGCGTTCTTCGGTCCGGGGGCGGGAGCCCGCCCTGATGGTCCCGGAGCGCCGGGCCGGAGCGCCCCGGCCGCGAGTGGCCGTCCGGTGGCGGTGGACGATCGCCGGCCCACCGGTCCCGCGCCCGGGACGACGGGCCTGCCGACCGAGCACGCACCGGGGCCCGCCCGGGCCACCGACCCCGGCCACGGCGCGCCCGCCACCGCGCCCGGCGACCGCAGCGAGGCCGCCAGCAGCACCGCAGCCGGGGCCGCATCCGCCGCCCCCGCCGGAGGCGAGCCCGCCTCGCCCGACGCGATCCTCATCCGCCGCACCATGGCCGAGATCGAACCCATCGCCGACAAGGTCACCTCGTACTTCTACGCGATGCTCTTCGTCCGCCACCCCGACCTGCGGGCCCTCTTCCCCGCCGCCATGGACACCCAGCGGGATCGTCTCTTCAAGGCGCTGCTCACCGCTGCCAAGCACGTCGACGACGGCGAGACCCTCACCGCGTATCTCGCCAACCTCGGCCGCGGCCACCGGAAGTATGGCACCCAGCCCGAGCACTACCCGGCCGTCGGCGAGTGTCTCCTCGGGGCGCTCTCGCGGTACGCGCCCGAGAGCTGGGGCCCGGAGACCGAGGCCGCCTGGATCCGCGCGTACACCGCGATCTCGCAGATCATGATCGACGCGGCGGCCGCGGACGAACTCCGCGCCCCCGCCTGGTGGGACGCCGAGGTCGTCGCCCACGACCTGCGCACTTCCGACATAGCGGTCATCACCGTGCGCCCCGACCAGCCGTACCCCTTCCGCGCGGGCCAGTACGCGACCCTGGAGACCCCCTGGTGGCCGCGCGTCTGGCGGCACTACTCCTTCTCCTCCGCGCCCCGCCCCGACGGCCTGCTCTCCTTCCACGTCAAGGCGGTTCCGGCCGGCTGGGTGTCCAACGCCCTCGTCCACCGCGCCCGCCCGGGCGACATCATCCGCCTCGGCCCGCCCGGCGGCTCGATGACCGTGGACCACAACACCGACAACGGCCTGCTCTGCCTGGGCGGCGGCACCGGCATCGCGCCCATCAAGGCGCTCGTCGAGGATGTCGCCGAACACGGCCGCAAGCGGCCCGTCGACGTCTTCTACGGCGCCCGCAGCGACCACGACCTCTACGACATCGACACCATGCTGCGTCTCGAGCAGGCGCACTCCTGGCTCTCGGTCCGCCCGGTCGTCGCCGACGGCCCGACCCCGGCGGGCGGTCTGAGCGGCCCGCTCCCCGAGGCGGTCCGGCAGTACGGACCCTGGAACGCGTACGACGCGTACCTCTCCGGCCCGCCCGGCATGATCCGCAGCGGCGTCGACACCCTGGTCGGTATCGGCGTACCCTCCCACCGCATACGGCACGACTCCATCGAAGAACTGGTCGCGGCCGGGCCCGGCCAGGGCGCAGGCGTGTGAGAGGAAGAACGATGGCCCCCGAGCACAACGGCCCGCGGGATCGGCGGGAGCGACCGGGGCATGAGGCGGTGTCGGTGCGGTCGGCCGTGCGGCCGGGCAGCGACGGCGAGCACGTGCTCCAGGAGCGCATGGGCACCGCGGAGCGCGCCGACCGGTTCTACGACGAGCAGGTCCTCGACCGGCTGAACGACCGGATGCGGGAGTTCGTCCGCCGCCAGGAGATGTTCTTCCTCGCCACCGCCGACCGGCACGGCGAGTGCGACAGCACCTTCCGGGCCGGTCCGCCCGGGTTCCTCCAGGTCCTGGACGACAAGACCCTCGCGTACCCCGAGTACCGGGGCAACGGCGTCCTCGCCAGCCTCGGCAACATCGAGGAGAACCCGCACCTCGGCATCCTCATGGTCGACTTCGTCCGGGACCGGATCGGCCTGCACGTCAACGGGCGCGCGCGGATCGTCCCCGACGCCGACATGCGCGCTGCCCACGCCGGCCTGCCGGTCGACCCGGTGCCCGGCCGCCGCGCCCGGCTCTGGGTCGAGGTCACGGTCGAGGAGGCGTACATCCACTGCGCCAAGCACATCCCGCACCTGCAGAAGGTCCCGCCGCAGCAGCGTGGCCGCCGCGCCTGGGGCACGGACGACTTCAAGCGCAAGGGCGGCGACTTCTTCGGCGCGGCTGCCGGGTCGGCGGACCGGGCGCCGTACCAGCGCGAGCCGTCGGCGGCCGAGCACGGCGAGCGACCCGAGCAACGGGAGCAGGACGAGCTGCGCGACCACGGCGGGCGGCGCGGCCGGCGCGGGCGGCACGAGCGACCGCAGGGCGATGCGTTCCGCGAGGCGGCGGAGCAGGTCCTGGCGGATGCGCGGCAGCGGCGCGAAGCGGGCCCGGAGGAACAGCCCTTCACCGGCTGGTTCGCCTAGGACCGAAGCGCCCCGGCCCAGTTCCGGCGCACCCCCGGTCCGGTACGACCCAGTTCCGGTATGCCCCCGGTCCGCCTCGGCTCAGCCGAGGTCCGGGGCGTGCATGGCGCATACACCCTCGATGTTGCCGTCCAGGTAGTGCCGCAGGGACAGCGGTACGACCTCCACGGAGGCGATCCCCACCCGCGTGAAGGGGATGCGCACGATCTCGTACTCCCCGCTGGGCTCGTCCACCTCGGGCCCGTGCCGCCGCGAGGTGTCCATCGACTCGAGCCGGCAGACGAAGAAGTGCTGCACCTTCACCCCGGTCACGCCGCCGTCGCTGATGTGCTCGACGGTGTCGACGAAGACCGGCACGACATCGGTGATCTTCGCGCCGAGCTCCTCGTCCAACTCGCGGTGCAGTGCGTCGACGACGGTCGCGTCCTCCGGCTCGACGCCGCCGCCCGGCGTGATCCAGTACGGCGGGCGGCCCGGCTTGGTGCGCTTGATGAGGATCATCTCGTCGCCGTCGAGCAGGATGGCGCGAGCGGTGCGCTTGACCACGGGTCGAACGGTCATGGAGGAGATGTGGCCCGCGGCGGGCCGCCCGAAACCGTTCCGAGAGGAATCCGGAGGAAGTCGTTCCCCACGGCGCCGCGTCCCGCGCCCTCGCGCCGGCGGTCACCAGTCCACCGCGGCGCGCAGCAGCCACTCGTGCGCCCGCGCGAGGTGCCGCAGCGCGAGCGTCCCGGCCCGTACCGCCAGGAAGTACGTGCGCAGCGGCGGCACCGGCGGATCGAGGAGGGCGACGACCTCACCGGTGTCCAGCGCGTCCTCGCACAGGTACCGGGGCAGTACGGCGAGCCCCGCCCCCGCCGCCGCGCAGGTCAGCACCGCCCGCAGGTCGGGGGCGACGACCGTCGCCGGGGCGGCCGGTTTGGCGTCGAACACCGTGGCCCAGTAGCGGGAGACCAGCGGCAGGCTCTCGTGCACCTCCACCACCGGCAGCTGCTCCAGCGCCTCCGCGCCCCGCACCTGGCAACCGCCCGCGGCACCGATCCGCGCAGCCCACCGGGGCGAGGCGACCAGTACGTGCTCCTCGTCGCACAGCGGAGTCGAGGTGAGCAGGCCGCCGCGCGGACGGGCGGTGGCGATGACGAGATCGTGGTGCCCGGCCGCGAGCCCGTCGAGCGTCTCCTCCGCGCTCCCGAAGGAGGTCCGCAGCGCGAGCCCCTGGCCGATGAGCGGGGTGAGCGCGGGCAGCACGCGTAAGGCGGTGAACTCGGGCGGGCCCGCCAGGTGGAGCGTGCGCTCGGCGGTGCCCTCGCCGAGGCCCGCCTCGGTGATCTCCAGCAGCGCGTCGAGGTGCGGCGCGACCTTGTGGGCGAGCTCGTCCCCGATGGTGGTGGGGGTGACGCCCCGCGCCCTGCGGAGGAACAGCGGGCGCCCCAACTGCCGTTCCAGCGAACGTATCTGGCTGGTGACGGCCGGCTGGGAGAGGCCGAGGAGCGCGGCGGCGCGGGTGAAGGACCCTGCGCGGTGCACGGCGACGAACGTACGGAGCAGGGCCAGATCCATGCCCACCCCTCGTGCTCGACGGCGCCGTCTCAAACCGATGCCAACTATAAATTTGTCGATAGGTCTGTGTCGCTGGTGTGATTGGACACTGACGCAGAGTCAACTAGCCTTGATTTCACGGTTCGTTGCTCGCTGAACCGGGGCGGCTCGAGCCACGAGGGGGGAGGTTCGAGCCGCCCGACGACGCCTCCGCGGTGCTCCGCTGCGCCCCGCTCACTGCCCGGCAGCAGCCTCGTCCAGCGCACGCAACACGTCCGCCACCAGGTCCTCCGCGTCCTCGACGCCCACCGAGAAGCGGATGAACCCCTCCGGCACCGCGTCCCCGCCCCACCGCCCGCGCCGCTCGGCCGTGGACCGTACGCCGCCGAAACTCGTCGCGTCGTCCGCCAGCCGCAGCGCGGCCAGAAATCGCTCCGCGCGCTCCCGGTCCGGCAGCGTGAACGACACCACGCAGCCGAACCTGCCGCCCCGCATCTGCCGCGCCGCCACCGTGTGCGCGGGGTCGTCCGGCAGCCCGGGGTGGCGCAGCCCGGTCACCTCGGGGCGGCCGCGCAGCGCCCCGGCGAGGGCCAGGGCGTTCGCCGCCTGCCGGTCGACCCTGAGCTGCAGCGTGGCCAGTGAGCGGTGCGCGAGCCAGGCCTCCATCGGGCCGGGAATCGCACCCGCCGTCCTGCGCCACAGCCGTACGTCCGCCGCGAGCTCGCGGTCGCGGCAGCTGACGTAGCCGAGGAGCAGATCGCCGTGGCCGGTCAGAGCCTTGGTGCCGCTGGCCACCGAGAAGTCCGCGCCGAGCTCGAGCGGGCGCTGGCCGAGCGGAGTCGCGAGCGTGTTGTCGACGGCGACCAGGGCGCCCGCCTCATGGGCGGCGTCCGCGAGCCGCCGGATGTCGCACACATCCAGGCCGGGGTTGGACGGCGACTCGATCCACAGCAGCTTCGCGCCGTCCAGGTGCTTGATCTGCGCGTCGCCTGCGGTCGGCGCCGTGCGCACCTCGACCCCGTACGCCTCGAGCCGCTCGCGCACCAGCGGCAGCGCCTGGTAACCGTCGTCCGGGAGCACCACGGCATCGCCGGTCCGCGCCTGGGACAGCAGCACGGCGGAGACCGCGCCCATGCCGGAGGGGAAGACGGAAGTCTGCACGTCGTCCGCGCCCGGCGCCTCCAGCTCGCCGATGGCCCGCTCGAGCCCGGTCCAGGTGGGGTTGGAGTCGCGGCCGTAGGTGTACGGGCCGACGGGCTCGCCCGGCAGGTGGTAGTGCGCGGCGAAGACCGGGCCCGGCATGGCCGGCTCGTACGCCGCGGGCTCCGGCAGCCCGGCCCGTACGACGCGGGTTCCGTCACCGGTCATGTGCGGCCTCCTGGCTGTCTTCGAGCGTGGTGCGCACCGCGTCGAGCAGGGCTTCCGCGGCGGGCTCGATCAGGGCGAGGCAGTGCTCGAAGCCGTCCGCGTCGCCGTCATAGGGATCGGGGACGTCCGGGACGTCGCCCGTGCTGCGGACGTAGGAGAGGAGCAGCCGCACCTTCGCGGCGTCCTCCGGGGCGGGGGCGAGCCGCCGCAGCTCCCGGACATGGCCACGGTCCAGGGCGATGACCAGGTCGCGCTCCGCGAACCACTCCGCCCGGAACTGCCGTGCGATGTGTTCCGCCTCGTAGTCGTTCGCGGCCAGGACGGCGACGGCCCGCGTGTCCGCGCTCTCGCCCGCGAACCAGCCGCCGATGCCGGCGCTGTCCACCTCGACCCGCCCGTCGAGCCCGGCCTCCGCCACGCGCGCGCGGAAGACGGCCGCGGCCATGGGCGAGCGGCAGATGTTCCCGGTGCACACGAAGCACACCCGGTACGGGGGACGGGACGACGAGCTCATGGGCCCATCATCCGTCACCCGTGGTCAGTCCTTGTCGTCGGGCAGCGCCACGTGCAGCGCCCAGGACACGATCGAGACGATCAGTCCGCCGAGCACGGCCGTCCAGAAGCCGTCCACGTGGAAGGAGAGATCGAACTCGCCAGCGAGCCAGGAGGTGAGCAGCAGCATCAGCGCGTTGACCACCAGCGTGATCAGACCGAGCGTGAGGATGAAGAGCGGCAGGGTCAGCAGCTTGACCACCGGCTTCACCACGAAGTTCACCAGGCCGAAAAGCAGCGCGACGAGTATGAGCGTGAGGACCTTGCGGCCGGTGTTCTCGCCCGTGAGCGTGATGTCCTGGAGCAGCCAGATGGCCACGGCCAGGGCTCCCGCATTGGCGATCGTCTTGACTACGAAGTGCTTCATGGTGAGATCGTCGCAGAACTGATCGGCTGAGCTTAAGGGTGGGGACGGGAATGAAAGCGTTCCGGCTGGATGAACTCGAGGCGGAGCGCGCCGCCAACGAGGGGGCGTATCTGCAGTTCCTGCGCGAACGGAACATGTCGGTCGGGCTGTACGCGCTGGAGGCCGGGACCGTCGACCCGCAGCAGCCGCACCGGCAGGACGAGGTCTACTTCGTGGTCAGCGGCCGCGCCTCGATCACGGTCGGGACGGAGACCACGCAGGTCGCGCGGGGCAGCGTGGTGTACGTGCCCGCCGGCGTGCCCCACAAGTTCCACCACATCAGCGAGGACCTGAGGGTCCTGGTCGTCTTCTCTCCCCCGGAAAGCTGACCCGGGCTCCGCGCATCCCTAGGGGACCGCTCAGGGAAGGACGGGGGCCGCGGGCCGTCCGTACGGCACCCTGCCGCGCCTAGCATCGAAGACACCCGCCTCCCGGAAAGACCGGGAGCGACAAGCGGAAGCAGGGACGAACGTGGCTGTCAAGGAGATCTTCGCGGGCCTGCCGTGGTGGGTGAAGTGGGTCGCGGTGCCATTGCTCGCGATCATCGTCTTCGGCGGCCTGATCATGAGCGTGGTCGGCTTCGTCATCGGGCTGCTTTTCAAGCTTCTGGTGTTCGTCGCCCTCGTCGCCGGACTGATCTACGTGGTCCGGAAGTTCACTTCCTCCTCCTCCCGCGGCGACTGGTAGCCCGGGGGCGGACACCCGCCCCCGGCACCGGCCGGTCCGCCGAGACGACCAGCGCGGCCAGGCCCGTGGTCACCGGTACCGACGCGACCAGACCGATGCTGCCGACCAGGGTCCGTACGATCTCCTCCGCGACGACCTCGCTGTTGGCGACGGTGCCCACGTCGCTGCGCGCGATCGAGAAGAGCAGCAGCAGCGGCAGCGCCGCACCCGCGTACGCGAGAACGAGCGTGTTGACCACCGAGGCGATGTGGTCCCGGCCGATCCGCAGGCCCGCACGGTAGAGCTGACGGGCCGTCATCGTCTCGTCGGCCTGTTTGAGTTCCCACACCACAGAGGTCTGGGTGACCGTCACATCGTCCAGCACACCCAGCGACCCGATGACGACCCCCGCGAGCAGCAGACCGCTCAGATCGATCTCCGGATAGAGGCCGTGGATCAGCCCGGTCTCGTCCGAGGTGTTGCCCGTCAGCTCCGCCCAGCCGATGAACAGCGAGCCCAGCAGCCCGATCAGCAGCAGCGAGATCAGCGTGCCGAGGGCTGCCACGGACGTACGGGCGCTGAGACCGTGACACATATACAGCGAGATCAGCATGATGGCGCTGCTCCCGACCACCGCCACGATCAGCGGATTCGAGCCGTGCAGGATCGCCGGGAGGATGAAGAACGACAGCACGGCGAAGCTCACGGCGAGCGCGATCAGCGCCATCAGCCCGCGCAAGCGGCCGACGACCACCACGGCCAGGGCGAAGATCGCCGAGAGCAGCGTCATGGGGAACCCGCGGTCCACGTCGGTGACCGAGTACTGCAGCTCGCGCGGGGCGTCCGGGGCGTACGCCACCACGACGCCCTGCCCGGCGTCCAGCTGCCGGGGCGCGTCGGGCTGGATGACCTCCTCGAAGGTCCGGCCCTTGTCCTTCCCCGACGTCACCTCGATCGTGGCCCGCTTACAGGTGCCGCCGGCCTGCTCCTGGCCCTCGCCCGGCGCCGGCCGGCCCGAGCCGTCGGCGGACGGCTGCTGCGGCTGCACGTTCACGTCCGCGCAGTTCACCTCCTCCACCTTCACGACCCTGCCGGACTCGGTCTGCCGGTCGAAGCCGACTCCGGTCCGCTCGTGCTCCGGGACACCGCCGGGCCAGAGCACGACCAGACCGACGACGACGGCCGCGGCGAACGGGATCAGCACTGCGGCGATGACCTTGCGGAGATGGACCGATACGGGCGCGGCGGCCCCGTGGCTGTGGGTGTGCGGGAGGGGCTCGTGGCGGTGCTCGGGGCGGGGCTCGGGCGTAGGGGTCACCGCCCGATCATCGCAAAACGGTATGGGGCACGGGCCCGGCAGGCCGGATCCGTCCCGGCTCCGCTCTGCCGGACCCCCTTTTCACGCCCCCGAACGACCCGTTACCGTGGTGGCGTTTTGCACACGCGGGAGCTCGGAGCACCGGGCTGAGAGGGCGCTGACCTCCGTACGGGACATCTGGCCAAGGCCGGTGACCCGGCTGCGGAAGCCGCTGCGTCGACCGCCGAACCTGTTACCGGGTAATGCCGGCGTAGGGAGTAGGTCTCATGACCCTTCAGGATGCACACACGCCTGCCACCAGCGAGTCGGGCGAAAGCTCGCGCGAGGTCGGCTGGCACAAGGACTACGTGACCGGCTCGCGCCCCGACCTGAGGGTCCCGGTGCGGCGAGTGCACCTCACCAACGGGCAGGACGTCACGCTCTACGACACCTCCGGCCCGTACACCGACCCCACCGTCGAGACCGACGTCCGCCGCGGCCTCGCCCCGGTCCGCGAGAACTGGATCATCGCGCGCGGCGACACCGAGGAGTACGCCGGGCGCCAGGTGCGTCCGGAGGACGACGGCATCAAGCACACCGCGCCGCGTGGGGGCCTGCTCCGGAGCGGAGCGACTGATCTGCGCGGTCTGGACGCGGTCTTCCCCGGTCGGCCGCGCCAGCCGCGGCGCGGGCGCGACGGGGCCGCCGTCACCCAGCTCGCGTACGCCCGCCGCGGTGAGATCACGGCGGAGATGGAGTACGTCGCGCTCCGCGAGAACGTCTCGCCCGAAGTCGTCCGCGAGGAGATCGCGGCGGGCCGCGCGGTGCTGCCCGCGAACGTCAACCACCCCGAGACCGAGCCGATGATCATCGGCAAGCGGTTCCTGGTGAAGGTCAACGCCAACATCGGCAACTCCGCGGTCACGTCCTCGATCGAGGAGGAGGTGGAGAAGATGACCTGGGCGACCCGCTGGGGCGCCGACACGGTCATGGACCTCTCCACCGGACGCAACATCCACACCACCCGCGAGTGGGTGCTGCGCAACTCCCCCGTCCCCATCGGCACCGTGCCCCTCTACCAGGCACTCGAAAAGGTCGACGGCAGGGCCGAGGAGCTGACCTGGGACATCTACAAGGACACCGTCATCGAACAGGCCGAGCAGGGCGTCGACTACATGACGGTCCACGCGGGCGTGCTGCTGCGCTACGTGCCCCTGACGGCCCGTCGCAAGACCGGCATCGTCTCGCGCGGCGGCTCGATCATGGCGGCGTGGTGCCTGGCCCACCACAAGGAGTCGTTCCTCTACGACAACTTCGAGGAGCTCTGCGACATCCTCGCCACCTACGACGTCACGTTCTCCCTGGGCGACGGTCTGCGTCCGGGCTCGATCGCGGACGCCAACGACGAGGCGCAGTTCGCGGAGCTGCGCACGCTCGGCGAGCTGAACCGGATCGCCAAGTCCCACGGCGTCCAGACGATGATCGAGGGCCCGGGCCACGTCCCGATGCACAAGATCAAGGAGAACGTCGACCTCCAGCAGGAGATCTGCGAGGAGGCCCCCTTCTACACACTGGGGCCGCTGGCGACGGATGTCGCGCCCGCGTACGACCACATCACCTCCGGCATCGGCGCGGCGATGATCGCCTGGTGGGGCACGGCGATGCTCTGCTACGTCACGCCGAAGGAGCACCTGGGCCTGCCGGACCGTGACGACGTGAAGACGGGGGTCATCACGTACAAGATCGCGGCGCATGCGGCGGATCTGGCGAAGGGCCACCCGGGCGCGCAGGAGTGGGACGACGCCCTCTCCGACGCGCGCTTCGAGTTCCGCTGGGAGGACCAGTTCAACCTGGCCCTCGACCCGGACACGGCCCGCTCCTTCCACGACGAGACCCTTCCGGCCGAGCCCGCGAAGACCGCGCACTTCTGCTCGATGTGCGGTCCGAAGTTCTGCAGCATGAAAATCAGCAGAAGCATCACAGAGCAGTTCGCCCCCGACGTGGCCGGACCGGCTACGGATGAGGAGATCGAGGCGGGAATGCTGGAGAAGTCCAAGGAGTTCGCGGAGACGGGCAACCGC